>JASJBK010000078.1 GCA_030066555.1 Halieaceae bacterium
GTCCTTCCTCCCAGGCCTGGGCGCGTAGCGCCTCCAGTTCTTCGGAGTGGGCGGCGGCCAGCTCGGAATGGCCGCCGTTGGAATCAAGCGGCGGCGTCTGCCACGGGGTCACAGCTTCCTCAGCCATTGTCATCGCTCACCCAGCCCTGGATCAGGCGTGCCGCCCGCTCCGGTTCAGATTCGATTATGCTGCGCGCCTGCTGCAGGTGCTGGTCGTAATTGACGCCGCCCTGGGGCAGTCCCTGGGGAGCTTGTCCGGAAAGGCTGACCCGGTCGTCAGCCATGTCCATGGCGCCCGGGACACCGGCGGCGGCCGGTCTCGCCAGTCGCATAGGTAGCGCGCTGTCGTTGGCGACACTGCTTTTCAGCACCGGGCGCAGCACGCCGAAGATCAGGAACAGCACCACCAGTCCGGCGGCGCCGTGGCGCAACCCCGACCAGAGCAGCGGGTTGTCCAACAGACTCTCTTCCAGGGCCAGCGGTGCTTCGGTCGCGACGCTCATGAAGTCCGAGTCAATCACGCTCACCGAGTCGCCCCGCGTCTCGTCAAAGCCTATGGTCTGCTTGACCAGTTCGACGATGCGCTCGTGTTGCTGAGGGTCGAGCTGTGTGCTGGTGGCAGCCGCTGCATCGGCGCCCTCTGCGGGAGCGCCTTCAGCCGCGGCGCTGTCCTCGGGGTAGTCGATGAGTACGGCTACCGAGATGCGGGAAATACCGCCCGGCGAGCGCTTGATGTGGCTGATGCTACGATCCACTTCGAAGTTGCGCGTGGTGGTTTGCTTGTTGCTTACGGTACGAACCTCGGGTTCAGCCGCCTGCTGGCCGTCAGCGCCCTGGCCGTCCTGGGGCTGGGCATTGGGATCGGTGGGCAGCAGGCCGGGAATACCCTCGGGCTGGGTCTCGCGATTGGTTTCCTCGATATTGGACTGCTCGCTGCGCAGGATGTTCTCCGGCGTGTAATCTTCCTCGGTGGTCTCGATGCTGGTGAAGTCGAGGTCCGCGGAGACCTGGGCATGCACCCGGTCGGCGCCGACGATTGGCGTGAGGATGCTCATGATGCGCGCGGCGTAGTCCTGCTCCAGCTCGCGCTTGAGGCGCAGGTTGGCATTGGAAATGGCGAACTGGGACTCCTCGTCCAGGCTCAGCAGGCTGCCGGTCTGGTCCACCACGGACACGTCGCCGGCATCCAGTCCCGCCACGCTGGCGGATACCAGGTGCTTGATACCGGCGACCTGTACCTGGTTCAGGGACCTGCCCGGGTAGAGGCTGAGCATCACCGAGGCGCTGGGCGAGAGTCGCGAACGCAGGAAGGAGGTCTGCCTCGGGATGCTGAGGTGTACCCGCGCCTCGCCCACGCTGTCCATGGATTCTATGGTCTGCACCAGCTCTTCCTGCAGCGCCCGGTTGAAGCGGGCCCGCTCGATGAAGTTACTGGTTCCCAGGGTCGGTTTCTGGTCGAGCATGGAGAAGCCCTTGCTGGCCTGCTTGGGCAGGCCGCCGCGGGCCAGCACCAGGCGCGTGCTGTGAACTTCCGTGGCCGGGACCTTGATGTCACCGCTGCGCGGGTCGATCTGGTAGTCGAGGCCGGCCTGGTCCAGGGCCGTACTGACCCGGGAGGCTTCCTGGGCCGAGAGGCCCGCGTACAGCAGCCGGTAGTCAGGCGTCTGTGACCAGAGCACCACCGCAACCCCGAGGGCGATACTGCCGGCCAGTCCGCCGAACAGGATGAGTTGCCGCACGAAGTGCATCTGGCTCAGGGAGCTCAGCTGCTGCAGTGGCGATGTGTTAACGGTCGTAGCGACGGTAGTTTCCATGCGTGTTCAATCCTTCAGCCGGTCGTTCAAACCTGCATGTTCATAATTTCCTGGTAGGCCGAGAGCAGCCGGTTGCGAACCTGGGTTACGGCTTCGAATGACACCGAGGCCTTCTGTACCGCAACCATCACTTCCGGGAGGCTGACATCCTCAGCGCCGGTCTCGAAGGCGCGCTTGAGCTCCCGCGAGCTGGACTGCAGTTCGTTCACCTGGTCCAGCGAATCCTTGAGCAGGCGTGAGAATTCCGGCCCTTCGGTTGCGGTGCTTTCCGCCGCCGGCCTGGACTGCGCCGCATCGGTGAGGGCGCGCATCTGCGCCAGAACGGTTTCTACATTGACGTCATTAATCATGTCGCTCTCCCTGGTACTTGTCCGGATCTCAGGCGCTGGCGGCGCCCGGTATGCTCACACCCTGCTCGCGGAACCGCGCCAGCTTGTAGCGCAGTGTGCGCGGGCTGATGCCCAGCCTGGCGGCGGCGTCCTTGCGGCTGCCGTTTTCGGCGTTGAGGGTGTTGATGATCAGCTCCATCTCGCGGATCTTGAGGTCATCGACCAGGGCGGCCTCGCCGGTCTCTTCCAGCGGCGCCTCGCCTGCTACCTCGTCGGCAGCCGGGGTGCCCGGTTCAAACAGGATTGAGGTGGCGTCCACGGTCTGGCCATTGCGCAGTATCAGCGCCCGCTGCACAACGTTGTGAAGCTCGCGCACGTTGCCAGGCCAGTGGTACTGCATCAGCAGCTCCTCGGCAAAGCTGTCCAGGGCGAGACCTTCGCCGGGTGCCATTTCCTGCATGAAGCGGCGGCACATGGGCAGAATGTCTCCGCGGCGCTCCCGCAGCGGCGGGATATGCAGCGGGAAGACATTGAGGCGGTAGAACAGGTCTTCGCGGAAGTTGCCCGCCGCCACTTCGGCGGCGAGGTCGCGGTTGGTGGTGGCGAGCACGCGAATATCCAGGGGCAGCGGCTGCTTGCCGCCCAGTCGCTCGACCTCGCGCTCCTGCAGGACCCGCAGCAGTTTCGCCTGCAGCCCCAGGTCCATCTCGGAAATCTCGTCCAGCAGCAGGGTGCCGCCATTGGCGTGCTCGAATTTGCCCGGCCGCGCCGTGTGAGCGCCGGTAAACGCGCCTTTTTCGTAGCCGAACAGGATCGACTCCAGCATGCTCTCGGGGATGGCCGCACAGTTGATGGCGACAAAGGGCTGCGAGGCGCGGTTTGAATGGTCGTGTATAAGCCGGGCGAATACTTCCTTGCCGACGCCGGATTCACCGCTGATGACAATAGACGCATCGCTCTGTGCAACTCGCAGGGCCAGTTCTGCCACCGAATGGCTGGAGGCGTCCTCGAATACCGGGGCGTCGGCGGCGGCCTGGTCGGGCGTCAGCTTCTCGACCAGTGCCAGCAGCGCGTCTGCCTCGAAGGGCTTGGCTAGGAAGTCGGCTGCTCCGCGGCGCATGGCGTCGACGGCGATCTCGACATCGCCGAAGGCAGTCATCAGTACGAAGGGCGCGTCAGGGTGCTGTGCCCGGCAGGTCTTGAGCAGTTCCAACCCATCCATCTCGGGCATTTGCACGTCAGACAGGATCAGTTGCGGCCGAATGTCGGCCAGCTGTGCCAGTGCTTCCCGGCCGTTGCGAACACTGGTGACGGCGTAGCCGGCGAGCTCCAGTGTGTCGCCCAGCGCTTCGCGCAGGGCATCGTCGTCCTCGACCACGAGAATCGGCTGTTGCGTGTTCATGGGTTCTCCTTCTGCATTTGGCTGGGAAGCACCAGGGTGAAACGGCTGCCGCCACCGGCGGCAGCGGCGACTTCTACCCGGCCGCCGTGGGCTTCGGCCGCGCTGGCGACTACCGCCAGGCCGAGGCCGGTGCCGTTGGTGCGGGTGGTGAACCAGGGCTCGAAAATCTGTTCCTCGAGCTCGGGGTCAATCCCGACACCGTTGTCCTCCACGCTCAGCAGCACCCACTCGGATTCGGTGGTGACGCTGACCGTGATATGCGGGGTGTCCTTGCAGCTGTTGAGGGCGTTGTCGAGCAGGTTGCCGAGCGCGTTCTGCAGCAGTTCGCGACGGCCGGGAATAACCGGGCCGGAAGCGGGAATCTGCAGCAGCAGGGAAGCCCCGGCGCGATCCAGCTGCGGATCCAGGGCGGCGGCGGTATCGCGTACCAGTCCGGCCAGGCACAGAGACTCGATGGGCTCATCGGCGCCGCGGATAAATCGCAGCATGCTCTCGATCAGCGTTTCGATCTGGTGCAGGCGCTCCATGGTCTTGGCGCCCAGCGTGGGCGCGGCTGTGGCCGGCTCGGGCTGCGCCAGCTGGGAGACATAGAGCATGGCCGAGCTCAGCGGTGTGCGCAGCTGGTGGGCCAGGCGAGCGGCCATATCGCCCAGCTCACGCAGGCGTTGCTCGCGCTGTAGCAGCTGGTTGAGCTCATAGCTCTCGGTAATATCTGTCAGTAGTGCAATGCGGGCACCTTCGGCACCCAGGTCGCTGTAGGCAATTGCGAGGCGCTGGCCTGCTTCGGTCTCGTAGTCACCATCGGCGGGTTGCAGGGTGGCCAGCAGGTCATCCCAGTCCTGTTCTGGCTCGATTCTCCCGAGCAGCGCCAGGGCAGAGGGGTTCGCATCACCGACCTTGCCGTCGGCATCGATGACGACAACCCCGGCCGGCATGGCGGCCATCAGCGCCGAGAGCTGGTCGGCAATGGCTTCCTTCTGGGCCAGCTCCTCGAGCCGGGCAGAGCGCGCGGCGGCGAGTTCGGTGCTGAGGTGGGCGACCCGGTTTTCCAGGTCGCTCCAGGTGTCGCTGAGTTCCGCCGAAACGCGGTTGAACGCGCTGATCACCTGCTCCAGTTGCGGACTGGAAGCCGGTGGGGGCGGGCTGATCGTCGCTAATTGTGTTTGGCTTTGGGCAGGCATGTCGTGTCACCTGGTTATGTCCTGCCAGATACACTGCAGTAATCATGCCAACTGCAAAATCGCCCGATTTCAGGCCTGTGGAGCGGTATTCGTCAAGAAACTGTCACGGGATGGTGGGGGGAGGGGTGATTTTTGACGGCTTCAGGCTGATTTGGTGATGCCGAGCTTGCGCATTTTCTCTACCAGGGTAGTGCGTTGCAGGCCCAGCTGCTTCGCGGCCTTGGCCACTACCCAGCCGTTATTGTCCAACGCGGCCATCACCAGATCCCGTTCAATTGCGGCCAGGTGCTCTTTCAGGTTGAGGCCTGCGTCCGGCAGGGCCTCGGGTTCATCGTGCAGCACCAGGCGCGGGTCGGCGCTGGTTTCACGCGGCTGCTCGACCACCTGTAGTGCCGCAGCCCCGGGGGTGTCTTCTGTGCCGATCCGGAAATGGTTGGGCAGTTGCGCCACTCCGACGCGGCCATCGGGGTGAAGTATAGCCAGGCGTTCTATCAGGTTCTGCAGTTCCCGCACGTTACCGGGCAGGGCCTGGCGGCTGATGACCTCGATAGCTTCCGGCTCGATCTCCACCGGCAGCCGCTTCTCAAGCTCCAGCCGCAGCACAAATTCTCGGATAAGGTAGGGAATGTCCTCGCGCCGCTCGCGCAGCGGTGCCAGCTCAATCGGGAAGACATTGAGGCGGTAGTAGAGGTCGAGGCGGAAACTGCCGTCTTCCACCTTGCGCTCCAGGTCCTGGTGGGTGGCAGCGATAACCCGGGCGTTGTGGGTAATGCTCTTGTTGCCGCCCACCCGCTCGAAGGCGTTTTCCTGCAGCACGCGCAGCAGTTTGACCTGCATTTCCATTGGCATATCACCAATCTCATCGAGGAACAGGGTGCCTCCGGATGCCAGTTCGAAGCGGCCCCGGCGCGAGGAGACGGCACCGGTGAAGGCCCCTTTCTCGTGTCCGAACAGTTCCGATTCCAGCAGGTCCGCCGGGATGGCGCCGCAGTTCACGGCGACGAAGGGTGCCTCGGCGCGCAGGGACTGGGCGTGGATGGTACGCGCCACCACTTCCTTGCCGGTGCCGGATTCCCCGAGCAGCAACACATTGCAGTCGGTTTTGGCCACCTGCCGGGACAGGGCCAGTACCTGCTGGATGGCCTCGCTGACGCCGATGAGCTGTCGCGAAACGCCGTCGGGACGCACCGGGGTGTCTTCCCGGGAGAGCTGGTCGCGGATAGTGCCCAGCAGGTTGCGGTAGCTGAGTGGGTATTGCAGGGTGCCGTCCAGCCCCGGCGCAAGGGTGACCGGGTTGTCGGCACCTTCCGGGTGCAGGGCAAACAGGGGCGGGCGCTTGTTATCGGACTCGAAGTGCCCGATGGCCTCGCGCATATCCCGGCTGGAGTCGATATTGAGAATAACCATGTCGACTTCGAGATCGTCGGGGGCCTGGAACAGGGCGCGAGTGCCCTCGAGGGTGGTGAGCTGGTAGCCGAGAAAGCGGATGACCGTGCCGAGCTCGGCGGCGATATCGGTGTTGTCGGAAACCAGCAGTATGTGGGCGGACATGGGTGGTGACTCGAATATTGACGCCTCTGACTGTGCGTCAAAAAGCCGTTGCCGTCAACATTTTGTTGGCAGTTTTGCCCCGCCAGTATTCTGACGGCGTCTATTCGTCGTGGGGCAGGTTCTCCAACAGCCGCCACAGCTGCTCGATATCCAGGGGTTTGGTCAGGTATTCGGTGAAGCCGGCTTCCATGGCGGCCCGGATCTGCGGTTCCTCGGCGTCGGCGCTGAGTGCGACCAGCGGGATATCGCTCAATTCGGGCTCCGCCTTGATGGTTCTGGCCGCATCGATGCCGTCCATGCCCGCCAGGTTGATATCCAGCAGTACCAGGTCCGGCTTGTGTTCCCGGACCAGCTGGATGCCGTCCTCGGCGTTGCTGGCCGTCAGCAACTTGACGTTCTGCAGGGGCGCCATGATGGCCTGCATCAGCTCGAGGCTGGCGCGGTGGTCTTCGACATAGACGGTGGTAAGCGGCCGGGTCGGCGGCACCGGGCTGGTAGTCTCGGACCGGGGTGCCGGCTCGGCTGCTTTCGCACTCGCCGCCGGCAGCGAGATGGTGAATTGGGTGCCTTCGCTGCTGCTGTCGTCCAGGGTCAGTGTGCCCTCCATGGCTTCACAGAGAAAACGCGCCATTGACAGCCCCAGGCCGGGACCTTCCGGGTGAGCATGCTCACCGGCGGAGGTGCGGGCAAAGGAATTGAAGACCTGTTCGCGGTCCTCCTCGCCGATGCCGACACCGGTATCAGCCAGCCTGCAGAGGATGTTGCCGTCGGCAGCCTGCTCGACACTGATATGAACCTCGCCGCCGGCGCGATTGTACTGAACGGCATTCTTGAGCAGGTTGACCAGTACCTGCTTGAGCCGGTTGTAGTCCGCCCGAACCCCGAGCTGTGCCGGTTCAAATTCGATACTGATGCCAGCGGCGTCTGCGTCATCCCGCACCAGGCCGATGGCATGGGCGACCACGTCGTCCAGGGCGCAGTCGTCTACCCGCAAAGTCAGGGAGCCGCGCTCGAGCCTGGCGATATCGACGATGTCATCCAGCAGTTCCAGCATTTGCCAGCCGGCGGTGAGCGTGGCTTCAGTGCCGCGCTTCACCTCGGCAGCCGCGCCGGGGTCGAGCCGACTCTGCTGCAACTGGGCGAAGCCGAGAATCACGTTCAAGGGGGTGCGAAAGGCGTTGCTCATCCGCTCCAGGAAGCGGTTTTTGTGCTGATTGGCGCGGATCGCAGCCTCGGCTTCCTGTTCCAGCCTGGCCAGCCGCGCCTCTTCGGCGCGCCGGGCCGCGCGCTCCCGTTTCAGGAGGGCGTAAAACCAGGCAGCCAGCGCCGCCAGCAGGGTGCAGGCGATGATCAGTAAACCCGATCCCCCGCCGGTTTGCGGGTCAGCTTCCTGAGCCGCAGCCATAGCCGGACAAAAGCTAGCCACAACTATGAAAAAAAGTTTTATATAGGGTGCCGGCACAGCGCTACCGCGCCGATAAAGGCGTGTACTCTCGCAGATTGTCGTAGCCATGTAATTATGTTTTGTAATTTTATGACCGCGACTGTAACACACTTGCGCTGGCAGATCGTCACCTTTATTGCTGGTTAACCGCTGTCTACCCCCCGGTAATCCGATTGCAGGGCCTGCAGCCCGCGCAGATCATACTCTTCCCTGGCGGGTTCGCCCGCCAGCAACTTGATCACTACCCTTCGGTTGCGAATCCGGCCCTCGATGCTGTCATTGTCAGCTACCGGGCGAAACTCGGCGTATCCGACCGACATAAGCCGCTCCGGCTGGACACCGTACTGTACCAGTAATCTGACTACCGCCGCGGCGCGACCGGAGGATAGCTCCCAGTTTGAGGGGAATAGCGGTGTGCTGATGGGCTGGTTGTCAGTATAGCCCTCGACGCGAATATTGTTGGGTACAAAAGCGAAGTAGGCCGCCAGCTGTCGCAGTATTGGCCGCGCGGAGGCGGCCGGACGGGCGCTGCCGCTGTCGAACAGCAGGCGGTTGCGAATCTCGATCTCCAGCCACAGGTCATTCTGCTTGATATTCACCAGGTCAGATTCGATGTAGCGACTCAGCATTTTCGACACCTCGCCCGACAGCGCCTCGATTTCCTCGCGTGCTTCCGTGAGCTGTTCCTCGGCAGTGGCCTCTTCCTCTGTCTTGCCGTGTTTCTGGAAAATCAGCGGCCGGGTGGGAAACGGCATCGGTTTGCCGTCGGGCTGCCCGGGGTTGATGGCCTCGCCGGCGGCGCCTCCGCCGGTTCCCAGCCGTATCGGGCTGAGGCTGCCGCCGCCGGGGCTGAAGGCGGTGGTGAGGCTCTCCGACAGGACCCGGTATTTGCCCTCGTTGACCGAGGACACCGAGTACATCACCACGAAGAAGGCGAACAGCAGGGTGATGAAATCGGCATAGGACACCAGCCAGCGCTCGTGGTTTTCCTCCTCCTCCGGGGGCCGTTTCCTGGCCATGGCGCTAGCGCAGGTAGCCTTGCAGCTTGGTTTCGATGCTGCGGGGGCTGTCGCCCTCGGCGATATAGACCAGGCCGTCTACCAGCAGCTCCCGGTACTGCATGCGCTCCTTGATGATGATCTTGAGCTTGTTGGCGGTGGGCAGGAACAGCAGGTTGGCGAGGCCTACACCGTAGATGGTGGCGACGAAGGCCACGGCGATACCGGGCCCCAGCGCACTGGGGTCGCTGAGGTTGTTCATAACGTGGATAAGACCCATGACTGCGCCGATGATGCCGATGGTGGGGGAGTAGCCGCCGAAACCCTCCCAGACCTTGGCGGCGCCCAGATCCAGTGATTCCATGATGCTCATCTCTACCTCCAGGGCGGCGCGGATCGCCTCCGGTTCGTTGCCATCAGCCAGCATCTGCAGTCCGCTGGCCAGGAAGGAATCCTTTTCTTCGTCGCTGGCGTTCTGCAGGCTCAAAAGGCCTTCTTTGCGAGCCACCTGGCTCCAGCTCACCAGTTTGGAGATCGCCGCACCGCCGTCATCCCGGGGCGGGAACAGGATCCAGCGCACCCGGCGCAGGGCGTGCATGAAGACGTGCTGGGGCGTCTGTACCAGTACCGCTCCGCAGGTGCCACCGAAGACGATGACAAAGGCGGTGAGCTGCATCAGCGAGTCGGTGTGACCGCCTTCGAGGATATTGCCACCCACGATCGCCGCCAGTCCTACCAGAATGCCCAGCAGTGTCAGAAAATCCATATCTGCCTGTTCCGTTCAAAACTCAGCTAGGCTGTTGTCTCCAGGCTCGTCCATTCGTTTTCAAGTCGGGCGCGAATCCGCGCTACGGCCTGGCTGTGTATCTGGCACACCCGCGACTCGCCGACGCCAAGCACCTCGCCAATTTCGCGCAGGTTAAGCTCGTCCTGGTAGTACAGCGACATCACCATTTGCTCGCGCTCGGGCAGTGTCTGGATAACCTCGGCCAGCCGCGCCTTGAAGGCGTCGTCTTCCACCTCCAGCCCGGGATCGCAGCGGTCAGCCATCTCGCTACCGTCGGGATCGACGCTGTCCAGCGGCACCAGCCAGGCGCCGGCGGTCTCGGCCAGCATGCTGTTGACGTCCTCCAGGCTCTCGCCCATTTCCTCGGCGATGTCGGCACTGGTGGCGGTGCGGCCCAGGCGTGCTTCGGCGGAGTGCACCGCTTCGCTGATGCGTCGGGACTTGGCCTGGGTGCTGCGCGGCGTCCAGCTCTGGCGGCGCAGCTCGTCGAAAATGGCGCCGCGGATATATATGCCGGCGAAGGTTTTGAAGCTGGCGGGCTCCGAAGGCTGGTAGCGCTTGGATGCTTCCCACAGGCCCATCAGGCCCACCTGGATAAAGTCATCCATCTGCTGCCCGGGGGGCAGGCGCATCAGCACGTGGTGCGCAATTCTATGGACCAGTTCAATGTGCTCGTCGAACAGCCTTGACTGTTCGTCGTGCCCATCCTGCTGGTACCCGGCGGTAACGTTCATAATCCAGCCCCCATGCTGTTGGCTGCGAGCATGCGCTCGAAGAAAAATTCAATGTGTCCCGAGTTCTGCGGCTGCGGCAGGCACTCGATGCGGTCGGCGACCTGGCGAAAGGCCTGGGCCGCCTTGCTGTCCGGGAATGCCTGCACCACCGGCTGCTGGCGACGCACCGCGACCCGCAGGTTGTCGTCGTAGGGTATGTGGCCGAGGTAGCCCACCGCGCAGCCCAGGTAGCGGTCGGCAACACCGGCGATTTTTTCGTAGACGCTGAGACCGTGGCTGGCGCTCTTGACCATGTTGGTGACCAGCTGGAAGCGCCGTACGCTGCGTTCCTCGCACAGCACCTTCATGAGTGCGTAGGCATCGGTAATTGAGGCGGGTTCATCGCAGACCACCACCAGGACTTCCTGGGCCGCGTCACTGAAACTGATCACGCTGTCACTGATGCCGGCGGCGGTATCGATGAACATCAGGTCCACCGGGAAGCTGAGCTCACTGAAGGCGCGAATCAGGGCAGCGTGTTCGCCCCGGGACAGCTCCGCCATGCTCTGCACACCGGAGGCGGCCGGAATCAGCCGCAGGCCCTGCTCGGTGCGCATGATGATTTCTTCCAGGCTGCGTTCACCGCTGATGACGTGTTGCAGGTCGTAGCGCGGGCGCAGCCCGAAGAACAGGTCGGTATTGGCGAGCCCGAGGTCCGCGTCCATCAGCACCACCGAGCGCTGACGTTCGGCGAAAATCGTACTCAGGTTGACTGCCAGGTTGCTCTTGCCCACACCGCCCTTGCCGCTGGTGACAGCGATGGCGCGCGACGGGTGCGAGGTACTCAGTCGTTCGAGGTCGCGGGCCTGGTCGGCCAGGTTTGTCACGTCAGCCACTCTGGCGTCCTCCACTGTTGCCATCGTCGGTCTTGCTCGCCGGGCTGCGGGCCAGGCGCACCGCCTGGTCGACCAGCGACTCGGCGCGTCCCGGTAGCATGTCCTCGGGAACGCGCTGGCCGGTGCCGAGAAATGCCAGCGGCACCTGGTGGCGGCACAGGGCAGAGATCACCGGGCCGAGGCTGGCGGCCTCATCCAGCTTGGTGATCACCGTGCCGGCGAGGCCAATGTGCGAGAAGCTCTGCAGGGTTTCCTGCAGCACCTGCTGTTGGGCAATGCCCGACAGCACCAGCAGGCACTTGATGTTGTTCTGGACGTCGGCGAGGGCTGTGAACTGGTCGGTCAGGCGCATGTCGCGCTGGCTCATGCCGGCGGTGTCAATCAGCACCAGCTTGCGGTCGGCAACGCTGGCCAACGCCTTGCGCAGGTCGTCGGCGCCGCTGGCCGCCTGTACCGGCACGCCGAGGATGCTGCCAAAGGTATAGAGCTGTTCCTGGGCGCCGACCCGGAAGCGGTCGGTGGTAATCAGCGCCACCTGGTTGCGCCCATGTCGCAGCGCGAAGCGGGCGGCGATCTTGGCGACGGTGGTGGTCTTGCCGACCCCGGTGGGGCCGAGCAGGGCGAAGGTGCCCCCCTCTTCGATGATGTCTTCGTCGTAGACCGGAATCAGGCTGGCCAGGCGCTCCAGTACGCTGCGCAGGCTCTTGCTGAGATCCTTGCCGATCGGTTCGGCATCGAGCAGGTCACGGGCCAGCTCGCGTCCCAGGCCGATGCGGCTCAGCTGGTTCTGCAGCGCCAGGCGCCCGGGCTGTCTCCGCCCGCGTTCCTGGTAGCTGATTTCCGCCAGCTCTTCCTCGAACAGTCCGCGCAGCCGCGACAGCTCCGCCTGCATGTTGGCGATAACCGGGTCCCGCTCCGCATTGGCACCCGCGGCGGGTGCTGCGGCGGCAGGAGCCTGGCGGACGGCCGGTTGGGCCGCTGCGCCGGCGGCGCTGCGGCCGGCATTGCCGGCCAGGTTGTTCTGCAGTTCCGCGGCCAGTACCGGGTCATAGTCCAGGGCTGCCAGCAGTTCGACGCTGTCGTCGACCCTGGCGGTGGACAGAATGACGGCATCGTCACCCAGTTCGTCCCGCACTTTGCGCATGGCGCTGCGCATGTCTGTTTCCCGGTATTGCTTGATTCTCATGTCCTTGTCCTCAGAGCGGCAATCAGGCGGCAGGAATTGCCGCCTGGCCCACACTTGCAACTACCTTGATCTGTTTACTGGCCGGAACCTCGCTGAAGGCCAGCACGTTCAGGCCGGGATTGCCCGGGCGCAGCAGTCGCGAGAGCCAGAGGCGTATTTCCTGCGCGACCAGCAGCACCGGGCTGTCACCCTGGGCTTCCTGGCGCATCTTCTGTTCCCTGACCTGCTGCATCATGTTCTCCACGAGTTGTGGCTCGAGACCTACGGTTTCGTCGCCTTTCAAGTAACCCAGCAAGATTCGTTCCAATTCTTGATCGAGGGTAAACACCCGAATTTCGGCCTCTGCGCCGTTGATCGTCTTGCAAATGGCGCGTGACAGGGCATTGCGAACGTGACCCGTCAAAATATCGGCGTTTTTCTCTTCGATGCCGTGGTCCGCCAGGGCCTCGGCGATGGTGCGCATATCGCGCAGGGACACGCCTTCCTGCAGCAGGTTCTGCATCACCTTCAGCAGTACTCCGAGGCTGACGATATCCGGGACCAGGCTCTCCACCAGCTTGGGCGCCGATTGTCCGAGTCGATTCAGGAGTTCCTGCACCTCGTCGTGGCCCAGCAGTTCCGCCGCGTGTTGCCTGAGCAGGTTGTTGAGATGGGTGGCCACCACGGTACTGCAGTCGACCACCGTATAGCCCTTGGTCTGGGCCTCGTCGCGGCGGGCGCTGTCGATCCACTTGGCCTCTAGGCCAAAGGCCGGGTCGCGGGTGTCGATACCGGTGATATCGCCAAATACCTCGCCGGGGTTGATCGCCAGTTCCATGCCGGGCTGCACCTCGCCCTCACCGACCGGGGTATCCAGCAGGGTGATGCGGTAGCCGTTGGGGGACAGGTCGAAGTTGTCGCGCACGTGTACCGGCTGCACCAGCATGCCCAGGTCCTGGGACAGCTTCTTGCGCACACCGCGGATGCGGCCCAGCAGCTCGCCGCCCTGGTTCTTGTCTACCATCGGGATCAGGCGGTAGCCCACCTCGATGCCGATGATGTCGATGCCGTGCACATCGTCCCAGCTCAGTTCCTGCTCTTCCGGCGGCGTGGCCTCCTCGAGGTCACCTTCCACGGTGACCTCCTCGACCTGGGTGCGCCTGGAGAGCAAGTAGCCACTGCCGACCAGTGCGCCCGCCAGTACCAGGAATACGAAGTTGGGCATGCCCGGTACCAGGCCGAGGCAGCCGACTACCGCGCCGGAGACGGTCAGTGCCTTGGGGCTCGCCAGCAGCTGGTCCATGACCTGCTGGCCCATGGCGTCGCTGTCGCTGACCCGGGTGACGATCAGCGCCGCGGCGGTGGACAGCAGCAGCGAGGGAATCTGTGCGACCAGGCCGTCGCCGATGGTCAGCAGCACGTAGTTGTGGGCCGCCGCCGAGGCACTCAGGTTGTGCTGGACGATGCCGATGGCGAAGCCGCCGATAATGTTGATAAGCAGGATCAGGATGCCGGCGACCGCGTCGCCGCGCACAAACTTGGAGGCGCCGTCCATCGCGCCGTAGAAACTGGCTTCCTTGGCGACTGTCGCGCGACGCTCGCGGGCGGCGTCCTGGTCGATCAGGCCGGCATTGAGGTCGGCGTCGATCGCCAGCTGCTTGCCGGGCATGGCGTCCAGGGTGAAACGCGCGGTCACTTCCGAGATGCGCCCTGCACCCTTGGTCACCACCACGAAGTTGATGATCACCAGGATCGCGAATACCACCAGGCCCACAGCGTAGCTGCCGCCGATGACGAATTCACCGAAGGCCTCGATCACCTTGCCGGCGGCGCCGGTGCCGGTGTGACCCTCCAGCAGCACCACCCGGGTGGAGGCGATGTTCAGCGCCAGGCGCATCAGCGTGGCCACCAGGATTACCGACGGGAACAGCACGAAATCGAGCGGTCGCTGGGTATAGACGGTGGCAAACAGCACGATCAGCGACAGCGCGATATTGAAAGTAAACAGGAAGTCCAGCGCCAGTGGTGGCAGCGGCAGCACCATCATAGACAGCAGCGTGATGATGAGCAGCGGTGCGCCCATGCCGAGCAGCACCTGGCGCCTGGTCATCGCCAGGAATGCGGTGGTGCCGGAGCCACTGGTAATTACGTCAGCCATGGTTCAGGTTCCTCAGTCGTAGTCCGGTCCGGGATGAATCAGGTCCGGGTCGGGCGGTGTTACCTTGCGGTCGCCGGGTCGGGCAGTGCGCAGCCGGAACACGTAGGCCAGTACATGGGCGACTGCCAGGAACAGCTCGGCGGGAATCTCCTCGCCGATCTCTGTACCCGCGTACAGGGCCCGGGCCAGCGGCGGCGCCGAGAACAGGGTGATGTTGTTTTCCCCGGCGATCTCGCGAATGCGGGCGGCCACCAGGTCCTTGCCCTTGGCGACCACCACCGGTGCGTTCATTTCGCCATCGACGTAGCGCAGTGCCACCGCAAAGTGGGTGGGGTTGGTGATGACCACGTCGGCGGTGGGCACGTCCTGCATCATGCGCTGCTGCGCAGCTTCCTGCTGCAGGCGCCGCACATGGCCCTTCACTTCCGGGCGGCCCTCGGATTCCTTCATCTCGTCCTTGATTTCCTGGCGGGTCATGCGCAGTTTCTTGGTGTGACTCCACAGCTGGAACGGCACATCCACCAGCGCAATCACTACCATCGCCGAACTGATGGCCAGGAAGCAGAACGCAAAGCGGGTGCCGAGTTCAGACACGGACTGCTGCAGCGGACCCATGCCCAGCGCCAGCAGGAAGTCTGACAGTTGCCACAGGCACAGCGCCGCGACGCTGCCTACCAGCAGGAACTTGAGCAACGCCTTGGCCAGTTCCATCAGGCCGTTGGCGGAGAAGATCCTCTGCAGGCCCTTGAGCGGGTCGATGCGCTCCAGCTTGGGAGTAATGGCGTCGGCGCTGGCAGACCAGCCGCCCAGTGACAGCGGTGCCAGCACGGCGCAGACAAACAGCAGCGCCAGCAGCGGTGCCAGCGCCATGGCGGCGGCGGTGATGGCCGCGTAGAACAGGCGCTGGGGCGCGTCGGCGTCAAACACGATGCCGCGCTCGAAGCTCAGGCCGCTGCCCAGCATGGTGTTGATATCGGCGAGAAGTCCGGGGCCCAGCATCAGGCAGCCGAAACCGCCCGCCAGCAGGGACACGGTGGTATTCAGGTCCCGGGAACGGGGAACCTGGCCTTTCTTGCGCGCGTCCTCCAGTCGTTTGGGAGTTGGCGCTTCTGTGCGTTCCTGTGCGGTTTCTTCAGACATGGGACTCAGGGCACCAGGGCGTCAGTCATGAATTGGAAGTTGTCGAGGAACCACGTATCCAGTACCGGCTCCAGCACCGGGATGGACACCAGCATCAGTGTGAAGCCGACCAGGATGGTGAGTGGGAAACCCACCGCAAAAATATTGAGCTGCGGCGCGGCGCGGGTCACCACGCCGAGGGCGACATTGACCAGCAACACGCCAGCCACCACCGGCAGTGAAATCAGCACGCTGCTGGCGAACATGCCGCCGCACCACAGCACGATTTCGAACAGCCGATCGACCGGCAGGATCTGGGTGCTGATGGGCAACACCAGAAAGGAGCCGGCCAGCAGTTCGATCATGACCAGGTGGCCGTCGACGGCCAGGAATATGAGCGTCGCCATTATCAGGTAGAACTGACCGACCACCGCGACCTGTACGCCGTTCTGCGGATCCACAGTGGACGCAAAGCCCAGGCCCATGGTGGTGGCGATGGTCTGGCCCGCCATGACCACGGCGGCGAATACCGCCTGCAGCAGCAGACCCAGCACCACGCCGGCCAGCACCTGCTGCAGCAGCAGGATGAATCCGTCGGCTGACAGCAGTACCACGTCCGGGGCCGGTACCGTGGGGGCGATCATCAGCGCCAGCAGCATGGCCAGCACCACCCGGCTGCGTACCGGGATGGAGCGCGCACCGAAGAAGGGCGCGGCCAGGAACATGGCGCTGAAGCGCACGAAGGGCCAGAGAAAGCTTGCGATCCAGGCAAAGATGTCTGCGCTACTCAGGGTCATGGCTCAGCCGATCAGGTTGGGAATCTGTTCGAACAGCTGTTGGCAGAAGTACACCCAGCTGTTGACCATCCACTGGCCGGCCAGGGTCAGCGCGACCACCAGGGCCACCAGCTTGGGGATGAAGCTCAGGGTCTGTTCCTGAATCTGGGTGGCGGCCTGGAAGATACCGATCAGCAGGCCGATGGCCAGGGCTGACAGCAGCAGGGGAGCCGCCAGCATCACCGTGAGATACAGCGCTTCGCGCCCGACCTGGAGTACGGTATCTGCGTCCATGGCCTAGAAACTCGCCGCCAGGGTGCCCATGACCAGCGCCCAGCCGTCCACCAGCACGAACAGCATCAGCTTGAAGGGCAGGGAGACCAGCATCGGCGACAGCATCATCATGCCCATGGACATGAGCACGCTGGCCACAACCAGGTCGATGATCAGGAACGGAATGAAAATCAGGAAGCCGATCTGGAACGCGGTCTTGAGTTCGCTGGTCAGGAAGGCTGGCAGCAGTACCCGGAACGGCAGGTCTTCTGCGGTGGCCACCGGTGCCATGCCCGCCAGTTCGGTGAACAGGGCGACGTCATTGTCGCGGGCCTGCCGGGTCATGAAATCGTGGAACGGCATGCTGGCGGCCTGGGCCGCTGCCTCGAATCCCATCTCGCCGTCCATGTAGGGCTTGAGGCCGCTTGAGTAAGCGATCTCGAATACCGGCGCCATGATGAACAGGCTGGTGAACAGGGCCAGCCCGACCAATACCTGGTTGGAGGGCGTCTGCATGGTCCCGAGGGCCTGCCGCAGGATGGCCAGTGTTACCACGATGCGGGTAAATGAGGTCATGGAGATGAGCGCCGCGGGCAGCAGGCTCAACACTGTCATCATCAGCAGGATATTGAGGCTGGTGCTGTAGCTCTGGCTGCCGTCTGCGCCGTCGGTCAGGGTCAGCAGTGT
>JASJBK010000079.1 GCA_030066555.1 Halieaceae bacterium
GCCCCGGTTTCCATCCCCATGGAAGCCGTTCGGGCAGGCTGCGATGCCCCCGAGTTGTCTCGAGTTTACAGGGGCTTAGGAGCGAATCCTATGGTTTACTTGAGCAAAAAAAGGGGTATTATTGATGGTCCCCCCTGCTACAAATCCCCTAAAGGCCCAGCTCTTTGAGCAGCGCCAGCACGTCATCGTGGTGGGATTTGGTTTTGACCTTGTCCATAACGTGCTTGAGGCGACCGTCCTTGCCAATGATGAAGGTCGTGCGCAGAACACCCATGGATTCACGTCCCATGAACTTCTTCAGGCCCCAGCAGCCGTATTTCTCGGTCACCGCGCGATCTTCGTCTGACAGCAGCGTGAAATTCAGGTCTTCCTTGTCGATAAACTTGCCCAGCCGGGCCACCGGGTCGGGGCTGACGCCCAGCACAACGGCATTGGCCTTTTTGAAGGCGGCCTTGCTGTCGCGTATGCCGCAGGCCTGGTTGGTGCAGCCAGGCGTCATGGCCTTGGGGTAGAAATACAGGACAACGTTGCTCTTGTCGCGGAAGTCCTTGAGGCTGACCTTGTTGCCGTCCTGGTCAAGCAGTGTAAAGGCCGGTGCCATATTGCCGATCTTGGGGAATGCCATGGAGTTGTTCTCCCTACTCTGAATGTTCGCTCTTGTTTGCGCTGCCAGCCGCCGGGTCCAGCTCCAGTACCTCGGCACTGTCCTGCTCTTCCGTCTCAGCGGCGCCGCTCTCGTCTTCGATCATCCCGCGCGGTAGTTCCCGCCGGGTACGGGCTCCGAGCTTTTCGAGATCCTGGACGCGCTTGACCAGGTTGCCGCGACCCGTCGAGAGCCGGGCGCGGGTCTTGTCCCAGCTTTCATGGGCCCGGTCGATATGTCGACCCAGGTCGGCCAGTGACTCCAGCACCAGGGCAAACTGGTCGTGGATGGCGCCAGCCTGGGCGGCAATCTTTTCCGCGTTGCGGTTCTGGTGTTCGTAGCGCCACAGGGTCTGCACCGTGCGCAGCGTAGCCAGCAGCGTCGTCGGACTGACCACGATGATCTGCTTGTCGTACGCCCTCGTGAACATGGACGGATCACTGTCGAAGGCGGCCATGAAAGCGGACTCGATGGGAATGAACAGCAACACAAAATCGAGGCTGTTGATGCCCTCGAGCTGCTCGTATTCCTTGAGACTGAGACCGTCGATGTGCTGCTTCACGGCCTGCACGTGCTCGGCCAGGGCCAGCTTGCGCTCCGCTTCATCCTCGCAGCTGACATAACGGTCATAGGCCACCAGCGAGACCTTCGAATCCACCACGATGTCCTTGCCCTCGGGCAGCCGCACCACCACGTCGGGCTGGCGTCGCTGCCCTTCGCTGGAGGTGGCGCTGAACTGGGTCTCATACTCATGGCCCTTGCGCAGGCCGGATTCCTCCAGCACTCGCTCAAGCACGATCTCACCCCAGTTGCCCTGGGTTTTCTTGTCGCCCTTCAATGCCCGCGTCAGGTTGACCGCATCTTCGGACATGCGCTGGTTCAGCTCTTTCAGCGCGGTAAGCTCGTGCTTGAGCGACAGGCGATCGCGGGTTTCGCGGTCGTAGACGTCTTCCACCTTGCTGCGGAAATCCTTGAGCTGGGTACGCAGTGGGTCGAGGGTGGCGGACAGGGTCTCCTTGTTGGTTTTCAGAAAGCGCTCGCTCTTTTCCTCGAAGATCCTGTTGGCAAGGTTGCTGAATTCGTCCTCCAACTGCTTGCGGGCCTTCTGCAGCAGCTCCAGTTTTTCCGAGGCCGCTTTCGACTCGCTGTGAAGCTGTGCCTGCAGGCGCGCATTCTCTTCCCGTAAACCCGACAGCGCCTCGGCATGCTCAAGCTCGGCTGTCTGTGCCCGGCGCTGGGCACGCAGCGCCACAATTCCCCAGGCCACCAGTACACCCAGCAGAAACCCTGCGCCAGCGGCGATTGCCAGCCATTGCTGTGCTTCAGTCATCGTGTGATCGCAGATACCCGCACCGGCCAGTGAGCCTGAGTGCGGTCATCGAAGAATTCACGCAGGGTGTGGTAGACCGACGGGAAGGCGATCTCGTCCCAGGGGATACTGTCCTCGGCAAACAGGTCCACTTCCTCGGATTCCGGGCCCACGCCGAAAGCCCCGTCGACAATCCTGGCGCGATAGAACATATAGACCTGGTTGATGTGAGGCACGTCAAAAATGCGATAGAGCTGCTGCTCATAGACTTCAGCACGGGCCTCCTCCCAGGTTTCCCGGGTGGCACCCTGCAAGGTGGTTTCACCGTTCTCCATGAAGCCGGCCGGCAGGGTCCACAGGCCGCTGCGGGGTTCGATGGCCCGGCGACACAGCAGAATCTTGCCCTCATACTCGGGAACGCAGCCGACGATCACCCGCGGGTTACTGTAGTGGATGGCGCCGCAGTTATCGCAAACGTAGCGTGGCCGATCGTCGCCTTCGGGAATACGGTGGCGGACCTGGTCGCT
This sequence comes from Halieaceae bacterium, assembly GCA_030066555.1. Lineage (GTDB taxonomy): Bacteria > Pseudomonadota > Gammaproteobacteria > Pseudomonadales > Halieaceae > JANQIO01. The sequence continues at coordinate 2,480 of JASJBK010000079.1, forward strand.
GCCGCAATGACTGCAGAAATTCATCGCTCAGCCAGCCAGGGTGGCGTAGTTGCCGGCACAGAACAGCAGCGGTGAGCCACTGTCACGGTGAGTCATAGCCAGCACCTTCGCCACCAGGATCACGTGGTCACCGCCTGCGTGGCGGGCGTCTTCTTCACACTCGAAGCTCACCAGCGTTGTCGGCATGACAGGTATGCCGCTGGTGCCCGGTTCGAAGTGTGCCGGGTCAAGCTCGTGGGCGCCCTTGGCCGCATAGCGATTGGACAGTTCCTGCTGGTCCGAACGCAGCACGTTTACTGCCCAGCGCCTGCAGGAAGCGAAGGTATCGTACATGTCGGAATCGTTCTGCAGGCTCCAGAGGATCAGCGGCGGGTCCAGGGAGACCGAGGCAAAGGAGTTGACCGTCATCCCGAAGGGCGCGCCGTCTTCAGGCTGCCCGGTAACGACACAGACACCGGTGGCGAAACAGCCGAGGGCATCGCGGAATTCGCGGGATGAGAATGTCATGTTGTCTCCTTGCATGGCCGAGGCCCGGAATTATACACAGGCGGCCCGCCCGCAACCCTGCTATCGCTACTCGCCGGTCGCCTGCCAACGCGCCGCCGCGCTGTCGTCGCTGGCGCGCGCATCAACCCAGCGTGCGCCTACCGGCGTGGTTTCCCGCTTCCAGAATGGCGCCCGGGTTTTTAGGTAGTCCATGATGAACTCACAGGCCTGGAAAGCCTCACCTCGATGGCCACAGGCGACACCGACGTAGACAATCTGGTCACCGGGCAGCAGCTTGCCGACCCGGTGAATCACGCGAACCCGTTGCAGTTTCCAGCGAGAGCGGGCTTCATCGACAATGGCCTGAATGCTGCTCTCGGTCATCCCCGGATAGTGTTCCAGCTCCATGGCCAGCACCGCGTCGGGATCACCCTGCCCTGCCCCGGGCTCGCCGCGTACACAGCCGATAAACACAGCCGTGGCGCCAATCGAGGTGTCGTCGCCGAGCAACTCTCGCTGCAGCGTTCCGGCATCAAAATCCTCTTCCTGGATGCAGACCTCTGTCACCTGCACTCAACCCCCGGTCACGGGCGGGAAAAAAGCGACTTCGTCACCCGCCGTAATCGACTCGTCGCCGCGCGCCTGTTGCTGGTTGAGCGCACACAGCAGGTTGTCAGCGGACAGCGCGTCGGCCCACTGCCCGCCCCGGGCCTGTAGTCGCGACCTGAGCTCGGCTACCGTAGTGCCCGCCTCCTCGGGGGACAACTCCAGGTTGCCGACACCGAGCTGTTCGCGGAGCCTGGCGAAGAACAGCACCTTGATCATGACGGCTCGCGCCTCCACTCACCTGAGGCGCCACCGCGCTTTTCCAGCAGGCGCACGTCGCCAATCACCATGCCCCGGTCCACGGCCTTGCACATGTCATAGATGGTGAGCGCCGCCACTGAGGCCGCGGTCAGCGCCTCCATCTCGACCCCGGTCCGTCCTGCCAGCTTGCAGCTGGCGGTAATTTCCACGCACTTCTCTGCGGGGTTGGCATTTAGCTCAACCTTCACGCTGCTCAAGGGCAGGGGGTGACAGAGCGGGATCAGGTCGCTGCAGCGTTTCGCCGCCTGGATGCCGGCAATGCGGGCTACGGCGAATACATCGCCCTTGCTGTGGCCGCCGCTCTCGATCAGCGCCAGGGTTTCTGGCTTCATGTAAATCGCTGCGCCGGCTACCGCCTCTCTACGGGTCACGTCCTTGTCGCCGACGTCGACCATGGCGGCACGGCCCTGGGCATCGAGGTGGGTGAGTTCGCTCATAGGCTGGATTCCTGCATATTGCCGTGCATTATACTGCGGCTTCGACGGATTTCTGCGACGGAACGACTGTGAGTGATTTGAAGCTTGGATTGCAACTCGGCTATTGGGGCGCACACTACCCTGCCTCTCATGTAGAGCTGGCCCAGGAGGCCGAGAAACTCGGCTACGACTCGGTGTGGACGGCTGAATCCTGGGGCAACGACTGCTTTACACCCCTGGCCTGGATCGGTGCACAGACTTCGAAGATTCGCCTGGGCACCGGTGTTGCCCAGCTCTCCGCCCGCACGCCCACCGCCTGCGCCATGGCCACCCTGGCCCTGGACCATATGTCGGGCGGCCGCATGATCCTGGGTCTTGGGGTCTCCGGCCCCCAGGTGGTCGAGGGTTGGTACGGGCAGCCCTATAGCAAGCCGGTTTCTCGGACTCGCGAGTACGTGGAGATCATTCGCAAGGTGCTGGCCCGGGAGGCACCGGTGACCAACGATGGCGAACACTACCCACTGCCCTATAACGGGCCCGGCTCCTGGGGCATGGGAAAGCCGCTCAAGCCCATCACCCATCCGCTGCGGGCGGACGTACCGATCTTTATCGGCGCCGAAGGGCCGAAGAACGTGGCGCAGACGGCGGAGATCGCAGATGGCTGGCTACCCCTGTATTACTCGCCCTACCGGCAGGAGGTCTACGCCGACCAGATCGCCCATCGCAAACCCGGCTTTGAGATCACCGCCGGCGCCATCGTCAGCATCAACGACAACATCGAAGAAGCCCTCTACCCGGTGAAGGCCATGCTCGGCTTCTACATCGGCGGTATGGGCTCGAAGCAACGCAACTTCCACAAGGAGTTGATGGCGCGCATGGGCTTTGCCGACGAGGCCGAACAGATACAGGAACTGTTCTTCGCCGACAAGCGCGACGAGGCCATCGCCGTAGTGCCCACCGAGTTTGCCGATGAGATATCACTGTGCGGACCCCGGGAGCGAATTGCCGAAAAGCTGGAGGACTGGAAGAAGTCCCCGGTCACCACCCTGTACTTCCACGGGGATGTCGATACGCTGCGGGCCATGGCCGAGCTGGCACTGTAGAGGATTCCAACCGATGCGACTGCTGATCAGAACCACTGCCATTATCGCCGCACTCTCCATAGGCGTGCCGACACTGGCAGATACGCCAACTCCAGCCCGGGGGACACTGGCGTCACCGAAAAAGCTCGCCGAGCAGGCGCGCTCCGAAATCTCCGAGATTACTTCGGCAGAACTTGAAGCTCTTCTGAAGAAGGAAGCCAGCCCGCTGCTGGTAGACGTACGCACCGAGCGCGAATACCAGGCCGGCCACCTGCGCGGCGCCACCTGGATACCCCGCGGCAAACTCGAGTTCGCGATCGTGAAGCTGGAGGCCGAATCCGATCGCGACATCGTCCTCTACTGCCGCACGGGTGGCCGCGCCGCCCTGTCCGCCAAAGCCCTGCAGGATTTGGGTTACAGCAACGTCAAGAGCCTGGAGGGTGGCTTCAAACAATGGGTCGAAGACGGCAACAGCATCTTCAACCAGCATGGTGAGATCAGGGTTGTGGAGTTTGAGGCGAGGGAAGAGGAGTGAGATGGCCCGCCCGCCTGGATTCGAACCAGGGACCGATGGCTTAGAAGGCCATTGCTCTATCCAGCTGAGCTACGGGCGGAAAGTTGGGGTGGCCGAGGGGTCTCGAACCCCCCACCTCCGGAGCCACAATCCGGTGCTCTACCTGATGAGCTACGGCCACCACTGCTGTTCGCCAGGTATGCTGCGAACCGCTTCCCGAGCAGGTCTTCGGAATGGTCGGGGTAGAGGGATTCGAACCCCCGACATCCTGCTCCCAAAGCAGGCGCGCTACCAGACTGCGCTATACCCCGATGCCCCGAAACGACCCTGCTTTTCAGGAGCGCGAATCATACCCGCCGCCCCCGGGGTCGTCAATTGAAACGCGGGCTGCCGGCTTTTGTGCACAGCGGGCCCGTGCGATAATCCGCGCCCTCTTCCCAGCGATTCAGGAGCCCCGAAAATGACCGCACTGGTCCTCGATGGAAAAGCGCTAGCGGCCAAAACCGAAGCCGAACTGCAGGAACGTGTTGAGCGCCTCAAGCAGAAGTCCGGGGGCAAGACGCCCATCCTTGCGACCATCCTGGTCGGCGACGACCCGGCCTCGGCCACCTACGTGCGCATGAAGGGCAATGCCTGCCGCCGGGTCGGCATGGAATCCCAGGCCATCGAGCTGCCGGCGGACACGTCCACCGAGCAACTGCTGGCCAAGATCGAAGAGCTCAACAACAACCCCGAGGTGCACGGCATCCTGCTGCAGCACCCCACTCCACCGCAGATCGACGAGCGCGCCTGTTTCGATGCTATCGACCTCGCCAAGGACGTAGACGGGGTGACCTGCCTTGGCTTTGGCCGCATGGCCATGGGCGAGGAGGCCTACGGCTGCGCCACGCCGCAGGGCATCATGCGCACGCTCAAGGCCTATGACATCGAGCTGGAGGGCAAGCACGCGGTCGTGGTCGGCCGCTCACCGATCCTCGGCAAGCCGATGGCCATGATGCTACTGAACGAAAATGCCACGGTGACCATCTGTCACTCGCGCACCCGCGATCTACCGGAACTGGTCAGGCAGGCCGATATCCTGGTGGGGGCTGTGGGCAAGCCGGAGTTCATTCGCGGCGACTGGATCAAGGATGGCGCGGTGGTCGTTGACGCGGGTTACCACCCTGGCGGGGTTGGCGATATCGAACTGTCTGCTATTACTGAGCGGGCGTCAGCCTACACCCCGGTGCCCGGCGGTGTTGGGCCAATGACCATCAATACCCTGATTTACCAGAGTGTTGAATCAGGCGAGAAGAGCATGGGCTGATCAGCCCTCGGTGGCGTCGAGCCGGCAGTGCCAGCGCGCGATGCCCAGCTTCTTCATGTTCTGGATCAGCGTACGGTGACTGCGGAAGCGCTTGGGCTGTCCGCGGAAGGTCGTCAGGGTACCGTCGGCCTCTTCCTGCTGGCTGGCATCCCGCAGGCGCAGGCCCAGATCGAAGCGCAGTTGATAGCCGCCTCCGTCTGAATCCACCCGGGGGTGTTTTACCTCTTCGCTCTGCACAAGCTCCTTGAGCTCGCGTTCGTTATAGCCTCGCACGTAGCACGCCTTATAGGTGTTGTTTGCGAGGAATATGGGCCTGCGAACACGGCAAGTCCACGGGCGGGAAGCTGAAGTTTGACCGGATTCACAAATTGGCAGCTCAAAGCCGCGAGACTGTGAACTGGGTTGTCGGTGCCGTTTCAGCCCAGTGCCATATCGGCATCGACGCACAGCACCGCTTCCACACGGGCATCATCGTCCTTGCCGGTAGTGAACTGGCTCAGGCAGCGCACACTGTCGTCCGGCAGCCGTACCCAGCGGTGTCCCACCAGCACCGAGCCGCCCCGGGTCAACTGGGTGCGTATGAAATTCACTTCGGAGAAATAGGTAGCACTGAGAGCCTGTTTTACCGGCACCGTGTTGCCGGACTGGTGCAGGTAGAGGATCGCGTCAAAGGCGTCCCTGAGCTGATCATGGGCCCGGGTGATGCGACCTGACCAGGTGAACACGATATCGCTGTCGGCGCTGGCATCGAAGATAAAGTTGTTTTCCGTACCCTGGTACAGGCGGTACTCGCCGTTTGATAGCGCCAGGCGCAGGCTATCTCCTTTTCCCAGCGTATCCATATGCCTGGGGCCCACGGCCTCGAAGAACTCTATCGGCAACCCGAATTCGTATACACCCTGGCTGAAGCCGCCCGGATCGTGAAACATCAGGTAGTGATGATTGTGACTGGCCGCAAATACCAGGACGCCCGGCGCGTCGGGCGCCGCCATTACCAGTGCGGAGTTGGGTTGCATCTGGTTGGGAAAACGTCGCAGCAGCGCCAGGTAGTGGGCGCTGAAGCAGGCCAGGTCAACGGGACGTGCCATCGGGTCAAATCGCCAGTTGGTCAAACATGCGAAGAATATACACGGAATGCCTGGCCAATAGGAGGCAGAGGTATTTATTTCGTGACGTGCTGCAGACTGGGTCCCAGAATGCGTTCGTTTCTTCCCCTTTTTGGGAAAATTCCGTTGCTTCACTGGCCTGACGCTGGTCTGCTAGACCGGAGTGAATAGTGGCCAGATCGATGCAGAGTGAACCCCTTATTGGGCTCATTTGCGACCATACCTCGCCGGTGTTGGCGGGTGACATCGCCCGCGCCGGCTACCGGGTATTGCGCGTCAGCCCGGAGAGCCTCGAGCCCGAAGGTCTACAGCCTGTAGATGCCTGGGTAGTGGACTGCGACGATAGCAATGCCATTGCTGACGCCACCCTGTGGCTCGAACCACGGCTACTCGCTCTTAGCAATCGGCCAGATCCGGCCGACCTCATGGCCTACAACGCCTGGTGTGAGCGCATTATTGTCACCCTGGATCGCTGGACTGCGGACCTGCGCCACGCCGATGCAGCGGCCACGCTCTCAGAGCCGGGTCGCTTTAGCGATGTCGAGGCTGTCTGGGTCCTGGCCGGCTCTACCGGTGCCTTCGGCGCTATCAAGCAGTTCCTGCGCCACCTCAGCTACGTGCCACCCATCGCTTTCGTCTACGCCCAACACATCGACCCGCGCCAGGAAAGCAGCCTGGCACTGATCGGCGCGGCAAATAACCAGATTCGCTGCTCGCTGGCGCTGGGGCGACACTGGCTCAACCCCGGGCAGCTCCTGATTGTGCCCGCCAGCAGCCAGCTCCGGTTCGGGCGTCATGGTGAGGTCTACAGCACGCGCGATCCCTGGCAAACGCCGGAGACGCCGAATATCGACTCGCTGTTCCTGTCCTTGTCGGGCCTCAAACCCGGCGGTGCGATCGTGCTGAGCGGTGCCGGCCGCGACGGCACACGTGGGCTCGCCGCGCTGGCGGAAATAGGAACCCGCATCTGGGTTCAGGACCCGGAGACGTGCGAGGCTCCTTCAATGCCGCAGGCAGCGCTATCGGCCAGAATCGCCTCCGTGGTCGATACGCCTGAGGGGCTCGCGCAACGGCTGATGACCATGTACCCGCGCGAGGGCTAACCGGTCTCCCCGAGATCGAGTGAGGACAGATACTGGTTCTTGCAGCGGCGCTTGAATTCCTCGCTACAGTATTCCGTGAGCTGTTCCTCCAGCTCTGGCGCATCGATCGCCATGCTCCTCGCGTAGCGCAGCAGGGCTTTCTCGGCACGCTCCGGCACGGGAAAACGGGAGATATTGGCGTCACACCAGCACAGCGCCAGTGCCCTCAGGTCGTACTCGTCGGATGTCTTTGCCTGCAAGGCGCTGGTGATGCGTTGCAGGCGCTGCTGTGCATTGCCGCCGAAAGCAGACACGCCGGCCTCGGCGCGGCTCAGCGACAACAGGGTCTCGATGCGCTCCAGGGTTGTTTCATGGTGCTGCCGACGGCGCCGTGACAGATAGGATTCTCGAGTCGGGTTGAAGGCCGCGCTGGGGTCCCAGCGGCTGACATCGACCTCGAACTCCTCCACACCGAGGCGCCGCAGGCAGGCGAGCGCCCGATCCGGGCATTTGATGGTTTTTTCTGTCCCCGCCCGGGTGACCATGACGGCTGGCACCGGCAATCCGCCCTCCGGCTGGTACATGCCCTCGACGATAAAACCTTCGGGAGTGACACCGCGCAGTACGATACCGGTGACCTTGCCATGTCTGACAGCGTCTCGCAGCTCCTGCTCAGGCAGCGGCAGGCGCGGGGGGCGCGAATTAACCTTGCTCAGCAGCATATTCAAACATCCTGTTTATGTGGGTGGGCAGCCGTACAACAGGACAATGCATTCCTGTTGCCAGGGAGACACAATGTTGCTTCAGCGCAGCAAAAATGCCTTGACCTGTGCGAAGGCGGCGTTATTGTAGGTGCGTTGGTACGCCCGGCCGGTGTGATTCCCCGGGTTAACGTGTTGCGCGAGGCCTTGAACTTCAACACCCGTAGAGGTGGCATGGTTCGAGAAGATGTACCAATGTGAGGTGAGCCATGGCTTCCCAGACAGGAGGTGCTACCGGCAGCAGGGTCGACACGGCCGGCATCGGTGGCGCAATAGAAGAAACTGAACACACTCATTCAGATACCCCCGGGGATCTCGAGTCCGTACCCGCCAAAAGTCCGCACCGGAAGTATCTTGTGCTGCTGGCTTTGCACATGGTGCACACTGACGACCCCAAGGTGTTCAGCACAGCAACGGATTGCAGCGAGCGGACGTTCCACTACGTGAAAAGCCGCCTGTGCAAACACGACGGCGTGATCATCAGCTATGACCGACGCGCCGGACGCTACGTCGTGGTGCACTCCGGTGTTCTCGACCTCAACCGAGTTGCAGAACTCATGAAGCGGCACTATCCCCGACGCTATGCCAACATCGAACGTCTCGCCAGGGAGAGCCAGGCTAACTTCCTTGGCTGAAACAATATCCGCTCCAGGAATCATGACGTCAGCTCGCCCCGTACAATATGCGCGGCAGGTCAGGAATCAGGAACAGGTCATTGTTCATCCGGGTCGCGCCCAGAAACACGCCTTCTGCCGGCAGGTCCACAGGCGTCAACCAGGACGCCTCCACCCGACCCGGTGATGCGGTCCCCGAGAACGCCAGCGCGCGGAACGGCGGCGTCATATCCTTGTCAGCCTTGAATACGCCCACCGTAGTGAGGCGCTCGGGGTCCGGGGCGCTCAAACCGCACACCTCGTCCAGGGACTGGATCTCTAGCTCGTAGCCTCGCCAGGTGAACTCACCCAGGTCGCCCGCGGGGCGGCCCGCGAAATTGACCTGTTGCACCTCGGCCAGGGCATGGAGAGGCACCATGATCTGGCGACCATCAGACAGCGGCAGCATCGCGATCTCAAGATTGTCTTCTGGTGCTTTAGCCATGCTCTAGTCTGCCTTTGTCCGTTTCGCTCTTAACAATCCGATCTCAGCTGGCCAGCGCCTGCCCGCCCAGATAGCGTTGAATCATTGCCTGCATGCCTTCCGCGCTGTTTGAGCCCTTGGGCATGAAGTCAGTAGCACCTACCCTGTTGGCCTCTGCCCGGTGCTTGTCTCCATCGCGGGACGAAACCACCACCGTGGGCACGTCGGCCATTACCGGCAGACGGCGCATATTGGCGATGAAGTCGAAGCCATTCATATTCGGCATTTCGAGGTCGGTAAAAATGAAGTCCGGCGGACGAACCGTGTCTGCCAGGTAGTCCAGCGCGGCCTCGCCGTCTTCCGCCGTCACCACGTCGTAGTTGAGACTGGCGAGACGCTTCTCGTAGGTGCGGCGCATCATGACCGAGTCGTCGACGCACAGCACCACGATGCGATGGTCGTCCGTTTCCAGCGGTTCCTCGCGCAGGCTGTCAGCGTAGTCCACCTGGCGGATCAGTTCATTCAGGTCGAGCGCCAGTACCGGCTGGCCGTCAGACTTGAGCGAACCGCCGGCAATACCGGGCACTCCGGTGAACTGTGCGCCGAGGCTGCGAATCACCAGTTCCTCAGCGTTGGTCACCGAGTCCGCGTAGAAAGCTACCCGGCGTCGGCCGTGGCGAGCAAACAGCACCGGCACAAATTCGGACATGGTATCGTGCGTCGGCACCTGGATCGCACCACGCATTGTCCCCAGGTAGCGCACCTCGTACTGCTCATTCCGGAAACTCAGGCGCTCGTCGGAATCGGCGATGGCCCTGGCAACATCGTCGCGGTGCCGGAAGTCAGAACCGTCCAGCGACGTCAGCGGCACCGCCACCTCTTCATCACCGATCGCCGCCAGCAGTGCACCGTTCACCATGATGCTGGCAGGCACGCGAATATCAAACTGTGTGTAGAAGCCGGGTTTGGAACTCACTTCAACCGAGCCACCGATCTGGGCGATGGACTGTTGCACCACGTCCATCCCTACACCGCGACCGGAAATATCGGTGACCTTGTCCGCAGTGGACAAACCACTGTGGAAAATCAGCTGCAGCGCAGCATCTTCAGAGATACGCTCGTCCTCACCGATAATCCCGCGCTCTACCGCCTTGCGACGCAGCGTCTCGGGAGCAAGGCCCTTGCCGTCGTCCATCAGGCGAATTACAAATTCAGCCGCCTGCCGGTAGATGATCAGAGACACCTTGCCGCTTTCAGACTTGCCGCGGGCGAGCCGATCGTCCGGCATCTCAATGCCGTGGTCCACTGCGTTTCGCAGCATGTGTTCAAGCGCGGTCTTCACCTGCTCGAACACACTGACATCAAGGCCACCGTCGTCACAGGTAAGATCGAAATCGACCTGCTTGCCGAGCTGGCGGCTGACCTGGCTGACCAGCCGGCGGAAGCCCGGCGCCAGGCGTGAAAAGTTCACCAGCCGAAGCAGGCGCAGGTCGGACTGGCTGCCCTCGATCAGGCGCGAAGAGGACATCGCTTCACTCATCGCAGTCTGCACGTGATCGCCCAGTTCCTTGGCCTCTTCATGGAGGTCAAAGGCGGCCTCACGCAAAATCGCCGCCAGGCCCTGCTTCTCAGTCAGGCGGTCCATCTCCAACGGGTCGAAAGACTCACCCTGAGGCACCGCCTCGGTCTTGGCCTGGATCTCGGTATCGAGCTGCAATGACAGCTTGTCGACAATTTCCTCAACGCGGCGCGCCAGACCCTGCACCGACAGACGATCCTGCATCGCGTTGTCGAGTGCTCGGCGGGTACGCACATTGCTCATGCTCACCTCGAGGCCAACGTCGAGCAGGTGATCGATCTTGGAGGTGCCAACGCGAATCGAGTCAACGCGGGCAACCGCCTGCACCAGATCTTCATCATCTGTGTCGGGCTGTGCCTCGTCGCTGGCCTCGGCGGGCTCGGGCGCCTCAACGCCCCAGTCAATATGGTTGTGCTTCACGAATTGGGTAGCTTCGTGCAGCAGGTCGACCTGGGTATAGACAGCGGACTGGCCTTCCGAGCTGGTTAGCTTGCCTTCTACCTCGAGCTTGCCGATCTCGCTTTCGAACTCGTGCACCAACTGGCCATAGTTGCGCAGGCCAATGGAATTGGCGCCACCCTTGAGGGTATGCAGGGTGTTCTTGAGCTTTTTAACAGCGCCGCTGTCATCGGCAGCCAGGCCGGCGACGGCGGTGTCTACGGTTTCTATCGAGTCGTCGATGGTCTCAAGGAAGATCTCGAGCAGTTCCATGTCGATGTCGCTGACCGGGAACTCAACGACATTGTCGGAGGCAGGTTCTGGTGCTGCGGGCTCTGGTTCGGCGGTCTCAGCCGTGGCCGCCTCAGGCTCGGCAGACTCTGGCGCGGCTGGCTCAGGTGCGGCCGGCTCAGGCTCTAGCGGCTCAGGCGCCTCTTCGCTGGCAGCTTCCACGGGAATTTCTTCTGCGACAGGTGCTTCAACTGGCTCTTCAGCAGAAAGTTCAATACTGTCTTCGGCTACCGCTTCAAAGGTGACTTCCTCAACCGGAACGTCCATGGAGATTTCTTCGACCTCGAGACCGGGCAGGTCGTCCTCACCGAGATCGAATTCAATATCGCCGTCGGCACCCAGCGCCTCCAGTTCCCCATCGAGGTCAAACGAGCCCGCAGGCAGGCTGCCTGATCCAAGCTCGAAGTCGTCGAGGCCTTCTCCGAGACCCAGATCCAGGAAGTCTTCGTCAGCCAGGGAGGCGCTCTCACTCCCCAGAGGAAGCTCTGGTTCGGAGGCGCCATCGAGCTTTGGGCTAAGGGGATCTCCTTCCACCATCTGTTCTTCGAAGGCGTCAGGATCTCCCGCCGGGGGTTCCGTTATCGGAATGTCCTCCGGATTAAAATCTGCCGTCCCCCCTGGAATTTCGCTGCCGTAGGGATCGGATTGGAGCTCGATATCGGCCAGCTCATCGCCGTCGTCAGCGGGTGCGGCCTCGGTTGAGCTACTGGTGGCGATGGGTAGCTCCAGCGCCTGCCGTACAAACACTTCCAGCTGCGCGTGCGTGGTGCCATCGCTGCCCTCGCTTTCCAGCGTTTTCAGGTAGCGCTTGACCCCCTCTACACTGGAGTTGGACAGCTTGCAGAGCACGGGGGCATCGCCACCGGCATCCAGGGTACCGCTGTCGGCATTGGCAGCGGCGGACTGCAGCGCTGGCAGCTGCATCATATGCGAAAGGCCGTTATCGTCGAGGCCGAGGATGCCCTGGTCGGCCAGTTCCTTCAGTACCGGAATCACGGCGTGCAACAGTATCAGCGAACTCGCAGCATGCATGCTGCCGGCATCATCTACCGGAGCAGCCTTGAGGCTGGCGGACAGTGATTCGATGATGTCGTCTGTGCTGCCCATCGCCCAGGCGGCGTCTGTAGCAGCAGCTTCCTCATTAGCTTCTTCTGTCGGCGTGCCGTCCGCAGCTTCCGCGACGACCTCTTCTTCGGCTACGGAAACTTCGCTGACTGAAGGCGCTTCTCCAGCTGAAGGCTCTTGACCAGCTGAAGGCTCCTCACCAGCGGCCGCCTCGGCCGCGGCAGCGTCGTCGCTCGCCTGGCCGGTGGATACCTGGCAGGCTAGCGGATCAAAGCGCTTCTCGGAGAAGGCTGCTGCGATCTGGTGCGGGACACTGAAGTCGGCCGTGTAAAGCGGCACACGCTGCATCAGCAGGTCTACAAAGGCCGGCAGCTTGCCGGTGACGGCCTGCAGCAACTCCGCCATTTCCGGCGTGCCCTTGATGTAGCCGTCACGCAAGGCGTTGTAGACCTTCTCCATGTCGTACATGAATTCGCCGAACTCATGCAGCTCAATGGTGCGGGCGCTGCCTTTCATAGTATGAAATACGGAGCGAATATCGAGGATATACTTCTCGTTATCCAGCTCTTCGGCGAACAGCGGCGCGGCGTCTTCCAGCTTGCGCAGGTACTTGCGAGCCTCTTCAACAAAGATTTCAACAAGCTCTTCGTCAATATCTGCGTCCGGATTTTCAAGCGGCGCGTCGGGGCCACGATCGATATCCATGGCCACCCAGATTTCCAGTGCTTCACGCCAGGGCGTGCCAGTACCGTCGTCCTGGACCACCGGCTTTGCTGCCGCCGGCTCCGGGGTGGGCGCTGCTGCCACTGCCGCCTGAATTTCGTCGGGCTCTTCCAGTTCCATGGAAACACTGGACGCGGGCCCCTTGTCTTCGACCTCAGCGCCAAACTCATCATCCGCGGCAGCACCACCGCTGCTTTCCACTTCCAGGCTGGTGGCCGGCTCGTCGGTCTGGCTGCTGAACTGCACGACATTGTCGGCGGCGGGTAGTGACGTCGCACGCTCTTCTACATAGGAAGACAGCAGGCGCGCCCGGGCCTCGGCACGATCGAGGTGGTCATCGGCATTACCGAGCGGGTCCTCGGTGCGACGCTCCATGAACTGTTCAAGGGCGGCAATGGCCTCCGCAAAACACGCCACGCCGGCGTCATTGACCAGGCCGCCGAGGCCGATGGAGTCGCGAATAAATTTGATGCACTGGTTGAGAATCTGGGATTCGCGTTGCTTGTCCTCCATGAGAGACAGCACCGAGACCACCTGCTCCATATCGGCAGCAGCCTGCTCCGCGTAGGAGTTCTCGGGAATTTCCAACAGCAGCGTTTGCGCCAGTTCCAGCAGCTCGTCACGGGTGGGAAGCTCGCCCTTTTCCCATTCGGCAACCCGGGCCTGGATATCCTCATTGTCGACCAGTGAAGCGCCGCGGTGAACCGGGCGCAGCATGGCCACTGTGACCCCGTCGGAGCCGCTCTCGGCGGTGAAGGCCGTCAGCTCCTGGCGGGCAAATTCGCGGTTGATGCTGCTCTTCATGTCGTTCAGGCAACGGAAGGTCTGCGCCATGATCGCGGAATCGAGATCGTGGCCCATACTGTCACCCTCGGCAGAGAGTCCATGCTTGAGCTTGTGTTCGAGGTTTTCCTTGACCGCCACCAGGGCACCACCGAAGTCGAGCAGGTCGGCCTGTGGAGCCGGTTCTTCCCGCTCTGACAGATCCTTCAGGACCTCATGTTGTGCAGAAATAGTGTCGGCGTGGGTGTTGAGGCCGATGGCCTTCAACTGCAGGCCTACCTGGCGCAACTGGGGCACCATGGTGCCAACCAGCACCTGGTTGCTGGAGCAAATTTCACGGTGCTGGGAGGTCATGAACTCCATCACTTCGAGCAGCTGGCTCATGGTGTGATTGAGCGCTTCCAGCAGGTCATCTTCCTGAATCAGACGGCCGGCGCTGGCCACGCCCACGTCGTCCACGTTCTGTACGCCGAAGGTGTCGCGCAGGCCCTGCTGCAGGGAGGTCGGTGCCGGCGTCTTGGCGATGTAGTACAGCATCTTCTTGATATACGGCGTCGGATTGGCGTCCTCGACGGCCGATTCACCAGTCAATGCCAGCGACTTCAGGAAAGCAAAGGTATTCTTGAAGATGTCGAGGATAACCTCGTCACTCTTGCCGTAGGGCTGCGCCAGCGCCTCGATCAGGCCCATATGGCAGCGGAAGTAAGGCTCCATGGGCGAACCCGCCAGCAGCGGGGTGGCATGCTTGCCCACCGCGAACAGCTGCTTCAGAGCGTCGCGATCCTTCTTGAGCGCAGACTTGGAGTACTGGGCACAGACACGCATGGCACGGGCGCCAAACTGCTTGAGTTTGGCGTCGGCGGCCGGGTGCTGGCCACTGGTTATACCAGCCGTTGGCTTCAGCGGCGGATTGAAGAACAGCGAGTCGGGCAAGGACGGCCGGTTGCCGAAGTGCCGCAGGTCATTGATGACGTTGGCGATCACGCCGGCTGAGACTTCGCGCTTGGCGCGCACGTTGGCAAGGTAGGCGGGCAGTGCTTCCATCGCGGCCGCCAGCTCCGTCATCGCCAGCTTGCGAGCTTCCCCCGCGATCTTGCCAACGTGCGCGCCAAGCGCGAAGTCTCAGCCGGCGTGATCGCCAACGTCATCAATGACCTGCGGCACTTCGGCA
>JASJBK010000083.1 GCA_030066555.1 Halieaceae bacterium
GATGTCGGCGATCACCTCGAACACAGGCGCCGGGTGGTGGTCGATGGCCCCTGCGGCTATCGAGACGATCAGCGCCGGCGTGAGGTAGTAGAGTATGCTGTACGCTATCGCTACAATGGCGAGGAGTACCACACGCGCATGGACTACGATCCGGGGGAGTGGATCGCGCTGGATGTTAAACCTGTCTGATCGCAGCTCGCATAACACATCTCACGTTTTCCGCCCCGGTGTGTTGCTTCTCGCCCTTATTCTCACCGCCTGTACTTGGTTTTCTCCACCGGTACAGGCACAGGCCAGTGCCCAGCGCGCGATAGAAAAGCTCGAAGGTTGTGACGCCCAGGAGCGCAAGTCCGGCTGCGTCAGGATCCTCAAGGTAGAGTCGCGACAATCCGGCAAACAGGCCATCAAGGCACAGGTCCGCGGCCGCCGCATCATCTGGTACGAGTACGACCGCAAGAGCGGCAGGGTGAGGCGGACCAACTAGATGCGCTTCCTGATCGTTGAAGACCATGTGGGCATGGCCGACCAGTTGGCCAAGGGTTTCCGCGAGCGCGGCTACAACGCGAAATTCGTCGGCGACGGCGAGGAGGGCCTGTTCGAGGCCAGTGAAATTGATTACACGCTGGCGGTGATTGATCTCGGTCTGCCCGGGATGTCGGGGCTCGAGTTGATTCGCAAGCTCAGGCAAGCCGGCAACAAGGTGCCGATTATCGTGCTGACTGCCCGTAACGACGTGGAGAGTATCGTACAGGCAATGGAGGCGGGCGCTGACGACTACCTGAAGAAACCCGTCTATCTCGAAGAGCTGTTTGCCCACATCGACGCGGTGCTGCGACGGGTGCTGGGCGATCCCCAGCTGGATAACCCGGTACTGGAGTTCGGCAGCCTGCAGCTGGATCGTCACAAGCGGGTGGTGACCCGTGGCGCAGAGCCAGTGGAACTCACCAAGGCGGAGTACGAGATCCTCGAGCACCTGTGGCGCAACGCTGGCCGGGTGCAATCCAAGAAGAGTATCGCCGACAGCTACCAACGCGACCCCGGAGCCGACCCCAAGGCGAACAGCGTCGAGGGCCTGGTGGGACGCATCAAGCGCAAGATCGATCCGGACAAGTCGCTGTTGCCTATCGAGACCGTGCGCGGCCACGGTTACCTGTTCCGCGAGAGCCCCTGAGTAGCCTGCGCCTGCATGGCCATTTCGCGCAGCCCGATTTCCATACAACTGCGACTGCTCGCAGCGACCCTGCTGATCCTTCCCCTGTTCCTCGGCCTGACCGTCTGGCTGCTGGATCGCGCGTTCGCGAGCTACCAGCTGGATGCCCAGGCGGAACGCATGCGCTTGATGCAGCTGCTGCTGGCCAAGGCCACCGAGTGGGACGGCTCGGCCTGGACGGTGGGAGCGCTGGACGAGTCGCGACTGGAGTTGCTGGGTTCAGGCCTCTACGCATTCCTGTTGTCACCGCAGTCGGAAGTCCTGTGGGCAAGTCCATCCGCTGGCCAGATTGGCGAACTTGAAAACCCGCTGGCCGCCGTGGCCACGGCGGCGCGGGCAGTATTGATGGAAACCGGTGCCGAGCCGAGCTTGCTGACCTGCATGCTGGACAGCGAACATTTCTGTTATGCCACCCGCATCGCCTGGGGCAGTAGCGGGCCCGAAAGTATCTTCCTTGTGGTCGAAAGCCAGACGGGGGTAATCGCCGCCCGAGACGCCTACCGTGAAAATCTGCTGTTGTTGTGCCTGGTAGCGGCGGGGTTGTTGCTGCTGACCCAGTGGCTGGTGATTCGCTGGGGGCTGTCGCCCCTGCGCGGTATCGCCGGCGCCGTCGACGAACTGCAGCAGGGTAAACATGACCGGCTGGACGGTGATTTCCCGCCGGAACTGTTACCGTTAACGCGCAATATAAACCTGCTGCTGAACAGTGAAAAACGGCGCCGGGAGCGGGTGCGCAGTACCATGGACAGGCTCGCCCATGTGCTCAAGACGCCGCTGATGGTGATTCGCAACAGCAGCGAATCCGATCACGCCTACCGCGAACTGGTACAGGAACAGGTTGACCGAATGCTGGGTGTGGTGGAGAGCGGTCTCACCCGGGCACGCCTGGACGGGCGCTCGCCGGATATCCTCGGCCAGGCCGTGCTCGCACAGCCCGTGTTGCAGCGTATCGTTGATGCCTACCGGCGCTTGCCGCGACCAGCGGGCGGGCCGGAGCTTGAGATCGACACGTCCGGCCTGGCCGCAGATGCCACCTTCCTCGGCGAGGAGCCGGACCTGCAGGACCTGTTCGGCAGTATCCTCGAGAATTCCATCAAGCATTGCCACCATCGCATTGCCGTCGAATGCCGTGCCGAACAGGCGGATGGCCAGGACTGCCTGTTGCTCACGGTAGGTGATGATGGCGATGGCATTCCCGCCGGTTACGAAACAGAGATCCTGCGCCGGGGCGCTCGCGCTGACACCGCCAACCTGGGCCATGGACTTGGTCTTTCCATCGTGGTGGAAATCGTCAGCGCCTATGGTGGCAGTCTGCACACCGACCACTCTGCACTGGGCGGCGCCCTGTTCATCGTCAGGCTGCCTGGCGTTAAAGCCCCATAAAACCTGCCTTTCAGCGCAAGCGCAAACTTTTCCCAATCCATTCAGTAATTGTTCAGGGGCCCGGTGGCAACCTGAGCCTGAGCTTATGGAAACAGGCACATTGCCATGGGGAGACAAGGCGAAGCACATTGGCTGATCGGCAGCTTGCTGGTACTACTGCTGGCGTATTCGTCCACTGCGTTGCCGGCCAGTCGCAGCGAGCTCTCGCGCTGGCTGGGGGATGTGGTAACGCCGGAGCTTCGCGAAATGCTCTCCCGGCACCCACGCTACCGTGGCCAGTCCCTGCAGCTGCTGCACGCCGGTGCCAACGGCCTGGCGGATGCGGTCGTCACGGTTCTCACCATCAACCTGCGGGGCAGGGAGGGCATCGAGCTCTATTCACCCGCCCCACAGCCGCTGCCAGTTTCCGCGAGCCCTGCCCGCATCGATGACCTGCAGTGCACGTCGCTGGAAGACGGTCGCCTGCGCCTGTTGGTGTCTGCTGTGGCTGCCGGCAAGCGCAAGGGCCAGGTGCGGATAGCACTCGTCGAGCCCGGCGCAGCCACCGGTTCTACCCACAGCTGGGAATGGCGCGGCAGCTTGAGTCGGGCCGAACGGGAAACACTGGGAGTATCGCGGGCACCGCAAATTGCGGACGGTAGCATGGTCGCCCCCTGGGGCGGCCAGGACATCGAGCAGGCGGCGCAGGACATGCAGCGGCAGCTGGCCTGTGCGCTGCGTCCCCAGGTCGCAACGCGGCTCGACCTCGCGTGGTTTGAAGCTTCGAATTTGCCCCCCTTGCTTGCGGATACGGTGCACCGCAGCCGGCACCTGCTGGGAAGTTACGCCGAGCTCGGTTTCGCGGAGGAGTCGCCCGATTACCGGCTTGCCGCTGAGGTCACCGCCTTCAGTGCGGACGTCTGGCAGCTCTGGCTGAAGGGGGTGCCGCAGTCCAACGGACTGGCGCCGGTGCAGGCGGTAGCCTACTTCCGCCACCAGCCGCCGCCAGCACAGCCCCTGATCACGCCCTATCGGAGAACTGCCGGTGCGCCGGTAACCCCAGTGCATGAGCGCGGTGACGCGCTGGATTATCTCGCTGTGGAAATGCTCGATGCCTCGCTGGGCAGGGAGCGTGCCGGCAGCGCCGAATTGCAGGTGAGGCTGCGCCTTGAGAATCGCTCGGAGTGGCCGATCGACTACGCCTTCAGCCTGTCCGGTGGCCATTACCAACATTGCGTTTCGGAGCCCGCCCAGTACCGGCACGATCGCTACGGCCGCCTGGCCGGCCGGCTGGAAGCGGGCCAGAGCGTGGTAAGGCCGCTGGTCATCAGGGGCGCGGAACATCGCCCCAACCCCTGGTTCGGGGCACGCAAATGTGCGGGCTTTCGTAGCCTGGAAGGTTTCGAACACTACCCGGCGAGCGGTGACTCGGTCACCGAGTACGTCCGCTGGGGCCTTTGAGGAGGGCATCTCATGACTTCGACATTTTTTGGGCTGGTTACCGGCATTTTGATAGCCGCCTACCTGACCACGCAGTACAGCGATGAAATGAACCGGCACCTGAGCCAGCTGCTGCCGCCGCAGGTAGGCGCTGCCGCGATTGACGCAACGACCAACGATCAGGCCACTGCGGTTGTGCACGAGCCGGTGCCAATGATGGCGCTGGAATCTAAGGAAATCCCAGACGTCGCTGTGGAAAGTGCCGCGGGCGAAGCCGCAACGTCACCCGTTGAGCAGACTCCGGCCAGGCAGGAGCCGGTAAAGCCCGTCGGGGACGAACTGGAACAGCGCTGGGCGGAGTTCGCAGCGACTGCGGACACCCTGGTTCCGGTCGGTGAGTTCCGCTGGCGCCAGTGCTTTACCCGTGCCGCTGCGGCGCACGG
The DNA here is from genome assembly GCA_030066555.1 of Halieaceae bacterium. Taxonomy (GTDB): domain Bacteria; phylum Pseudomonadota; class Gammaproteobacteria; order Pseudomonadales; family Halieaceae; genus JANQIO01. The sequence continues at coordinate 4,456 of JASJBK010000083.1, forward strand.
TGTTCCCGAATCTCTGCTGCTGGCAATCGCCAGTGGCGAGAGTGGCTTTGACCCGGCGGTACGGTCCAGCAAGGACGCCATCGGCGTTATGCAGATCCGCTGGCCGGTTACCAGTCATCACCTCGGCATCATTCGCGAGGCAGACCTGTACGATCCCTGCACCAATATCGATGCCGGTGCCCGCTATATCGCGGAGCTCACCGAACTCTTCGCCGACAACCTGCACCGGGCTGTGGCGGCCTATAACTACGGCCCCGGCCGCATCGCCGGCAAGAAGCTCACGCAGGGAGCGCGCTGGTACAGCCAGTACATCTACCAGCACCTGCAACGGGTCCTGGATAAACCCCACATACCGAGCAGTGAACTGGTGTCGCCACCGGTCGCCAGGGATGCCGGGTACCAGGTGCTGATCACATTCAACGAGGCCTACCGCGCCCGTGACTATAAGGCGTTTCTGCAGTCGCAGATTCCAGGCCTGGAGCTGGCGTATCGCAGCGAGGTGCCGGGCCGGCACGAGGTAGTACTGCTGTATAGCGACGACGCGGCGCGCCGGCAGGCAATGGACGCCATAGGTGCAACCGGCCTGCTCGCAACCCGGCTTCAAAGCAACAGGTCCATTTCCCTCTAGGAGGAATAACGATGAACACGAGCAAAACACGTTTCAAACAATCGCTGCTGGTGCTGGGCTGTAGCTGGGCGATCGCCGTTGGTCCCGCCCATGCGCGCATCAGCGAGCCGGCCGAGGTGCGGCCCAAGATCAACCTGTTCCCAACCTCGGTGGTAGAGAACCTCAGTGCCACATCGCGTGCGGCCCGCGACATGGAAAGCGGTATGTACGAGGTGGTAGCAAAGCTGGAAAAGCAGAAACACGCCTACGAGAGCACCCACTGCGAGAACAGCAGTGATCCCGGGTGCCTGCAGCTGCGCAAGGCGATCCGCGGCAGCTACAAGGAAATGCTGGACGTGATGCAGGCGAGTATTCCCAAGATGCGCGCCAGCCTCGATTCGACAGTGGATTCCATGGGCACCAGCCTGCGTTCCGAGATCGGCCGCAAGATGACGCCCGGCGATGTACAGCGAATTCTCGGCGGCCGCACGGCGAGTGTGCAGGGCATGTCGCCGGTGCAGTCGAAGGGCAGCCGCCAGGGAAAACTCAGCAAGATGTTCGCGCGCTACTACGAGCTCGTAAAGCGCGGCGGGCAGCAGAGCGATTCGCTGCCGGTGCTGGCCTCCCAGATCTACATGGATTCCATGCAGTCCATGTACTTCCTCGACCTGATCGAGGCGGAGATCGGCTCACAGAGCACCGAGCTGGTACTGGAGCTGGAGTGGGGCGAGCTCACCGACCAGATCAGTGCCACGGTAGGCGATGTGAAATCGCTGCTGTGGGGCGACGTGGACCAGGCCCGCGAGATCCCGGAAATCGGGCTCGAGGAAGAGTCGGCCCAGGACAAGTATCAAGACTTGCTGGTCAACTGATTGCACACAATTCAGGAGGATATTGATATGAAACCCATTGCAAAAATCATTCGCGCCGGCGGCATTGTGACGTTCTTGCTTGCGGTCGCCGCCTGCAGCCAGCAGCCCAGGCAGGACCTGTCCCAGTGTCAGTTGAGTGGCACCAATAACATCGATCGTTTGTTTGCCGAGGTGTCTGACAAACTGAAAGTGCCTGCCTGCCACTACTCTTTCCCGCGCTACCGAGAGCGCCTGCTGCTGGCCGCGAAAGGCTCGCCGGGCCAGGAAAACGAGGCACGCTTCGCGGGCCTGCTGCGGGAGAGTGTGGATATCGGCATTATCTCCAAACGCCAGGCTCAGGAGACTTTCAGTCGCTACTTCGACCCGGAGTTTTACGTGGTCAAGGTAGAGCCTCGCAGCAGCTGCTCGTCGCTGCGCAAGAAAGACGCGCTGTACGCTGCGATGCGTGAGGAGCTGGCATTCAAGCGCGAGGGTATGCTGGAGATCCTCGATGACGAGGCACGCTTCCGCCAGGCGCAGCATCATTACAATGATCTCAACATGGTGTTCGAAGCGGTGAGTACTGCCTGCGAGCAATCTCTGTAATGCGTCGCCAGCTCGGTGGACACTTCCTGCTCGGCCTGCTGGGGGGCTTGTTGCTGGGCACGGTGGGTCTGCTGCTCGCAGCCGGCCAGCACCCCAGCGGGGATGCGGAAATTGTCCTCCACCAGGGCTTTGCCATGCTGCCACCACTGTGGGAGATGGCAGTGCACAACCTGAGGGGCTCGATAGTGTTGTTCCTCATTGTCTTGCTGGCGTACGCAAGGCAGCTTTCGCAACTGCACGGTCTGCTGGCCATGACTGATCCACCGCTGCAGCGCGTGGTGCGCCACGAACAATTGCTGGACCTCTGCGCCAGCCTGTTCTTCGGCATCGGCGTGATCTGGACGGCGATCGGCATGCGCGATGCCCTGCTGTTCGCCCTGGGTGAGCCCGGCAGTGCCGCCCAGCAGGGCGCCTTCGCCGTGCTGCAACGGATGGTGGACGGCGGCATCCTGCTGGCCCTGAGCACCACCATTGTCGGTGGTATCGGCGGCTATCTGATGCGCGCCGGCAAGTCGATCTGGTTCGGCGAGGCACTGGCGAGCCTGTACATGCGCGCGGCGAACGAGCCGGGCGAAGAAAACCTGGCGGTGCTGCGGCGCATCGAGGAGAAACTGGAGAGCAGCACAACTGCTGTTAAACCAGTGCGAGAGACGTTATGAAGCTCCCCTGGCAATACGGGGTGAATGCCGGCGACGAGTTGGAGGCCCTGCAAACCGATGTGATGCGCTTTATCGCGATTCTTGGTTTGTGCCTGGTAGCCATTTTCTCACTGGTGAACGGCGCGCAGCAGGATCAGGCGACTGAGGAACAGCCGCCGCCGCAGGAACAGATGACTGAAGAAAAGCCGCCGCAGGCACCCGAGGTGAAACCCGAAAGCAGTCCACCGGCGAGTCAGCCGATTACGCCGGAGCTATCAGCTCCCCAGACTCAGGTAACCGAGGCTCAGGCGACCCGGGATAGCCCCTCGCCAGACGCGGATGAGCCGGGTTTTGCGCTGGAGTTCGAGTCCGGTGACGCCCTGCGCAGTTCGCTGGCAGCAGGGCATATTCAGCTGTTTGCCCTGGTAAACGGCGACTTCAAGCGCTATCACCCGGATGGCGTTTTCCGGCAGGATAAGGCGCCGGCGAGCTATTACCAGATGGATGCGACAACCGTGCCCCCGCGGCTGCGCCTGCAGGCCGAGAGCCTGTACAGTGAGTCAGTCAGCTGGGGTGTCATCCTGCCTGCTACTGCAGTCGCGGATATCCAGCGGCTCATGTCCGCCGAGTCCGGCGGTACTCTGCTGATCGGCGCGGACGCCGGCGTTCGCCTTGCGGGTGACGAGAACCAGGGACAGTAAGCGTTGGCGACCCCGCTCGTGGTGTCGGCGTGGCCGTTTCGCTCTAGCTCAGTGTCCTGTGGACAGCTGATTCCCGCGTGCTATTCGGAAATTCTGACAAACTCCCAGGTCACGGTGTCAATGAGCCCGACAGCGCCGAAGCCAGAGGTTAGCAGCACCTGGTCGTTCAGCCACTGTATGTCGAGAATACCTGCGCTGATGGGGAGACGATCCCGCAGCACTGCGCACTTGCCGGTGTCCGGGCTGAAACGCAGCAGGCCATCGTCGAGTATCAGTAGTTCTCCGTCGCGGTAGAGCAAACCCTGCAGTGATTGTCGGTTGCCTAACTGATCCTGCCCGCTGGCGTCGAGGCAGGCATCGAGAAGCACACTGCGATCACCACTCTCCATGTCGATAGACATGATGTTTCCGGATTGCCGATTGGAAGCGAAGAGGCGGTTGCCTTCAGTATCGAGAGCCAGGGCATTCACGCCGGCGAAAGGATCGCCAGTGCCTTGCTCGCCAGCCTGGGAAAGTACCTTGCGCACCCGAGTCCGCAGGTCCAGCTCAATGATCGCCCCGAGCTGCGAATCGGCAAACAGCAGGCGATTGCCTGCCTTGTCCAGCACCAGGTCCGTGATGTCCTGTGGAATCGGCCCGAAGGTCGCTGAGTTACCGACCACCTCCACCACCTGTTCTGTCTCAAGGTCGACCCGGTAGATGAATCTGCTGAACGCGGCGTAGGCCACCCCGGCCTCTTCGTCGACGGCAAGGCCCGCAGCCGACCCGTTGAATTGCAGCGCCAGATTGCCAATTTGTGTGCGGTCCCCGGTCGCCAGGTCAACCTTCAGCAGCCTTTCGGTAGCATTGCCGCCGTCATCCAGTACGTAGGCCGTGCGCTTGTCCGAGGTCAGATACAGCTTCCGAGCGAAAATGATGCCCACGCCTTCTCCCTGCCGCCTGGTCACGAGTTCGCTGCGTTCTCCGCTGAACAGGTTCACCTGCAGAATCATATCCAGCTGTGTATCACCGATCAGGATTCGATTGTTGTTGGCATCGAGGAAGGCATCCGCCGGGTTACCGAGGTTGAAAGGGCTGCTGTCTTGCACGAAGGACAGGATCCTTTCGCGGCCAGTGTTAAGGTCTACCTCGTAGATGGCGCTGAAGTTGATTACATAGAGTTTGTTATTGGCAGCATCGGTGACAACTTTGTTCGCAGACAGGCTATCCCGCACAGGGAGCCGCGTCCGCTCGCCTGTTTCGGTATCAATGCTGAACATGGGTCCGGTAAGGAAGGGGTACACCACCAGTTGATCTCCCATCAACTTAGCACCCCTTAGAGCGGAAGCGTCGCCCGCGCGGGTGTCGAACTCCTCCAGTAGTCGAACCTCGTTCGCGCCCAGGTCGAACTTCACCACCCGCGAGTTGGTCAGGGTATTCAGATTGTTCGTCGGTGTGTCGGAAAAGCCGTACAGCAGGTAAACATCGTCGTCACCGCTTTCGCAGACCAAGTTTAGATAAAAGACAAATGGGTCGAATCCCTCTGCCTCCAGGTCAATGTTGATGGTCGCCCATTCCGTTTGCTCGAGGGTCTCGGTATTTACGCTTCTGAGCGCGAGCGGTTCGGTGCCGAATGTCAGGTAGAAAAACTCGCTGGTGTCGGCCTGGTAGCAGTAGGGCGGGTAGATAAACAGATTCGGCAACACCACGGTCTGAGTTTTCGTGGCCAGATCGTAGCTGGTCAGCTCCGGCAGGAATCCACTCTCATATATAACACCGATCACGCGGTCGTTGATCTCGTCCAGGGTAAACTGATCAGGTACCCCGATATTCTGTATGGCAGCCGTGTCAGCTTCCGGATTCACCTCGCCGCGTCCGTCCTCGACGCCAACCACGACTGTATTGGTGCCGGTCTGGAGGCTGACCGGCAGGAACCAGTCGACCTCGGTGTAGAGCCCGCTGGCAGTGGTTTGCGCACCCGCTGCCGGGGCAATGGTGGCGAGCGCCCCGTTCACTGTGACCTTTGCGATGCCGTCGACGTCGCTGGCAATACCGCGCACGGTGACGAACGCCTCTACTGCGCTGGAGTTTTCTGATGGAAACAGAATCTCTGCTGTTGAAGCCGGGCCAAACTCGGGCTCGAGGTAGAAGGGAACATCTTGCTGCAGCAGCGCAAGCAGAGTGGAGTTCAGGCCAAAGAGTGCAGTACTGATGTTGCAGGGCTCCAGGCGCTCCAACTCGCCCTGGCACAGCCCCTGGTCCCTTTGCTTCCAACCCCGGAACTCGTAGTCCTCGGCGGGCACGGCGACGAAGGTCTCTTCGAAGCTGTCATCGTCGACATCGATTTCACAGGATTCGGTTTCTGCGCAGCTATAGGCGCCCGATTCCGTGGTCACCGAGCCACCTTCGGGCACATCGATGACAATCTTGCAGCCGCCGGTGATGGCGATGGCCAGCGCCAGCAGCAGCGCAGGGGTATGACGATTCCTGGGGTCAGACATCCCTATCCCTCGTAAGGCTCCAAGATCAGCAATGTAGCCTGCAACGACGGCCGTCGAAATCCTTTCGCGAGGCCCTTGTTGCAACCGCCGGCATGTCTGCTTTTCGCCGTGAACTCAGTTAGATTTTCCAGATACAAGAATAGACAAACTACGTTTCATTCGCCACGGGGGAAGCTACCCGAGGATCTAAACAAGAGGGTCCTGGTGGGTGCTCAGCCGCTGAACAGGCTTACCAGCTGGAACACGCCAATGGCACCGAGATAGGCAAGGGCGCCATAGGCCAGGAACAGCTTCACCGCCAGTCGGTAGGAGCCGCTCTCACGGCCGAGGATGGCGAGGGTGGAGACACACATCAGGGCGATGGCGAAGAAGAACAGCAGCGCAACCCCTGAGGCCAGCGGCAGCCCACTGGCCTGGATCTGGTCGACCAGCGGCACCATGTTTTCGTCGGCGCCCTCGATGCCGAACATGGTTCCGAGGGTGCCGACAAAGACTTCCCTCGCCAGGAATGAGGTCATGATGGCTACGCCGTAGCGCCAGTCGAGGCCCAGCGGCGCGAATGCCGGCTCCACCACCTGGCCGACCTGTCCCAGCCAGGACTCCCCGAGATCGGCTCCGTAGTTGGGAAAGTAGCCGAGGAACCAGACCACCACGGTGACCGTGAAAATGATCGCGCCAGCCTTGGTGATGAAGTGTCGACAGCGGTTCCAGCAGGTGCGCAACAGCGGCGGCAGCGCCGGCAGCCGGTAGGGCGGCATCTCCAGCACGAAGGGCAGGTCGGTGTAGTGGTCTTCACGGGTACGAGATACCAGGCCGGTGACAATAAGCCCCGTGAACATGCCGAAAAAGTAGGTGCAGAACATGGCCAGGCCCTGCAGGCCCACCAGGCCGCCAAGGGCGGTGGTGTTGGGGATGAAGGCGGCGATCAGCAGGGTATAGACCGGCAGGCGCGCCGAGCAGGGCATCAGCGGGATGGCCATATAAGTCAGCAGGCGCTTCATGGGCGAGTCCACCGAGCGCGCCGCGTAAATTCCCGGGATGGCGCAGGCCACGCCAGACAGCATCGGGATGAAGCTCTTGCCCGTCAGGCCGAATAGCCGCAGCGGTTTGTGGCAGATCAGCGCCGCCCGGGCCATGTAGCCGGAATCCTCCAGCAGGCCGATCACAAAGGTCAGCACGAAAATCTGCGGCACGAACACCAGGAAGGCGCCGATGCCGCTGAAGATTGCGTCACTGGTGAAATCCTTCGCCATTTGCGGGCCGATCAGCGGCACCACCCAGTCGGCCAGCGCCCCCAGCCCCGCTTCCACGGCGTCCATGGCGGGTGCTGCCCAGGTAAAGATCGACTGGAACAGCAGGAACATGATGGCGAAGAAGGCGAAGCCACCCAGCGCCGAATGCAGGAAGAAGCCATCCAGCCGGGTTTGGGTCTTGATCAGCAGGTCGCCGCGGGGGCCGTACTTCCTGGCCAGCTGGTGGGCGTTGCCGCGCAGCAGCGTGTCGGGAGTCTCGGCCAATGCGCTGTTGTTGTCGATGCTGGTGTCTGCTGTGTTGGTGAGGTGTGCGACAACCGCATCGAGCCCTTCGCCGGTGCGCGCGGAAACAGGCAGCACGGGGGCGCCGATCTCGGCACCGAGGCCCTCCAGGTCGACGCTGATGCCGTGCTTCGCCAGCACGTCCATCATGTTCGCAACCACCAGTGCGCGCTTGCCGTGGCGTGCACATTCGCGAACCACCTGCAGCGTGAAGTAGAGGCTCTTCTCCAGGCGCGTTATGTCGACCAGGCACAGCACCTGGGTGACTTCGGGGTCATCGAGCGCCTGGGTGAAATACTCGGTCGCCACCCGCTCCTCGCCGGAGATCGGCTGCAGGGAGTAGGTGCCCGGGAAATCCACCAGTGACATGCCGGGTGCGGCCGCCAGCCTGCCGGTAGCCACGTCGACGGTGATGCCCGGGAAGTTGGCGACCTTTTGCGACAGGCCGGTGAGGCGGTTGAACAGCAGGCTCTTGCCCGAGTTCGGGCTGCCGATGAGGATGATTTTACTCACGAGGCGCTGGTCTCGATGTTGATATGGGCGGCGACCTCGTCATCGAGTGAGAATACGGTGTTGGAGACCCGGAACACCTTGGGCGCGCCGAAGGCGGGCGCCTGCAGGCAGGCAACGGTTTCGCCGGGGTGAAACCCCAGTTCCATCAGCCTGACACGGTAGTTCTCGGCCAGCGCGTCGTCAAAGCCGGTAATGCGGCCCTCGTCGCCGGCCCGGAGGGACCAAAGGGAAGTGCTCATAGATACCTGCGAATCGCGAACGCCAGAGTGTAGGGAGGCCGCCCGGGAAAGTAAATAAGAACGATTCTCGTTGCTGTCTACAGGGAGATGCCCCAGCGCGACTGCAGCGATCGCCGCTCGCGCGCGAGCAACGCGCCGAGTACAGCGCGGGTGACTCGGAAGCTGCCCGCGGGCGTCTCCTGGGACTGCTCGGTCACCGGCCTGACCTCGGCTGCGGGGATCTCGGCCGTCGGGTCGACGCCGAGGAAATTGAACACAGTCTCCAGGGTCTTGCGGTGCTCGCGCAGCAGGTCCAGCTGCCTGATCACCAGTACCTGCTCGGCGGGAAATACCTTGTACAGGCGTTCAAGCTGTGCCGTGTAGAGCCCCCGGCGGCGATAGGAGAAGCGGCCGTGGGCGCTGTGGGGCGCGCGGGGCGCGCCGCCCTGGCGGCCTAGGTATTCCAGGGCCAGCGCCAGCAGCAGCGGCAGTCGCTCTTGGCCGCGGGTGACTTCCATCCGGTACTGGGAAATCGCCCGCTCCACGGGGTCGCGCAGCAGAACGATGATCCGGAGATCCGGCCGGTAGCGCGCCAGCTGCTCGGCAATATCCTCGTAGAACAGGTAGGCGGGAGTCGCCTCGCCCCACAGGGTATCGGTGGGGCGGCCTTCAAAGTGAGTGAGGTAACGGCGGTTGATGTCCTCCCGGGACCAGGCGGGCTGGTACTCCGGTGAATCAAACAGGTGGCACTCTTTCGGTGTCGCCATGCTGATGGCGGGGTGCGAGTCCAGGAAACTGGCCAGCGCAGTGGTGCCGCATTTCTGGGCGCCGGCAATCAGGAAGTCGAGGTCTTTCACTGCGCGCCGAACAGTGACGCCGCATTGACGTCATTGAGGCGGTCATAGTCGTAGTCGCTGAGGCTGAAGTAGACCGGTATATCTCCACGCTGGATGAAGTAGTTGTCTTCCATCTCGTAAAGGCGGAACGCGTAGTCGCGGCCGTCGGCCGTTACCGTAAGGGTCGGCGGTGCCTCGAGATCGGCGAGCAGGCTGGCAGTGGCAATGTCGGCGGCAGCGTCGACCTGGAGGCCGCTGAGCCCGGATACCAGTGCATCGACCTGGTCTTCAGCCGGTACTTCGCTGTCACTATCGCGCCATTCTTCACCCTGCTTCTCAATGGCGTAGTCCAATCCCTGTATGGCGGTGACATTGCGGAGCTGCAACAGCGACTTGTCCAGCCACTCGTCGGCGTTGACCGGCAGCTCGAAGCTGTTGAATTCCACGGCGTAGACCTGGGCGTCGCCCGCGGGTCGTACATGGACCTTGCGAAAGCCCGGCGAGCTTCCCACGAACAGCTCACCGCGGGAGTCCTCTCCCTGGTAGAAACTCACCCGGCGCTGGAAATCGTCCTCTGCCACATCGAAGCGTCCAGCCGCACTGGCGCTGTCGGCAACCGGCCAGCCGCGGGCCAGGGCAGGCAGGTCGATCAACACCCGGCTGACCCGGCTCTCCTGTACAGGCAGGTCGTGATAGTCGGGCAGGGTCCAGCCACTCTCGCTGCGGCGCAGCAGCAGGCTGTCCTCGGCGCTGCTGATAATCAGGCGATCGATATCCTGGCCGGCCAGGTCCATCAGTGCTGTGCGGGCATCGTTCTCCCCGGGGTTTTCCCGCGGCCAGAACAGGGCGACGGCCAGCAGCAGTTGGAGGGCCAGGACGGCAGCGAGGACCGTGCTGAGGCGGTTCATGCGGCACCTCCGTCCAGCCCGGCGTCACCGAATTGCGCCAGGTACCTGCGGCTGCGCTTGCGGCTATTGAGGCGCTGCCAGAGGCCAATAACCAGCAGGGCCAGCACTGCCAGCGCGTAGTTCAGGTACTCCCAGAACAACTGGGCGTCTTTCTCCAGCGGTGGCAGGCTGCGGTTGAAGTGCGCCAGCGAGCGGATGCCCAGCAGGCCTTCATCCTCCACTGCCCAGTCCAGGGTGTTGGCGACCAGCTCCAGCGGCCCCAGGTACTGGGCTCCGGTCATCGAGCTCATGGTGCCGAGAATCTGGTCGGTGAGGAAATCGTTGGAACTGTACAGCACCAGCCGCGCGGATTCCGGCGAACGCTCGATAACGCTGGTGACTGACGGCGCGGCCTGCGCCGGCTCCCCGGTCTCGCTGCCGGCATCTGCGGCCGCCAGCGGAGACGGCTTGTCAGCGAACCAGGAAGTGAACTGGCCGCTCACCGCCACGCCCAGCAGCTGCGGTGCGGTGTTGGCCGGTGCATCCCAACTGCTGATACCGCTGTCGGATACGCGGGGCAGTACATCCATACTTTCGTCAGTCCAGGCATTGGCGGAAGACTCGATCAGTCGGACAATCTCGCGATCGGCGTTCTTGTCGGCGTCCAGCTCGATCGGCGAGGGCCAGGCCATGGTGATCTGGGGAATGCCCGAGGTCACCGGGTGGCTGGCATTCAGGCCCGGTTCGCGGGCGTCGACGAAGAATGGGTAGTCCACCATGCGCACTTCCTGGAAGCGGAAGCCGCTGACCTCACGCGTCACCGGAATCGGGAAGGCGGAATTCTGTTGATCGAGTACCAGGGATTCGGCAATGGACAGGCCGTGATGCGCCAGCCAGTCTTCGAGGCCGCTGGGCCGGTTCATCATGGCCAGGTTGCCGCCGGCGACCTGGGAGATAAAGGGTGAGGTCACCAGGGTCACGCTGCCGCCGCGCATCAGGAACTGGTCGATCGCGAACAGTGCCTTGTCGTCGAGGTTCTCGGGTGCCACCACCACCAGCAGGTCGGCCTCCGGTGTCACCGAGCCGTCGCTCAGGTCTTCCGAGCGAATGGTGTGATTTTCGGTGATGGCGGCTTCAAGGTTCCGGAACATCGGACCCGCCATGCCGAACTGGGCCATCTGCGGGGTGATCTGTGGCGCGCTGTAGGCCACCACCTTGGTAAAGCCCTGGGCGAAGCGCTTGAGGCTGGCATCCAGCGCCTGCCGGAAACTGCCCGCCTCGAAGTCAGTGGGCACCTGCACCACCTGGCGGTCATCCTCAACGGTCAGGTAAAAGTAGAAGGACTCATCATCCAGCAGGCTGGTTGTCATGGGTCGGAAGCCCCACTCCTCGCGGATGCGTGCTGCCACTTGTCCGCCATTCGCTTCGGGCTCAACGAATTGCAGCGTAAAGCGGCCGCCGGAGTCTGCGGCCAGTGATTCGAGCTCGGCGGTGATGGCCTGCTTGTAGTCCACCAGCGTGTCCGGCAGCAGCTCATCGGCGGAGACGTAACCGGTGAAGCGGATATCGGAGGGGATGCTGTCAAACAGGTTGCCGCCGGCCGCATAGCTGTTGAGCACCTGCTTGATGGCCCGGGTCAGGTCGAACTCGGGATTGCGCAGCCGCACTTCCAGGCTGGTGGTGGTGCCGGCTTTTACCTCGATCAGGTCGCCGAAGCCGAGTACCTCGAAGCTGTCACCGTACTGCACCAGCACGTTGAAATAGGAGTTCACCAGCGCGGCCTGGTAGCGGTCGGCTACCTGGAAGGGTACCGACTGGATGCCGTACTTCTGGTTGGCCTCTTCTTCCAGGGCCGGGTCATCCACCGGGTCGATGATCTCTACTCGCACCCGGCCGCGGCCGGCGACCTCATACTCCTTCAGCAGGTCCCGCAGCTGCGGTACCAGCGGTGCCAGCAGCGGGTGGGTCTTGGCGCTGAAGTAGCCGCGCAGCAACAGCGGCTCCTGCAGCCGGTCCAGGTAGCCGTGTGTGGTGTCGGAAATCGAGTACAGCTTGCCCTCGGTGACATCGGCGCGCAGGCTGACCTGGCTCAGCCAGAGGTTGGCGGCCAGGGCGTTGGCCACCAGCAGGGCGGTGACCGTTCGCCAGCGGCGGTGCTGGCTGTTGGCGCCGGTGCGGGCCCAGCGCTCGCTCTCCAGGGTGTAGACGTTGAGGCTCAGGAATACCGCTACCAGGCTCAGGTAGTACACCAGGTCGCGGACGTCGATCACCCCGCGGGTGATGGACTCAAAGCGTGCGCCGGTGGACAGCGCGCGCAGCAGCTCGCCGCTGAGATTGCCGAAAAAGCCGGTGAAGGTAGAGGTGCCCGCCAGGTAGAGCAGGCTGCATAGCAGCACCGAACCGATCAGGCTGACAATGGCGTTGTCACTGCGTGATGAGACGAACAGGCCGATACTGATATAGCCGGCTCCCAGCAGCAGGGTGGCCAGGTACCCGGCCAGCACCGGGCCCCAGTCCAGGTCGCCCAGCAGCGACACGGTGATGGGCAGGGGCAGGGTCATCAGCAGGGCCAGCAACAGCAACCCGACGCAGCCCAGGAACTTGCCGGCCACGAAATGCCACAGCGGCAGCGGCTGGGTAATGACATGCTCGAGGGTGCCGGTGCGCCGCTCTTCGGACCACATGCGCATGGTCAGCGCCGAGCCCAGGAAGATCAGCAGGATGGGCATCCACTCGAACAGCGGTCGAACGTCTGCCACGTTGCGGGCGAAGAAGGCTTCACCCCAGAAAAATGCGAACAGGGTGACTGCCGCGAAGCTGCCCAGGAACAGCCAGGCCACCGGCGAGGCGAAGAACAGGGTGATTTCTTTCTTGGCGACGCGGCGGATGGAGGGTTCAAGCAGCATGCTGGCTCTCCTGGCTCACTTCGCGGAACACGGATTCCAGGTCCCGCCCCTCGGGTGCGAGCTGGTAGAGTTCACCGCCGGCATCGAGCACGGCCCGGGAAACTCTCGCCCCCAGGCGCTCGGCATCCGTCGCCTCTGCCAGGCCGATATGCAAATCCTTCCCCGCCTCGCTGATATCGAGATCCGGCAGCATTTCGCGTAAGCGGCTGACATCAAGACTGGTTTTCAGCGCCAGATGGCCGGCGCTGCGCAGTGCATCGA
>JASJBK010000003.1 GCA_030066555.1 Halieaceae bacterium
ATCGGCACTGCGCTGGTAGAGCTGGCAGGACAGGCGCCCCTCGGCAACATAGAACTGGAACAGGCTGTGGCAGGGCGGCAGCGCCATACTGTCGACTTCCGCCACGTTCCAGGCGCTGACAATCAGCCGCCGGGAGTCGGGATTGCTGCGAATCTGCTCCACCAGCTTGCTGATCTGGTCGATAGTGCCGCCCTCGGGGGTGGGCCAGGAGCGCCACTGGTGGCCGTAAACCGGCCCCAGGTCTCCGTTCTCATCGGCCCACTCGTCCCAGATGCTCACACCGTGCTCCTTCAAGTAGGCGATATTGGTATCGCCGCTCAGGAACCACAGCAGCTCGTGAATAATGGAGCGCAGGTGCAGCTTCTTGGTGGTAACCATCGGAAAGCCCTCCGCCAGGTCGAAGCGCATCTGGTAGCCGAAGATGCTGCGGGTTCCAGTGCCGGTGCGGTCGGATTTGTCGACACCGTTGTCGAGGATATGGCGAAGGAGGTCGTGGTACTGCTGCATGGTCTATCCGTAGGTCAGGCTGGCTGGCGCTCGCCGAATACCTTCCGGCGCGCAATATAGGCGTTATATAAAAGAAAGAGTCCGAAAGCGATCATCGGCAGGCACAGCAACTGGCCGCGGGTCATCCAGCCGAATACCAGCGTGGCGATGTGAGCATCCGGCTCGCGCACAAACTCGACCGCAAAGCGGAAGCAGCCATAGCCGAGCATGAACACCCCGCCCACCGCCAGCCGCGGCCGCGGCTTGCGTGAAAACCAATAGAGGATCAGGAACAGCAACAGACCTTCCAGCAAGGCCTGGTAAAGCTGACTGGGGTGGCGCGGCAGGGCCAGCGGGTCGCGCGGGAATACCATGGCCCAGGCCACATCGGTGGGGCGACCCCACAGCTCCTGGCCGATGAAATTGCCAAGCCGACCCAATCCCAGGCCCACCGGCACCAGCGGAGCCACAAAATCCAGTAGATCGGCGAAGTTCACCTTGAGGTGGCGGGCATAGAGCCAGTTCGCGAGGATCACCCCCAGCATGCCGCCGTGGAAGGACATGCCACCTTCCCAGACTCTGAGGATGTAAAGCGGGTCCTCGGCCAGCCGTCCGAGCCCGTAAAAGAAGATGTAGCCCAGCCGTCCACCCAGCACCACCCCCAGGGCTGAGTAAAAGATCATGTCGTCGACCTGCCCGGGCTTCAGCACGGCAGCGGGCTGTTTGGCGCGGCGATTTCCCAGCCACCACGAAAACGCAAGGCCCACGAGGTAAGTAAGTCCATACCAATGCACCTTGACCGGTCCGATTGCGATAGCGACCGGGTCAATCTCGGGGTAGGGGAGCATGGCGGCGGGAACGTCTTCCGTAGAAAGGAACCGGTGTATTATCTGCCAGCCCACGCCCCATTTACAAACGGTGCTTCGACAAACACATGTGCCTGATCACCCTTGCGCATCGTGCGCATGACAAATTCCCACTGGTGGTGGCCGCCAATCGCGACGAGTACTACCAGCGTCCCACCCGCGGCATCCATTTCTGGGAGGACCATCCCCAGCTGCTGGCGGGGCGCGACCTGCGGGCCGGCGGCACCTGGATGGGCATTACCCGGCACGGGCGCTTTGCCGCTATCACCAACTACCGCGGCTCCAATCCAGCCCCGGCAGATGCCCGCTCGAGGGGTATGCTGACCCTGGATTTCCTGGCGGGCTCGGTGGCGCCGGCTGACTACCTGCAGGCCATCTGCGACGAGGGTTTGCGCTACGCGGGTTTCAACCTGCTGGTGGGCGACCGCGAGGGGATGTACTACCTGTCCAATATCGAGGGCGAGGTGCGCGTGCTGGAGCCCGGCATTCACAGCATCAGCAACGGCCTGCTGGATTCCGGCTGGCCCAAACAGCGCAGCGCCGAAACCCTGCTGGCCGCAGCGCTTGCGGACCCCCTGGACCACGAGCAGCTGGCCCGCTCGGTCAGCGACCGGCATGAAGCCGCCGACGAGGACCTGCCGGACACCGGCGTGGAACTGATGCTGGAGCGGGCGCTGTCACCCCAGTTCATTACCATGCCCGAATACGGCACCCGCGCCACCACCACCCTGGCGGTGAACAGCGACGGCTGCGTGGAAGTCAGGGAGCAGGATTTCCATGCCGGCGGGGTGGCTGGCGAGTCGCGTTCGCTCAGCTTTTCCCTGGAGACCGAGGTCTAGTCGGCCGCGCCTGGCTGGCCGCGCCTCGCCGGCCGCGCCTAGCCTGCTGTACCCAGGCGGGCGTGGATAAAACCCGCCAGGCCTTTCGACACCAGGAAATCCTCGAGCTGAAGCTGCACGGCCTCGGCGCTGTCCAGCGAAATCACATCCGCCAGCAGCTCCGCCGCATCGACGGTGGTGACATGGCGCATGGCCTGCTTGACCCGGGTCAGGTTGGTGGCGTTCATGGACAGCACGTCGTAACCCATGGCCAGCAGCAGTATCGCCGCAGCCGGGTCACCCGCCAGTTCACCGCAGATGCTGACTGGCGTCCCCTCAGACTGGCCGGCTTCTGCCACGGATAACAGTGCTTTCAGCACCGCCGGATGGAAGGAGTGGTACAGGTCTGCGACTCGTGCATTGTTGCGGTCCACTGCCAGCAGATACTGGGTGAGATCGTTGGAGCCCACCGAGAGGAAGTCAGCGCGGCGGGCCAGGGCCCGCGCCTGGTAGACCGCCGAGGGTACTTCGACCATGACCCCCACCGGCGGCAGTTCGATGTCTGAGCCCTCCTCCAGCAGCTCCCGGTGGGCCCGGCGAATGAACTCCTGGGCCTCGTCCAGCTCGGCAATATTGCTGATCATCGGCAGCAGGATGCGCAGGTTGCCCAGGCCCTCGCTGGCCTTGAGCATGGCGCGGGTCTGCACCAGGAAGATCTCCGGGTGGTCCAGGGTGACACGGATCCCGCGCCAGCCCAGGAACGGGTTGTCTTCCTCGATGGGAAAATAGGGCAGCGCCTTGTCGCCGCCGATGTCCAGGGTGCGCATGGTCACCGGCTTGGGTGCGAAGGCCTCGAGCTGGCTGCGGTAGATTTGCCGCTGCTCCTCCTCACTGGGGAAGCGCTCCCGCAGCAGGAAGGGGACTTCCGTTCGGTACAGGCCGACGCCCTCGGCGCCCTGGTCCAGGGAGCGCGCCACATCGGCCATCAGGCCGGTATTGACCCACAGCGGCAGGCGCTTGTGGTCGCGCGTTTCACAGGGCACGTCGCGCAGGGCCTCGAGATCCCGGGACATGGCCTGGTCCTCGGCCACCAGGTCCTCGAAGCGGGCGCGGAACTCATCGCTGGGGTTGAGGTGCACCTCGCCGTTATAGCCGTCGATGATGAGCTCGCGGTCCTGCAGCCTGGTATAGGGCAGGTCGATGGCCCCCATCACCGTGGGCACCCCCATGGCGCGGGCGAGGATAGCGACGTGGGAGTTTCCAGAGCCACGCACCGAGATAATGCCCGCCAGGTTCTCACGGGGGATTTCCCCCAGCACCGAGGCGGTCAGCTCCTCACCCACCAGGATGGTGGCCGGCGGAAAAGACTGCACGCTCTTGTCGGCGGCCTGCAGGTAAGCCAGCACCCGGGTGCCGAGGTCCTTTACATCCACCGCGCGCTCGCGCAGGTAGCTTTGCTCCATGCGCTCGAATACCTGGATATGCTCGATCATCACCGCGCTGAGTGCGCCCTGGGCCCACTCGCCGGCCTTGATGCGGGAGGCGACCTCGGCGCCGATGGTGGCATCATCGAGGATGCGCAGGTACACATCGAACAGTGCCTGGTCTTCCGGGTTGAGCTCGGTGCTGAGCTGGTCAGCCACCTGCTCGATATCGGCGCGAACCGCGGTCAGTGCAGTCTTGAAGGCGCGCAGCTCCGCCTTGCGATCGTCGGCCTGGCGGCGCGGGACCGCATACAGGTCGGCCTCCGGTGAGACGATCACCGCCCGGCCAATGGCAATACCCGGCGCACCGGCCACACCGCGAATGACGGCGGCCTCAGCGACACCGTCGCCGGTGTGCACCGAACCGGTAACCAGGGCATGCGCCACCACACCCGCGAGTTGCGCGGACATGGTGACCAGGAAAGCTTCCTCGCTTTCGTCGAAGCGGCGCTGCTGGGCCTGCTGCACCACCAGTACCCCCAGCACCTCCCGGTGGTGAATGATGGGCACACCCAGGAAGGCGCTGAAGGGCTCCTCGCCAATGCCCGGGATGAGCTGGAAGCTCGGGTGTGAGACGGCGTCCTCGAGGTTGATGGGCTCCTCGCGCTCGGCGACCTGGCCTATCAGGCCCTGGCCCTCTGCCAGGCTGGCCTTGCCGATCTCGGACTTGTTAAGGCCCTCGGTGGCACTCAATACCAGATGGTCGGTTTTCGGGTTGCGCATATAAACCGAGCAAACCTCGGTGCCCATGGCATCGCGCACCCGGCGCACAATGATATTGAGCGCCGCATCCAGGTCCTCGGCCGTGTTGACCTCCTGGACGATCGCGCGAAGCATGTCCAGCATGTGCTAGCGGCGCCCCCCTGCGCTAATGCGCGCACAGGGCGACGCCAGCTCCTTGAGGGCGCTGCGATATACCTCGCGCTTGAAGGAAATCACCTGGGTGAGGGGGTACCAGTAGGACACCCAGCGCCAGTGGTCGAACTCGGGCTTCGGGTGATGGTCGACAGTGACGGCATCGTCATCGGCCAGCATGTGCAGCAGGAACCATTTCTGCTTCTGGCCGATACACAGGGGCTTCTGGCCCTTGCGGACATAGCGCTTCGGCAGGCGATATCTCAGCCAGCCGCGGGTGCAGCCCATTACCCGGACAGCGTCCGGGCCAAGGCCTACCTCCTCCATGAGTTCCCGGTAGAGGGCATCCTCCGGCGACTCGCCGTCGGCAATCCCGCCCTGCGGAAACTGCCAGGCATCCTGCCCGACCCGGCGCGCCCACAGCAGGCGCCCCTGGTCGTTTGCCAGGATGATCCCGACGTTGGGGCGGAAACCGTCTGCATCAATCACGATATCCCAGACCCGTTCCTAATAGGGCCGAGTATTGTTCCACACTTTCCGCTGAGGCGACAATTTGCCGGGAACTGGCTATGCTCTCGGCGCCACAATCCGGAGCCAGCCTGTGCCGCTCGCAATTTTTGACCTCGACAACACCCTGCTCGCCGGCGACAGTGACCACGCCTGGGGCGAATTCGCCTGTGAGCTGGGGCTGGTGGATGCCGCGAGCTTCGGGGCACGCAATGACGCCTTCTACCAGGATTACCTCGACGGTGAGCTGGATATCCAGGCCTACCTGCGCCACGCGCTGACCCCGGTGGCCGACCGGTCGATCGAGCAGGCCGCCGACTGGCACCGCCAGTTCATGGCCCGCTGTATCGAGCCGATGATCCTGCCGGCAGGGCTTGAGCTGATCGAGAAACACCGCGCCCTTGGCGACACCCTGCTGATCATCACCGCCACCAACCGTTTCATTACCGCGCCGATTGCCGAGCGGCTGGGTGTAGAACACCTGCTGGCCTGCGACGTGGAAATCCGCGACGGTCACTACACCGGCGAGCCGGTAGGTACCCCGACCTACGCCGCGGGCAAGGTGGTGGTGTTGGAGGCCTGGCTGGAAGAGGCCGGCCTCGACCTGGCCGGAAGCTGCTTTTACTCGGACTCCCACAACGACATCCCGCTGCTGGAGGCCGTTGAGCGGGCCGTGGCGGTGGACCCCGATGCCCGCTTGCGTGAGCACGCCGAAGCCCGGGGCTGGGAGATCATCAGCCTGCGGTCATAGGGTCCGCGGGCTCCCGCTCACAGAACAGCGCTTTCAGGTAGCGCGTCTCGGGGATCGCCGGGTGCACCGGGTGATCCGCACCCTGACCACCCTGGTGGGTGAGCCGCAATGAACAGGCGCTGCGCGTCGCGGCCTGGGACACCGCCGTAACCAGGTCCTGCTCAGGCAGGTGCATGGAGCAGGAAGCCGATACCAGCAGGCCACCGGGAGCCAGCAGCGCCAGGCCCAGTTCGTTGATGCGGCGGTAGGCCTTGCGGCCCTTGCCAAGGTCGCGCTTGCGCTGGATAAACGCGGGCGGATCCAGCACGATCGCGTCAAAGCGCTCGCCGGCGTCGGCCAGTTCGCGCATGACATGGTCGGCGCGACCGGCGTGGACGGTGACACGGTCGCCCACCTGGTTCAGGGCTGCATTCTCCGCCACCATCTCCAGGGCGGGGGCGGAGTTATCGATGCAGTGCACCTCGCGGGCGCCGGCCGCCGCGGCCTGTACACCCCAGCCGCCGATATAGCTGTAGACATCCAGTACCCGCCGCTCGCGGCACTGGCCGCTGAAACGGGCCCGGTTTTCGCGGTGATCGTAGAACCAGCCAGTCTTCTGGCCACGCTGCGCCGGCGCCAGGAATTTCACCCCGTTTTCGAACAGCTCGAGGGTATCCGGCACCTCGCCGTACACTACCTCGACACGACTCTCCAGACCCTGTTCCTGCCGTGAGCGGCTGTCGGCCCGCAGCAAGATGCCGGCTGGCGCCAACTCGGCCACCAGGGCCTCAACCAGGACATCGCGGTACTGTTCGGCACCCGCCGTATTGAGCTGAACCACCAGGTAGTTTCCGTAGCGGTCTGCGACTATGCCGGACACACCATCGCTGTCGCCGTACAGCAGGCGGTAACAGCCATCACTGTAATAGCGCTCGCGCAGGTCGAGGGCGGCGCGGATGCGCCCGGCGGCGTGATCGACATCGAACTGTCGGTCGGGCGCACGGGTGACAACCCGGGCGCAGATCAGCGAGTTGGGCTCCATATAGGCAGAGGCCAGTACCTCGCCGGAGGCAGCGGTGACATTGACCGGGTCACCAGGCTCGAATTGCCCCAGCGGGGAGTGCCGGGTATCGATTTCGTTGCTGTAGATCCAGCAGTGGCCGTGCCTGAGCCTGCGGTCTGCGCCCTGACGCAGCCGGAGCTCAGGATTGTTCAGCACTCAGGATTCTTCAGCGCAGTGGGCGTCGTAGTCCTCGGCGGACAGCAGGTTGCCAAGATCTGACTCGTCTTCAACCTTCAGGCGGAAGAACCAGCCATCGCTGTAGGGATCGGTGTTGACGGTCTCGGGGGCGTCCTCGAGTGCCTCGTTGATGGCAACCACCTCACCACCCACCGGCGTGTAAATATCAGAGGCGGCCTTCACCGATTCCACCACGCCGGCTTCATCGCCGGCCGCGAGGGTGGCGCCCAGTTCCGGCAGCTCGACGAACACCACGTCGCCGAGTGCACTCTGGGCGTGGTCGGAAATTCCCACGGTGACGGTGCCGTCTCCCTCGAGCCGAGCCCATTCGTGGCTGCTGGCGTACTTCAGTTCAGCGGGGGTATGGCTCATGGAGCGCTCCTGTCAGACAGCTTGAATGGGCGAAATTCTACCCGCTGCCTGTGTAAATACAATGAGCAGGATCAGCGAACGCCCATGGCGTGACGCATCAATTGTTGCTTGAGGGGACCGGAGCGGTCGACCCAGTGCATACCGGTGTTACGCAACCAGCGCACCGGCAACCGACGCTCGCCGAACAGGCGCTTGAAACCATCCATCGCCGCCATCATCACCAGGTTCTCGCCCTTGCGGCGGCGCTGGTAGCGCAGCAGCACGTCGATTTCGCCGGGGCTACCGCCGCGACCGGCAGCCGTAAGCAGTTCGTCTGACAGGGCCGCCACGTCCTGCAGGCCCAGGTTGATGCCCTGGCCCGCCAGCGGGTGAATGGTATGGGCGGCATCCCCGACCAACGCCAGGCCGGGTTTGACATAGTCGGTGGCGTGGCGCTGGCGCAGCGGGAAGGACAGTCGCGGCGAGCTGTCGAGCACCTCACCCAGGCGATGCTCAAGCGCGGCGCCAAGTTCGCTGCGGAATGCCTCGTCATCCAGGGCGAGCAGTTGCTCAGCGCGCCCGGTCTCCGCCGACCAGACGATGGAGCAGTAATGGCGGCCATCGATATCCGGCAGCGGCAGGAAGGCCAGCGGGCCTGTGGCCAGGAAGCGCTGGTAGGCACAGGCCTCATGGGGTCGCTCGGTACAAACCGTGGTCACCAGGGCGCTGTGGCCGTAGTCCCATTCGCGGGTGAGGAAACCCGCCAGTTCACGCAGCCGCGACAGGGCGCCGTCGGCACCCACCACCAGTGGCGCCGACAGGGCACTGCCATCCTCCAATTCCACCACTACTTCGCCCTCCCGCGCCAGGTCGAGGTCTGCCACCCGGGCCGGACTGATCAGGGTGATGCCGGACTGGCGATCGAGGCCCGCCAGCAGGGCGCCGGCCAGAAGCCGGTTCTCGATGATGTGCCCGAGATGGGGTGCATCCACTTCTGCGGCCTGGAAATCGATATGGCCGGTACCGTCTGCATCCCAGACTGCCATAGACCGGTAGGGACAGATGCGGCTGGCCACGAGTGCCTCCCAGGCACCCAGGGATTCCAACAGACGCTGGGACGCCGGGGTGATGGCGCTGACCCGGGGATCGAAATCACCGACCCCAGTCGCGGTGGGCACATGATCAATACCGCCGGTGTCCAGGGCTCGCGCCTCAACGAGAGCCAGCCGCAGGCCCGAGTCCTCCAGGGCTCGCGCCAGCGCAGCGCCGGCAATACCGCCGCCGACCACGATCACATCATAGTCAGGGCCTGACATCGCGATACTCCGTGCTGGCCGCCACGCCGGCAGTGCGGCGCACAAACTCCCGCTTCAGACCCGGCGCCAGGTCCAGGGCGAACAGCCCCAGGTCGCGCAGGGCCGAGACGGCAAGGTCTTCCTGCATGAACAGGTCGGGCAGGCGATCACTGAAAGCCGTGGTCTGGGCCTGGTCGGTAGCCTGGGCGTCGCGGTAGCCCAACAACACCTCGAGGTCACCGGGCGACGTGCCCCGTTCAACGGCCTGCGCCAGGCAACTGGCGAGGCGCGCCACGTCGCGCAGGGCCAGGTTGAAACCCTGGCCCGCAACCGGGTGCAGGGCGTGGGCGGCATTGCCCATCACCACCACACCGCTGCGCACCTGTTCCTCGGCCTCCACCAGCGCCAGCGGGTAGCTGTGGCGCTTGCCGAGCTGCTCAAGCCGCCCGAGCCGATAGCCAAATTCCTTCTGCAGGCGTGCCAGGAAATCCCCGTCGCTGGAGTCCAGCAGTGCCTCAGCGTCGGCCTGGGGCAGGGTCCAGACCAGTGCGCTACGGGCCCGGCTGGCGCCGGGTTCCCGGGGCAGGGGCAGCATCGCCAGGGGCCCGCGCGGGGTAAAGCGCTCGAAGGCGCGGCCCTCGTGGTCAAGCCGGTGCCCGATATTGGCGATTATGGCCTGCTGTGCATAGCGATGTTCGCGGTGGCCAATGCCCAACGACGTTCTCAGGCTCGAGTTTGCACCATCAGCCACTACCAGCAAATCCGCCTCGAGGCGGTCGCCGCCTTCCAGGACCAGGCTGGCGCCGTCATCGCGGCTCTCCGCCCGCTCGACCCTTGCCGGGCTGACAGTGCGCACCGATCCGTCGAGCAGTGCCCGCAGCAGGCTGTTGCCGAGCCAGGCGTTTTCCACCACGTAGCCCAGCGCGGGCCACTGGTAATCGGCGGCTCGCATAAGCGTACTGCCAAAGCACCCCTGCTCCGAAACATGGATGGTATCGATCAGCCGTACCTGAGCAGCGATGCCGTCCCACAAGCCCCATCCGCTGTAAAGCAGGCTGCTGCCATAGGACAGTGCAGTGGAGCGTGCATCGAAGGACGGCGTATAGCTGTCTTCGAACCCGGCCTCGGGGGGCTCAAGCGGAAAAGACTCCACCAGGGTCACGTCCAGCGACGGCGCCTGGCGCTCCAGAGCCAGTGCCAGGCTGACTCCCACCATGCCGCCACCGGCGATGACCACCCGGCTGGCGCTCATGCCTCCGGCTCCGCGGTGGCGTCGTCATCCATAACCCGGTTCATGAACAGGTTGAGGCTGGCGAAGCGGAGGTACTCGGTCAGCTCGAAGAAATGGCTTTCCCCCTCTTCGTCTTCGCCGCTGGCATCATGATCAGCCTCGGCGATGGCGGCGATATCCTTGAGCACCTCGCTGGTCTCCTCGTCCAGGCCGGCGCCGTCGGTCTTGGTCACCATCAGGGCGTAGGCCGCCAGGAACCCCTGGCACCACTCGGCCAGGCAGCGCACGCGCTGGCTGATGTCATGGTCGTCGTCGGGCAGCAACAGGTGAAAATCGAATTCTTCGTCCAGCATCGCCCTGGCGGTCACCTGGGCAAGCCGCAGGCTGGTTTCACCCAGTTCGCCATGCAGGCCAAGTTCCAGCGCCTGGGCCGTGGCAGCCACACAGTCTTCCGCCTGCACGGTCCCCGCCCCGGCGTAGACACCGCAGATTCCGCCGTGCACAAAGGACGGTGATTGCTCGGCACCCTCGGCCACCATCTGGTTGGCAAAGTCGTCGAAATCGAATGGCTGTTCGTCAGGGTTGGTGAATTCCATGCAAGTACTTATATTAATTTCGTGAAATCGTTGGCAGGTTATTGATATTACTATGATTTAGTGAATTGACCTGTCCGGTGGCGAACTCTATAGTAATGACACCTGATAATTCAGAACACTTTACAACGACAGGTGCGATCAAAGGGCCATGGCGGATACGCAGTTCAAGGCGCTTGAAAAGAAGATAGATGATCTTATCAAGCTCTGCGCCGACTTAAACCGCGAGAATGTCAGCCTCAAGGCTGATGCCCGGCAGTGGGCGGCTGAGCGGGACTCCCTGCTGGCGCGGAACGAACAGGCCCGCAGCAAGGTAGAGGCCATGCTGGGCCGCCTCAAGACCATGGAGCTCGACAAATGAGCAAAGCGCGTACGGTTTCGGTCAGCATCCTGGACAAGGAGTACCAGGTGGCCTGTCCGCCGGAGCAGGAAGCCGAGCTGATCGTGTCTGCCTCCTACCTCGACAAGCAGATGCGCTCTATCCGCGAAACCGGCAAGGTGATCGGCCTGGAACGCATTGCGGTGATGGCGGCGCTCAATATCAGCCACGAGCTGCTGCAGGCCTCGGAGCAGGAAGATACGCTGACAGCCGCGGATACCGGAGCGACCGATGAGGCCGTGTCCAGCCTGGCCCGCAAGATCGACGAGGCCATCTTCTCCCTGCGGCAGATGGAGATCGGTTAGCCGCTCTCCGGCACTTCCGCTATACTGCCCGCTGGGAATCCTGGTGTATTCGCCAGAGAACAAGTTCTCTACCCGATATTTACACCCCAGGGGGTTGCTCGCTGCTGATGATGTGCAGGTCCGCACGACGGGAAGCCTAATTCAGCACAGTGACCACCGCCTTGAACCATCGGGTTCAAGGGCATCGTTCTCAGCGGTACTCCGGGTTTTCCGTTCCTTTATAAAACCGCTCAGGTCCTTAGCCTCAGTCGCTATCGAGGCGCTACATCACTGTCATTGCTTGCGTAGCCGCTCCAGCTCTTCTTTCTGCGAAGTCCGCTCAAGTCCCTGGCCTCAATTGCTATCGAGGCGCTACATCACTTTTATTGCTCGCGTAGCAGCTCCTGCTTTGCATTTTTGCGAAGCCCGCTCAGGTCCTTCGCCTCAGTTGCTATCGAGGCGCTATGTCACTGTCGTGGCTTGCGTAGCCGCTTCAGCTTTGCTTTCTGCGAAGCCCGCTAGGGTTCCTTGCCTCAGTCGCTATCGAGGCGCTATGTCACTGTTGTTGCTTGCGTAGCCGCTCCAGCTTTTCTTTTTGCGAAGCCCGCCCAGGTCCCTGGCCTCGGTTGCTATCGAGGCGCTGCATCAGATTCCCTGGTTCCTGGGTGGGGTAGAATTGTTGCCAATACTGTTAATGGAGTCCCGGGGCGTGGATACGGCTGTGAGCAAGCGGGCGATACGCGCGGATATGCGTGCTCGGCGGCGTTCCCTGTCGGACGCCGCCCAGCGGCGACATGCGCTGCTGCTGGCGGGGCATATCGCCAGGTCGCAGCAGTTCCGGCGGGCACGGCGGGTGGCCATGTACTGGGCCTGTGATGGCGAGATCGACCTGGCGCCGGTAATGCGGCTGTGCTGGCGGCGTCGCAAGCAAGTCTACCTGCCGCGCCTGCTGCCGGGTGGCAGCATGGAGTTCGCTGAGCTTAAGCCTGGTAAGAAGACCGTTCGCAACCGCTTTGGCATACCGGAGCCTGCCTTAAGTGCGCGAAAAGGCCAAATCTATGCCATGGACCTGGTGCTGGCACCCTTAGTGGCGTTTACCCGCAACGGCGAGCGACTCGGGATGGGGGGTGGCTACTACGATCGCGCCCTGCAGCGGGCCGGGGTATGCGTGGTGGGCGTTGCCCACAGCTGCCAGCAGGTGGAGCAATTGCCGCGAGACCCCTGGGATGTGGCGATGAAGGTGGTCATAACAGAAAAGGGGGCCATTCGGCCCCCTTTCCTGTGCGTGCAAACACGCAAAAATTTACTCTGATGAGATTTCGTCCGCCGTGAACACGCCGGCCTGCAGTGCAGATACCGGCTCAGCAACACTGCGGCTGGAACTCATCGGCATCAGCAGCGTCACCGCAACGCCGAGGCCGAATACAGCCAGCAAAACCACCAGAAGATCAGGCTTTTTTTTCACCTTCTTAGCCCCTATTCAAAAGACCCACATTAAAAACAACCACTTGCAGATGCGGGCAGTTCTTGCGGTTCGCCGCCCGTCACATTGTGGCTGTTTTCACGCTGATGAGACCTGAAAGGTTGCAACAGCGAATTTTGGTAATTTGCCACAAACGAAGTCGAGTTTAGTTGGCCAAAGCCAAAATGCAAGCCCTTATTAACATTTCCGTCAATTTTCTGTGACACTGGTGCGCGTCTTGACGGCTAGTCCCGGACTGCGCGTCCCGGACCAGTCAGCTCAGGTACTGCTGGTAGGCAGGGTTATCCGTCTCGTCCCAGAACCGATAGTGGATGCTCTCCAACGCGGCATACACCTCGCGTCGCTCGCCGGGCTCCACCTGCAGGCCAACCAGCACCCGGCCATAGGCGGCGCCGTGGCTGCGGTAGTGGAACAGGGAAATATTCCAGCGCTGGCCCAGCCGGCTCAGGAAATTCAGCAGCGCTCCCGGGCGCTCTGGGAATTCAACCCGGAACACCATTTCATTGTCGACGCTGCTGGCGGTGGGCCCGCCCACCATATGGCGCACGTGCAGGCTGGCGAGTTCGTTGTCAGTGAGATCGATCACCGGGTAGCCCTTGGCTTCCAGGTCGGCCACCACTTCGCCGGCACCGTTGGTGCCCTCCGCGATCTTCACGCCCACGAAGATGTGGGCATCGCGCTCGTCGGTGTAGCGGTAGTTGAATTCAGTAATCGAGCGCTTGCCGAGGTCGCTGCAAAAGGCCCTGAAACTGCCCGGCCGCTCGGGAATCGAGACGCTCAGCACGATCTCGCGCTTCTCGCCGATCTCGGTGCGCTCGGAGATATAGCGCAAGCGGTCGAAATTGGTATTGGCGCCGCTGGAGATAGCCAGCAGGGTCTTGTCCCTGATGCCCTCTCGCTCGATGTATTTTTTCAGCCCGGCCAGCGCCAGGGCGCCGGCGGGTTCAGCAATGGAGCGGGTATCCTCGAACGTATCCTTGATTGCCGCACACATCTCGTCGGTGCTGGCGGTAACCACCTCGTCCACCGTGTCGCGGATGACCCGGAATGGCTCCTTGCCAATCTGTGCCACAGCCACGCCGTCGGCAAACAGGCCTACCTCCGGCAGGGTAACGCGCCGGCGCTTCTCCAACGCCGCGGCCAGGCAGGCGGCATCTTCGGGCTCGACACCGATCAGCTTGATCTCCGGGCGCACGTACTTGATGTAGGCGGCGACACCGGCCAGCAGACCACCACCGCCCACCGGTACGAAGATGGCCTCGATGGGATCGGGGTGCTGGCGCACGATTTCCATGCCGATGGTGCCCTGGCCGGCAATTACGTCGGGGTCGTCGTAGGGATGGATGAACACCAGGCCCTTTTCCTTGACCAGTTCACTGGCGTGTGCGGCGGCCTCGTCGAACGTGTCGCCGTGCAACACCACCCTGGCGCCGTGTGAACGCACGCCGTCGACCTTGATGCCCGGCGTAGTGCGCGGCATGACAATGGTCGCCTTGACCCCCATGCGACTGGCCGAGTAGGCCAGCCCCTGGGCGTGGTTGCCCGCCGAGGCGGCGATCACACCGCGGGCGCGCTCCTCTTCGCTGAGCCGTGACATCTTGTTGTAAGCGCCACGCAGCTTGAAGGAAAACACCGGCTGCAGGTCTTCGCGCTTGAGAAGGATGTGATTACCAAACCGCTGCGACAGCAGGCGCGCGTGATCGATCGGCGTCTCACGGGCCACATCGTATACACGCGACTCGAGAATTCGTTTTACATAGCTTTGCGGCATTGCGACGGTCTTACAGGTTTTGCGGCGTTTACTTACCAGGCCGTCATACTAATGGAGCCGCCCGCTATTTGCAGCCCGGCCCTGTCGGCAACCGGGGCCGCGCCCTATAATGCCGCATCGCTTTTTCAGGTGTATTCCAGGAGACCGTGTCTTGAACCAGGACGAGATGAAGCAGGCCGTTGCGCGGGCAGCGCTCGATTACATCCGCCCCAAGCTCGAGCGCGACAGCGTCATCGGCATCGGTACCGGCTCCACGGCCAACTACTTCATCGACGCCCTGGGGGAGATCCGCGCAGAAGTGGAAGCCACTGTCGCCAGCTCTGAAGCTTCCGCCGCCCGGCTGCGCGACAATGGCCTGCCCGTCTACGACCTCAACAGTGTCGACCGCGTCAGCTTCTATATCGACGGCGCCGATGAGAGCAATGCCAGCCTGCAGCTTATCAAGGGCGGTGGTGGTGCCCTGACCCGGGAGAAGATCGTCGCCGCCGTGGCAGATGAGTTCATCTGCATCTGCGACCAGAGCAAACTGGTGCATACCCTGGGCGATTTCCCCCTTCCCGTTGAAGTGATTCCAATGGCCCGCAGCCATGTTGCCCGCGCGCTGGTGAAGCTCGGCGGCGACCCGGTCTACCGGGAGGGATTCACCACCGACAACGGCAACATCATCCTCGACGTATACAACTTCCCCGTGGCAGCGCCCCTGGAGATAGAACGCAAGATCAACGATATCGTCGGTGTAGTTACCAATGGCCTGTTCGCCCATCGCCCGGCTGATGTGCTGCTACTGGGACGGCCCGACGGCGTGGAAACCCTCAAAGCCCAGTGATATGCTCCGCGGCCGGTTTCATGACAGGTTGTACCGACGGGTCCTCCGGGCCCGCATCCCGATGCGATCATTTCTGAGCGTTTTCGCTGCGCTGGGTCTCAGCGCGTCTCCTCCCCTGTTGGCCGTGACCCCCGCCGTGGATCCGGTCAACAACGAAATCTCTATTTCCCTGGAGCAGGAGCCCCAGTGGCTTACCACGATAAAAGCCACGGACGCCGAGAGCTCCATCGTGCTGGACCATATCACTGAGGGCCTGATCACCCGCGATGTCGACAACAACCTTATCGGTGGCGTTGCCGAGCGCTGGGAGCTGACCGACGACAAGGCCACCTTCTGGCTACGCAAGAACGCCCGCTGGAGCGATGGTGAACCAGTCACCGCTCACGATTTCGTGTTCGCCTGGCAGCAGGTGGCCAACCCTCAGAACGCTGCCGAGTACGCGTTCCTGATGCGGCTGTTTCCCAATGGTGCAGAGATTATCGCCGGCGAAATGCCGCCGGAAACGCTGGGTGTTGAGGCCATCGACGACCACACCCTGGTGGCACACCTGGTTACGCCCACCGCCTACTTTATCGACCTGGTCACATTCATCAGCTTCCGGCCGGTACGTGAGGATTTCTACCGCGCCCAGCAGGGGCGCTACGCGGCCGACGCGGTGAACATGCTCTCCAACGGACCTTTCATTCTCACCGAGTGGGTCCACGGCGCCTCCATGCGCATGGAAAAGAACCCCTATTACTGGAACCGCGATGCCATCCCGCTGGATGCCATCAACGCGCCGTACATTACTGAAGATCCCAACGCCCGCTTCAACCTGTTCATGGACGACAAGACGGCCATAGCCGACAACCTGCAGATTTCCGCCATGAAAATGGCCATGCAGGAACACCAGAAGCTGAAGTCATTCAGCGATGGCACGGTGTACTACCTGGGCTTCAACTATCGGGAGGGTCGGTCCACCGCCAACCTGAATCTGCGACGCGCCATCCAGAGCGTATTCGATGCGGCGGAGATGACCTACAAGGTCATCGGCGTGCCCGGCAACCTGCCGGCCTACACTCTGTTCCCCCGCTGGCTGAAGGGTGACGACGGCCAGAGCCTGCAGGCCCAGTATCCACCGCGCAAGCCAGACCTGAGCGTCGAGCGCGGGCGTGAGTACCTGGCCATGGCCAAACAGGAACTGGGCGTTGAAGAGATCCCGCCACTCACCATCCTGCTGAGTGATCAGCCACAGACGGCCAAGCAGGCGGAGTACTTCCAGAATGTCATGGCTCGCAATCTGGGCCTGGAGATCCGCCTGGACAAGCAGATATTCAAGCAGCGCCTGGCGAAGATGAGCGCCGGCGACTACGACCTGGTGATGGCAGGCTGGGGGCCGGATTACAACGACGCGATGACCTTCGCCGACCTGTTCACCTCCTGGAATGCCAACAACCGGGGCCGCTACTCGAACCCGGAGTACGATGCGCTGATCACCGAGGCACTGCAGATTACCGACCAACGGCGCCGCAACCAGATCTTTGCGCGCATCCAGGACATCATCTTTGACGACGTGGTGATCATTCCCCAGTACGAGCGCGGCTTTATCTACGCCCAGGACAAGCGCATCGACGGCGTGCGCCGCTACCATACCGGCGGCGACCTCAACTTCAATTACACCTTCATCATTGACGAAGACGGCAGCCGGGGAGTGCCGGACTAGTGGGCGCCTATATCGCCAGACGCCTGCTGTCGGGCGTGATCACTATCTGGTTCATTGCCACCGCGACCTTCTTTGGCATGCACGCGGTACCCGGCGACCCGCTGCTCAATGACAAGGCTGTCACCCCGGAAATTCGCGCCAACCTGGAACGGGCCTACGGGCTGGACAAACCGGTGCCCCAGCAGTACCTGATCTTCCTGAAGAATATGCTGCAGGGCGACTTCGGCATTTCCTTCACCCAGCAAAACCGCCGGGTCAACGACATCATCGCCGAGCACTTCCCGGTATCCGCCACCCTCGGTGTACTGGCCCTGCTATTCGCCGCCGGCGGCGGCATCATGTTCGGCGCCTTAACGGCCCTGTTCCGCAGCCGCATGCCCGACTACCTGATCATGTTCCTGGTAATTATTGCCGTGTCTGTGCCCAGTTTTGTGTTCGCGGGCCTCGGCCAGCTGGCCATCCTCCGGCTCAACAGCCTGCTGGGCTTCAGCCTGTTGCCCGTCGCGGGCTGGGGAACCGTGGCGCACATGCTGGTGCCCGCGCTGGTACTGGGGCTGGGAACCATGGCGTACCTGACCCGCCTGATGCGCTCTTCCATGCTGGAAGTCGCCGAAACCGATTACATCCGGACCGCCCGCGCCAAGGGCCTGACCCCCCGACGCATTTTCTTCAGGCACCAGCTGCGCAACGCCATTCTGCCAGTGGTCACAGTGCTTGGCCCGGCGATCGCCGCCATCACCACCGGCGGCTTCGTGGTAGAACTGGTCTTCGCAATTCCCGGCCTGGGTCGCTACTTCGTACAGGCGGTACAGCAGCTCGACTACACGGTGATCATGGGCACCACGGTGTTCTACGGGGCCTTCCTGGTGCTGATGGTGATTGCGGTGGATATCGTCTACGGCTTCATCGATCCGCGCATCCAGGTCTCCAAGAGTCTCTCCTGATGGTCAGCTATATCCCCACCGCAGAAGACTTCCAGGCACTCGATAGTGCGCGCGAGGGTGACCGCATCGATCGGCCCTCCCTGTCTTACTGGCAGGATGTCTGGCGTCGCCTGCGCAGCAACCGGCGCGCTCTGGCCTCGCTGAGCATCGTCGTAGGCTTGCTGCTGTTTACCCTGATGGGACCGCTGCTGTGGAGGGTGGACCCGGCGCTGCAGGACCTTGAGCAGGTCTCCCAACCCCCCAGTCTGGGACGCTACGCGCTGGTGGTCGCCGACAATACGCCGGCGCCCACGGTTACCCACACCGCCATCAGCTCGGCGGCTGTGGACCGTGAGCAGGCGGCGCGGAATCTGCGCCTGCTGGGAACCCCGCATTCCGAGGGCGTGAACCTGGCCTGGGACCCGCTGCCCGGTGTCGATGCCTACCAGCTCTACCGCCATGAATACCCGCCCCGGGATGCCGACGACCTGGGCCTGCCCATGGCGCGCCTGATGCCGCAAGAGATCAGCTACCGGGACCTGCTGGGGCTCGAGACCCGTCAGTACTACTACTCGATCGTAGGCGTCTACAATGGCAAGGAAGCTCGCGCCTACACCACGCTTCCGGTAGTTGTGGAACAGGCCATCCTGTTCTCGGAAGCCGAGTACCGCGGCCTGCTGAGCGGCGACGCCACCCCCGAAACCGCAGTAGGCAGCTCGATCCGCCTGGAGTCACACCCACTGGGCACCGACTACCTGGGTCGCGACATGCTGGCACGGCTGATGTGGGGTGCGCGCACCTCCCTGTTTATCGGCATCTGTGCACCGCTGATCTTTGTCATCATCGGCCTCGCGTATGGCGGACTCGCCGGTTACAGCGGCGGCCGCCTGGACGGCGCAATGATGCGCTTTGCAGATTTTGTTATCGCCCTGCCGTTTCTGCTGTTCATGATCCTATTCAAGATCGCCTTTGGACTCGGCCCGGGAGAGAGCGGCATCGGGCCCATGCTGCTGGCGCTGGTGCTGTTGAGCTGGCCCGCCACCGCGCGGCTGGTGCGCGGCCAGGTGCTGCAGATTCGCGAAGAAGCCTATATCGCTGCCGCCCGCATGATGGGTGCTACCGCGCCCTACCTGGTGCTGCGCCACATCCTGCCCAACGTGATGGGCGTGTTGCTGGTGTCCCTGACCTTTGCGATTCCTACCGCCATCTTTACCGAGGCTTTCCTGTCATTTATCGGCATGGGGGTGGTGCCGCCGACACCGTCCTGGGGCTCCATGTGCAATGACGGCATTCGCACCATGCTATCTCACCCCCACGAGCTGATGTTCCCGGCGCTATTCATCAGTGTCACGGTACTGGCTTTCAACCTGCTGGGTGACGGCCTGCGCGACGCCATGGACGCGCGCATGAGGAGCGGCACATGAGTGAGCAGCCGGTGCTGAGCGTCCGGGACCTCGAGGTCGAGTTCGACACCTTCGGCGGCAAGGTGCGGGCGGTGCGCGGTGTCTCCTACGATGTACACGCCGGCGAGACCCTGGCCGTGGTGGGCGAGTCCGGCTGCGGCAAGTCGGTCACCGTGCAGGCACTGATGGGGCTGATTCCCACGCCCCCGGGGCGCATAGTGGGAGGCTCCGCCCGGCTCATGGGCAGGGAACTGATCGGTCTCAACCAGGCCCAGCTCAACGACGTGCGCGGTGCGGACATGGGCATGATCTTCCAGGACCCGATGACCTCCCTCAACCCGACCATGCGAGTTGGTGACCAGATCGCCGAGACCCTGGTGGTGCACCGCGATATTTCACGGGACGCGGCGCTGGCAGAAGCGGTGCGCCTGCTGGAACGCACCCGGATTCCCGAGGCGGCCCAGCGCGCAAGGCAGTACCCGTTCGAATTCTCCGGCGGCATGCTGCAGCGGGTCATGATTTCCATGAGCCTGGCGTGCACGCCGAAGCTGCTGATTGCCGATGAGCCCACCACGGCGCTGGACGTCACCATCCAGGACCAGGTGCTGGAACTGATGCAGGAAATCCAGCGCGAGGACCACATGGCGATCGTGCTGATCACCCACGACCTCGGTGTGGTCGCACGCATGGCCGACAGAGTCGCGGTGATGTACGCCGGCGAAGTGGTTGAGTACGGTTCCGTGGACGACATCTTCTACCGCTCCGCACACCCCTATACCGAGGGCCTGAAGGAAGCCATGCCCGACATGCACCAGCACGGCAAGGACCGTCTGGAAGCGATTCCCGGCAGCCCACCCGACCTGTTCTCACCGCCCCCGGGCTGCGCTTACCACCCGCGCTGTCCGCACGCCATGCGTATCTGCAATCGCATCGGCCCGTCGGAGTACCCGGTTGGCGACGCGCACCATGCCAGCTGCTGGCGCCTGCACGAGGACGCGCCGACTACTGCAAGCGAGGACGGCCATGCTGGTTGAAGTGCGCAAACTGAAGACCCATTTCAACATCGGCCACAACCGCACGGTGCACGCCGTGGACGGCGTGTCACTGAATATTGCCGAGAACGAGATTCTCGGCCTCGTGGGCGAGAGCGGCTGCGGCAAGTCCACCCTGGGCAAGACGCTGGCAGGGCTGCAGTCCAAGACCAGCGGCGAGATCCTGTTTCGCGGCAAACCGCTGCCGGACCGGTACTCGCAGAAGGATTTCCAACGCCTGTCCACCAATATCCAGATGATCTTCCAGGATCCCTACACCTCCCTGAATCCGCGCATGACCATCCAGGAGATCATCTCAGAACCGCTGCGGCTGCAGGAGGGCGGAGGCAAGAGCGACTACCGGGACCTGGTGGCCCAGTGGCTGGAGCGGGTGGGCCTGAAGCGCGACCACGCCAGCCGCTACCCCCACGAATTCTCCGGCGGTCAGCGCCAGCGCATCGGCATCGCCAGGGCGCTGATCGTCAAACCCCGGTTTGTGGTCTGCGATGAGCCGATCTCCGCCCTCGATGTGTCGGTCCAGGCCCAGGTCATCAACCTGTTACAGGAGCTCAAGGAAAGCCTCGGGCTGACCCTGCTGTTTATCGCCCACGACCTGTCCATGGTGCGCTACCTGTGCGACCGCATGGCGGTGATGTACCTGGGTTCCGTGGTGGAGGAAGGGCCGTCAGAAGAGGTGTACTTCAAACCCAAGCACCCCTATACCCGCATGCTGATCGCCTCCAATCCGGTGGCAGACCCCCACAGGGAAAAAGCCCGCGCCCACCAGCCACCCCAGGGCGAGATCCCGTCCCCAATCAACCCCAAGCCGGGCTGCCGATTTGCCGATCGCTGCCCGGAAGCCAGCAATCGCTGCCGCGAGGAAACGCCGGTGCCCAAGTTCATCGACGAACAGCGCATGATTGCCTGCCACCTCTACTAGCCGACCGGAGCCAGCGTGGAAGACGAGAAAGCCCGCTTCCTGAGCCAGTTGGCCGAGCGCTATGGCCCATCGCTGGAGCGCTTCCTCACGCGCAAGCTGGATAACCCCGCCGATGCCGCCGAGGTCGCCCAGGAAACCTTCATCCGCCTGTACCGGCTGGAGCATCCGGACCAGCTCGACAACGCCCGCGCATTCCTGTTCCAGGTGGCCTCCAACCTGGCAGTGGACCAGCTGCGCCGACGCAGCCTGCACTTCCGCTTCCTGAAAGCCGAGACCCGCGACAGCGGCGAGGGTGAGCTTCCCGAGGGCGCTGCCGACAGCGCCTCTCCGGAGCAGATTCTCAGCAGCCAGGAAAAGCTGGCGCGTATCTATGAGGCCGTGGACCGTCTACCCGAGAAGTGCCGCCAGGCCTTCCTGCTACACCGCAATTCCGGGCTGTCCTACGGCGACATCGCCAAAGAGCTCGGGGTATCGGTATCCAGTGTCGAAAAGTACATCCTGCAGGCGCTCAAGGAATGCCGGCGGGCGCTCAGCAGCTATTATGAAGAGGGAGAGGCCAGTGATGGCGGGGCCGGCGGGGGAACCGTTCAGGGACCGGGGTCTCAAAAACGCTAAGCTGCATTGAGGGATTGTGCTGCTGTAACGTTTAAGTGTCATAAAGGATGGCCACACAGAGTGTGGGACGCCTGCCGGAGCACCAAGCGTAGCGAAAATCGTTACATAATGATGAAAACTGGGTGACAATCGGCAGGGCAATCGGCAGGACAAAGGGGCCTGGAGCGACTTGAGTTCGTACCAGGGAAACAATCGGCTCAGCAGCCAGTTAATCGGGCGAGGACAAGGCAGGCAAGCATGAAGCGCTCTACCGTCAGCAACCTCCGCCAGGAACTAAGCGGCGCCATGGAAGACCAGGCCTGCCAGTGGATTGCCCGCCTGCGCGCCGAAGACGCCAGCGAGGCTGACCACCAGCAATTCGCACTCTGGCTGGCCGCAAACCCGGCCCACGGCCGCGCCATGGACGCCGTGCTGGCCATGTGGGAAGACCTCGAGGTGCTCAAGCACCGCCCTGTCAGCACGGAACCCGCGCAACCTTCCCGTCGCCGCTGGATTGGCACCGGCCTGGCGCTGGCCGCCTCCCTGGTGCTGGCGATCCTGCTGTCACCAGGTCTTGGCCTGGGCCCTGGCACAGAGGAATACCGCACCCGCCTCGGCGAACAGCTGGCGGTTACGCTGGCCGATAGTTCTTCCGTCAAACTGAATACCGATACCCGGCTACTGGTGAACTACAGCAGTGGTGAGCGCCAACTAACCCTGGTCCGCGGCGAGGCCTTCTTCCAGGTGGCCCACGACCCCGACCGACCATTCCTGGTGACTGCCGGCAACACCGAGGTGCGGGCCCTGGGTACCGCGTTTAATATCCTGCTCAACGGCGAACGCAGTGAAATCACCGTCACCGAAGGCGTGGTGCGCGTTACCGAGCTCAACGCCCCCGATACACGACCGGCCCTGACCGAGCTACTGTACAGCGACCAGCGTCTGGCCGGCGACCGCGGCGGCCTGTCCCCGGCAGAGAGCGTCGACTCTGGAAACCTGCTGGCCTGGCGCGACGGCAAGCTGGTAGCCCACGACATGCCCCTGGGCGAACTGGTCACCGAGCTGTCGCGCTATCACCCCAACCGCATATTCATCGCCGAGCCGGACCTGACCCAGACCACGGTGTCCGGCGTGTTCCAGCTCGAGGATCTCGACAGCATCCTGCTGGCGCTGGAGCACACTGTCGGGGTGCGCAGTGTCGCCCTGGACGACGGCAGCCTTCAGTTGATCAGGGCGCCCCTATAAGCTAAGTTTTCGCCTGTGAACGCACGGGCTCATCCTCGGACTGCAGCGCGGCTCGCTCGCATTCTTCTGCTACTGTGGTGTCTCCCGGGCACAGTCATTGCCCAGGCCCGGTACAACTTTGATCTGGCGGGACAGGCGCTGTCAGAATCCCTGATACAGTTCAGCCACCAGAGCGGGCTGGCCATCGTCTTTTCTGATCCTGAAATCCGCGGAATCGAGAGCCCTCGCGTGCAGGGCCGCCTCACTCCGAACGAGGCATTGACCAGCCTGCTGGCCGGCACCGACTTCACCTGGCGACTGATCGACGACCGTATTGTGGCCATCTATGACGGCAGCTGCCGCAGTGATGACAGCTGCCCGGAAAACGAGCAGCTGCTGGTGATGAACCCGCTGTACGTACCTGGAATCGAAGAACTCTACGTCTACGGCAACCGCATCACCGGCTCGCGGATAAAGCGCAGCACCCTGCAAGGCTCCGCGCCGGTGGATGTTATTTCGTCGCCGGATATCGAACTGTCCGGTGCCCAGACCCTGGGTGAAATCCTGCGCTACCTGCCATCGGTGTCGGGCAATGCCACCAGCACCGCTATCAGCAACGGTGGCGACGGCACCGCCACCGTGACCCTGCGCGGCCTGCCCGCCTCCAGTACCCTGGTATTGATCAACGGCCGGCGGGTCGCCAACGACGGACTGGCCGGGGAATCGATAGACCTCAACACCATCTCGCCGGCGGCGGTGCAGCGCATCGAAGTGCTCAAGGACGGGGCCTCGGCGATTTACGGTTCCGATGCCATCGCCGGGGTCGTGAACATCATCATGAAGGAGGACTTCTACGGCCTGCTGCTGGAGCAGTATATTGGCGCCGCCCAGGAGGGCGACGGCAGCACCACGACGACCACCATCCAGTACGGCACCGGCTTTCGCAATGGCTCGATGTTCTTCTCCGCCAGCCACTTCGACCAGGACGAGATCGCCGCCCGCGACCGCAGTATTTCGGAGTCCGCGGACGGGCGCTCCCGCGGCGGCGCTGATCTGCGCTCCAGCGCGACACCCAGCGCCCGGGTCACACTGCCGGGAGGGCAGACGGCGATTCGCGACCCCAGCAGCGGCGACTACCGAGAGGTCACGGAAGATGACCTTTTCAACTTCCCGGATTTCACCTCGTCACTGGTGCCTTCCGATCGCACCTCGGCCTACCTGTCCGCCAGCTACGATTTCAGCGAGCTGCTGACCGGCAAGCTGGAGGTGAGCTATATACGCACCAGCGCCAAGGCACAGCTGGCTCCGACACCGATTTTCACTGCCTTCGAGCAGCAACCAATCACGGTAGCGGCAGACAATATCTACAACCCCTTCGGTATACCGCTGGAGGACGTACGCCGGCGGCTGATTGAACTGCCGCCCCGCCAGCAGCAGAACAAGTCCGACGTCACTCGCATCAGCGCCCTGCTGGAGGGGATCTACGGCCGCTGGGACTGGGAGTGGAGTGTCGACTGGAGCCAGAGCAACGCCAAGGAGACCACCACCGGGGTGGTCAGCGCCGACAACCTGCGCCGCGGCGTGGGCCCGGCAGACCAATGCCTGGGGCTTGAGCTTGACGGCTGCGTGCCCGTCAACCTGTTCGGCCGACCGGGCACCATCGACGGCGACCAACTCGATTTCCTGCGCGTGCCCGGCAAGGTTCGCGGCGAGAGCAAGCTCGCCGGCACCAGCTTTACCGCCTTTACCCGCCTGATGGACCTGCCTTACGGGCCGGTAGAGTTCGCAGTGGGCGCCGAGTACCGGGACGAATCGACCGAGAAGAAACCGGACCGCCGCCTTGAAAACGTCGGCACCATCGGCGGTACCAACTTCGAGCGGACCCGCGGCGACCGACGCTCCGGCGAGGTGTACTTCGAGAGCATTTCACCCCTGTACCGCAACGAGGATCGGGGCCAGCTGTTCGACCTGGAACTGGCGCTGCGCTATTCGTATTACAACGATTTTGGCGGCACCACCAATCCCAAGGTGGGGCTGCGTATGCAGCTCAACCCGTCCTGGCTGTTCCGGGCCACCTACGCCCAGGGCTTCCGTGCACCGACACTTAACGAGCTGTTCATGGGCGCCACCGAGGCGCAGGCATTCATCTCCGACCCCTGCACGATTCCCGAAAACGTCGGGGCGCTGCCCGGCTGCCAGCAACTTGCCGACGACAGCCGCAACCAGTTCCTGACCATCACCGGCGGCAACGAGAACCTGGAAGAGGAAAAGTCGGTGAGCTACGGCGTCGGCCTTGTGTGGACGCCACGCTTCCTGTCGGGTTTCTACGGCGCAGTGGACTACTTCGACATCGACACCGACAACGTGGTGGGCTCCAGTGCGCAGTTCATCGTCACCCAGAACGCCACCCGCGGCCTGTTCGACGAACAGGTGGTCCGCGACGAGCAGGGCAACCTGCAGCAGGTCTCGGCAATCAACCTCAATGTCGGCGAGCGCCGCGTGCAGGGCGTGGATCTCAGCCTCAATTACCGCCTGCCCACCCGCGACTGGGGCCAGTGGTCAACGGCGCTGGATGTTGCCTATATGAAGGAGTACACCATACAGCTGGACCGGGATTCCTCCACCGTGGGATTCGCCGGCACTTTCATCGACCCCGCTTCCGAGGGACTGGGGGGGCTGCCGGAATGGAAGGGGACTTTCGGCATCCAGTGGGCCAGGCAGCGCTGGCGGGGCAGCTACGACCTGCACTACATCAGTGAGATGCGCGAGACGGTGCCGGGCACCAATACACGGCGGGATATCGATTCCTGGGTGGTACAGGATGTGCAGTTCAGCTACGTATTCAATGTGCTGCGCGGCCTGCGGGTATCAATGGGAATCGACAATATCCTCGACGAAGATCCGCCCTTTGCCGCCTCCGCCTTCAACGACAACTTCGACGGGCGCAGTCATGAGCTGCGCGGCCGCTTCTGGTACGCCAAGCTGAGCCAGCGTATCTAGGGAACCTCTGCAAAACTCCTAGGCATCCAGGTAGCGGGCAATCCGTCCCAGCATGTCCTCACGCACCGCGGCGGATTCGTTGACCAGGTGATGCATGCCGGTAGGCAGCATCTCAATCCTCGCCGCCGGGAACTGCTTTTCCAGCACCGGCAGGTTGCGGCGCCAGTCCACCGTACCGTCATTGTCGCCCTGCAGGATCAGCAAGGGCGTCGCGCAGGGTGGCCGCGCCAGGAAGGCAGCCAGCCAGTCATTCAATGCACCTACCCAGCACACCGGGATCTGGTCGTGCTGCAGGGGGTCTGTGGGCAGGAACTCCAGGAATTCGGGATCCTGGGAGTTCTCCGCAAACTTGCGCGGCACTGCGTCGAAAAAGCGGTGCAGCAGCCGGTAGGTGAGGAGGATACGCCGCCAGCCATGGGGCCACACCAGCGGCGCCAGCAGCACCACTGCATCGAAAGCCGCAGGCTGCCCGGCACACTGCAGGAAATCCATGATCGCGGCCCCGCCGGTGCTCTGGGCAATGACCTGGCGCGGGCCTGGCAGCTCGGCGGTCGCCGCCAGCACATCAATAATCGCCTGGCGATACTCGGCAAAGTCATCGATCTCGGCGCGGGGCCCGGTAGACAGGCCATGGCCGGGCAGGTCGAAGGCCACCACGTTGCTGCCGCGGACAAGGCCGAAGTGCACGAGGCGGGAATAGAGCCCGACATGATCGAAGTAGCCGTGCACCAGGTAAATGGTACTGGCAGCACCCGGCTGCTCCCAGGTTTGCAGGGCCAGGTGATGATCGCCGGATTGGATATAGCCCAGGCGGTGATGGAGATCCGTGAATTCGGGGCTGAAATCCAGGCCGTAGTAGTCGAAATAGGCGGTCGCTTCTGGCAGCTGCTGCCCGGTGCCGAAAGCGGGCAGGTGGCCCGCGAGGGCATGGAAGGCCTCCGTGGGTCCAGTCATGCGCCGGCCAGGAAGCGGTGGATGCCGTCAAAGAACATCTGCACCGAGATGATCACCAACAGCATGCCCATCAGGCGCTCGGTGGCAATCAGGCCACGCCGACCCAGCACCCGGAACAGCAATGGTGAGGCGGCGAGGATGATCGATGACACCAGCCAGGCACAAAACAGGGCGAGTCCGAACTCCAGGGTCTGGTCCGGGTTCTTGTGCACGAACAGCATCACGACGGCCAGGGTCGAGGGGCCGGCCACGCAGGGCGTGGCCAACGGCACCAGGAAAGGCTCTCCCTCGGGCAGGTCATCCATGTTGAGACCACCCATGGGGAAGATCATGCGCAGGCCGATGATGAACAGGATGATACCGCCGGCGATGCTGATGGATTCCTGCTTGAGCTGCAGCAGATCCAGGAACCAGGCACCCCCGAACAGGAACAGGATGAGAATGAGCAGGGCAAAAAACAGCTCGCGCACGATCACCCGCATGCGCCGGTGATCGGGCACGTCTTTCAGGACACTCAGGAATATCGGCACATTACCAAGTGGATCCATCACGAAGAGGATCGTCAGGAAAGCCGTAACCAGGTCCATCTCAGGCGGGCTTGACGACCTGCTTCAGCTCACCCGCGCTGTAGCGCTGCACCATGTCTGCCAGCGATACAGGCCTGATCTTGTCGGCATTGCCGGCGGTGCCGAAGGCCTCGTAGCGGGCCACGCAGATATCCTTCATGGCCTGGATGGTTTCCTTGAGGTACTTGCGCGGATCAAACTCGGCGCGATTCTCAGCCATGAAGCGGCGGATGGCACCGGTGGAGGCCAGGCGCAGGTCGGTGTCGATGTTGACCTTGCGCACACCAAAGCGAATCCCTTCCTGGATCTGCTCCACCGGGACCCCGTAGGTCTCGGGAATGTCACCACCGTACTCGTTGATGATCGCCAGCCAGTCCTGCGGTACCGAGGAAGAGCCGTGCATAACCAGGTGAGTGTTGGGAATGCGGTCGTTGATTTCCTTGATGCGGTCGATGGCCAGGATGTCGCCGGTGGGCGGGCGGCTGAACTTGTAGGCGCCGTGGCTGGTGCCACAGGCAATTGCCAGGGCATCAACATCGGTGGCGGCGACAAACTGGGCCGCTTCCTCGGGGTCGGTCAGCAGCTGGTCATGCGTCAGTTTACCCTCGGCGCCGATGCCGTCCTCTTCACCCGCCTCACCTGTCTCCAGGGAGCCGAGGCAACCGAGCTCGCCCTCCACGGATACGCCGCAGGCGTGGGCCATGTCCACTGCGCTGCGAGTCACGCTGGTGTTGTAGTCGTAGTCCATCGGAGTCTTGCCGTCCTCGCCGAGGGAGCCGTCCATCATGACCGAGGTAAACCCGAGCTGGATGGAGCGCTGGCAGACCGCGGGGCTGACGCCGTGATCCTGGTGCATGACCACAGGTATATGGGGAAATTCCTCGACCGCCGCCTGGATCATGTGGCGCAGGAAAGGCGCGCCCGCGTACTTGCGAGCGCCGGCACTGGCCTGCATGATGACCGGGCTGTTGGTCTCGTCAGCCGCTTCCATGATGGCGCGGGTCTGCTCGAGGTTGTTGACGTTGAAAGCCGGAACGCCGTAGCCGTGTTCGGCGGCGTGGTCCAGCATCTGGCGCATACTGATCAGTGCCATGTAACTCTCTCCGTGGGTAACTCTGTGGCGGCGCTAGCCAGCGGCTCGCTCCTTCAAAATGGCCACCGCCGGCAGCTGGTTCTCAGCCAGCGGCTCGCTCTTCCAAAATAGCCACCGCCGGCAGCTGGTTCTCAGCCAGCGGCTCGCTCTTCCAAAATAGCCACCGCCGGCAGTACTTTCCCCTCAACATACTCCAGGAAAGCGCCACCTCCGGTGGAGATGTAGGACACCTTGTCGGCGATGCCGTACTTGTCGATCGCAGCCAGGGTGTCGCCACCGCCCGCCAGCGAAAAGGCTGAGCTTTCGGCGAT
The DNA here is from genome assembly GCA_030066555.1 of Halieaceae bacterium. Lineage (GTDB taxonomy): Bacteria > Pseudomonadota > Gammaproteobacteria > Pseudomonadales > Halieaceae > JANQIO01. The sequence goes on from JASJBK010000003.1 coordinate 28,941, forward strand.
GTCGCGGCTCAGGGCCTCGGTGCCGCCGGCAAACTGGTCAAACTCAAACACCCCCACCGGGCCATTCCAGATAATGGTGCCGGCCTGGCGCAGGATCTCGCCGATGCGCGCGCGGGTGTCGGGGCCGATATCGAAAATCATATCGTCGTCGGCGACCGCCGCCGCGGGCTTGATGCTGGCCTCGGCAGACTCCGAAAACTCCTTGCCCGTGACCACATCGCTGGGCAGGGGAATGTCAGTTTTCTCCATCAATGCCTGGGCGGCCGGAATCAGCTCGTTTTCACACAGGGACTTGCCGATCGGCAGGCCGCTGGCGGCCAGAAAGGTATTGGCGATGCCGCCCCCGACCACCAGCTGGTCAACCTTGTCGGCCAGGGTTTCCAGCACGGTGAGCTTGGTGGATACCTTGGAGCCGCCGACGATAGCCAGCAGCGGCCGCGCCGGGCTGGACAGCGCCTGTTCGAGGGCGTCGAGTTCTGCGGCCAGCAGCGGGCCGGCGCAGGCAACGGCTGCGAACTTCGCCACCCCGTGGGTCGAGGCCTGGGCACGGTGTGCGGTACCGAAGGCGTCCATCACGAATACATCACAGAGCGCCGCGTAGCGCTGTGCCAGGCCATCGTCGTTGGCCTTTTCACCGGTATTGAAGCGCACGTTTTCCAGCACCACCACTTCGCCGTCGGCCACTTGCACCGCGTCGAGGCTTTCGGACAGCCGGACCGGCGCATCCAGCGCCCCGGCCAGGTAATCGACTACCGGGCGCAGCGAGTACTCCGCGCTGGGCTCGCCTTCCACAGGTCTTCCCAGGTGGGACATGACAATAAGCCGGGCGCCGGCCTCCAGAGCCTGCTTCAGGGTCGGCAGCGCGGCGCGGATGCGCGCGTCGCTTGCCACTTTGCCGTCTTTGAGGGGAACGTTGAGATCCTCGCGCACCAGTACCCGCTGACCGGCGAGATCCAGGTCGCTCATTTTCAGGATTGACGTGTTCATTCGGACTCCGAAGTCGAGGTGCCGTACCAGTGCTGGACCACGTCCAGCATGCGATTGGCGTAACCCCATTCATTATCGAACCAGACTAGCACCTTTACCAGCCGACGCCCGCTGACCCGGGTCTGGCCGGCGTCGACCACACAGGAATGGGGGTCCTGGTTGAAATCAGAGGACGCCAGCGGCTCGGCGGTGTAGCCCAGCACGCCGCAAAAGTCCGCTGCGGCTGCCGCTGACAGGGCCGCGTTGACCTCGTCTACCCCGGTATCCCGCTGCACTGACACCACCAGGTCCATGGCGGACACGTTCTGCACTGGCACCCGCAGGGCCTGGGCCGTGAAGCGCCCGGCCATCTCCGGCAGGATGCGCTCAACACCGCGCGCCAGACCGGTATCGATGGGAATGATGTTGGTGCCCGCGGCGCGGGTCTTGCGCAGATCGGTGTGGTGGTAGGCATCCAGCACCGGCTGGTCATTCATGGCGGAATGAATCGTGGTAATGGTGCCGCTGTCGATCCCGAAGGCGTCGTCCAGGGCCTTGATAATCGGCACAATACCGTTGGTCGTGCAGGAGGCGGCGCTGACGATACGGTGCTCAGCGGTCAGTAGACCGTGGTTCACCCCGTAGACGATGGTGGCATCTACATCGGCCTGGGCGGGCTGGGAAAACAGCACCCGGCCTGCGCCCTGCTCCAGGTGGCGGGCAGCGGTGGCCCGCTCGGTGAAACTGCCGGTGCATTCGAGCACGACGTCGACGTCGAGCTCGGACCAGGGCAGATTGTCGATGTCCGGCTGCCGCAGCAGTCGCACCGGTTCGCCATCGACCCGCAGTATGTCGCCCTCCAGCGCCAGATCGCCCCGAAAGCGTCCGTGCGTGGAGTCATAGCGCGTCAGGTGCACCACGGTGGCGGTATCGGCAATCTCGTTGATGGCCACCACCTGCATCTTTTCGCGGTGCGGGCTTTCCACCAGGGCGCGCAGGACACAGCGCCCGATACGGCCGTAGCCGTTGATCGCAAGCTTGATCAGAGCAGGATGTCCTCCAGGGTCTCGGCCACCACCTCGGGCGTAAAGCCGAAGTGCTTCATCAGGTCGCCGGCGGGGGCAGACTCGCCGAAGCTGGTCATACCGACCACGCGGCCGTCGAGGCCCACAAACTTGTACCAGTAGTCAGCGTGACCGGCTTCCACCGCGACCCGGGCCAGCACGTCGGAGGGCAGCACCTGCTCCCGGTAGGCCGCGTCCTGGGCCATGAAGACTTCCGGGCTGGGCATGGATACCACGCGCAGCTTGCGGCCCTTGTCCGCCAGTATGGCAGCGGCGTCCAGCGCCAGCTGCACCTCGGAGCCGGTGGCAATCAGGATACCGTCGAGCTCACCCTCCGGCTCTTGCAGGATGTAGGCGCCACGGGCGATGTCCGCCAGCTGCTGATCGCTGCGCGCCTGGTGTGGCAGGCCCTGGCGCGAGAACACCAGCGCGCTGGGGCCGTCGCGATGTTCGATAGCGGCCTTCCAGGCCACCGCCGATTCCACCGCGTCACAGGGACGCCAGGTCACCATGTTGGGCGTGGTGCGCAGGTTGGTGAGCTGCTCCACCGGTTGATGGGTGGGGCCGTCTTCGCCGAGGCCGATCGAATCGTGGGTATAGACGAAAATCGACTGCTGCTTCATCAGCGCCGCCATGCGCACCGCGTTGCGGGCGTATTCCATGAAGATAAGGAAGGTCGCGCCGTAGTTGATGAAACCCCCGTGTAGAGCGATGCCGTTCATGATCGCCGACATGCCGAACTCGCGCACGCCGTAGTAGACGTAGTTGCCTGAGGCGTCGGCGGCAGTGATGGGCTTGCTGCCGCTCCACACCGTCAGGTTGGAGCCGGCAAGGTCGGCTGAGCCCCCGAGCAGCTCCGGCAACAGGGCGCCGTAAGCATTGAGGCAATTCTGGGAGGCCTTGCGACTGGCGATACTGTCACCGTCGGCCTGGCACTGGCGGATATAGGCCTCGGACTCGGCGGCGAAATTCTCCGGCAGCTCACCTGCCAGTCGGCGCTTTAGTTCCGCCGCCAGTTCTGGGAATTCCGCCGTGTAGGCATTCATTACCTGTTGCCATTCCTCTTCCGCCGCGGCGCCCGCCGCGCGGCCGTCCCAGGCGCTGTAGATATCATCCGGCACCTCAAAGGGTGCATGGGCCCAGCCGATGTTGTCACGGGTGGCGGCCACCTCGTCTTCGCCGAGGGCGGCGCCGTGACAGGATTCGCTGCCCTGCTTGTTGGGCGCGCCCTTGCCGATTATGGTCTTGCAGCAGATCAGCGTCGGCCGAGAAGTGTCGGCGCGGGCGTGATCGATGGCGGTCTTGATGGCGGCGGGATCGTGGCCGTCTACGCCGGGAATGACCTGCCAGCCGTAGGCGTCAAAGCGCGCCGGCGTATCGTCGGTAAACCAGCCCTCGACCTCGCCGTCAATGGAAATGCCGTTGTCATCGTAGAAGACTATCAGCTTGCCGAGGCCCAGGGTGCCCGCCAGCGAACAGACCTCGTGGGAGATGCCTTCCATCAGGCAGCCGTCGCCGGCAAAGCAGTAGGTGAAGTGTTCAATGACCCGGTATTCCTGGCGGTTGTACTGGGCGGCCAGCACCTTCTCCGCTATGGCCATGCCCACCGCGTTACTGATGCCCTGGCCCAGCGGGCCGGTAGTGGTCTCAACGCCCGGCGCGTAACCGTACTCGGGGTGGCCCGGGGTCTTGCTGTGCAGCTGCCGGAAATTCCTGAGTTCGTCCAGCGGCAGGTCATAACCCGTCAGGTGCAGCAGCGAGTAGATCAGCATGGAGCCGTGGCCGTTGGACATCACGAAGCGATCGCGGTTGGGCCAGCCCGGATTGGCCGGGTTGTGCACCAGGTATTGCCGCCACAGCACCTCTGCAATATCCGCCATGCCCATGGGCGCGCCGGGGTGGCCGCTATTGGCCTTCTGCACCGCGTCCATGCTCAGCGCACGGATGGCGTTGGCGAGGTCAGTCTGAGACGTCATCAGGAAACTCCGGGGTGTCAAAAAAGGGCGCTATTCTCTCGTAACCGCTGGCCCGGGGCAATGCGGGAAGCCGCCAATAACAAGGCCCTGGGCGCCATTGGGGTAACCCGGCGGTGTCAGCCGGAAATCTATATCAAAATAATTTGATATAGATTGAGCATCTGCTAGACTTCCCCGCCATGCCTGCTCTCACCGAGGCCCGCGAGGATGCCGGAATCCCGGCTGGCGAATCCCGCGAAGCAGACAACGCCATCGAACTGCTCGCCGGCCTGTGCAAGGCCAGCGGCGATTCGCTGCGCCTGCGCGTTCTCAAGCTGCTACGCCAGGATTCACTCGCCGTCCAGGAGCTCTGCACGCTGCTGGACATGCGCCAGCCGGCGCTGAGCCATCATCTGAAGGTGATGGCAGGCGCCGGCCTGGTTACCAGTCGGCGCGAGGGCAACACCATTTTCTACCGCCGCGCGGTACCTGAGCCCCAGTCGGCGCTGGGGCAGCTGCAGGCAGCCCTGCTGGCCAGCGTCGACGAACTGCCGCTGGAAGCCCTGCTGCGGGAACGATTGTCGGAGCTGCGCAACGAGCGCGAGCAGTCTTCAAGGACCTTCTTCCAGCAGCATGCCGATGAATTCCGCGAACAGCAGGACCTGATTGCGAGCTACGAGCAGTACGCCGACACCGTGGCCCAGGCGCTGGCGGAAGCACCGCTGGCGCAGCGCCACACCGTACTGGAAGTAGGCCCCGGCGACGGCGACTTCCTCACCACCCTCAGCGAGGGCTTTGAACGGGTAGTGGCGCTGGATAGCGCCGAGGAAATGCTGGCCCGCTCAAAGGCCCGGGCCGCGGATGCCGGCCTCGGCAATATCGAGTTCGTGCACGGCGACACGCGCCACCCCCGGCTCAAGGCACTGTCTGCCGACTGCATCGTGGTCAACATGGTGCTGCACCATAACCCCTCACCGGCCGACATCCTGCAGGACCTCGCCGGCTGCCTGGCACCGGGGGGCGTGCTGCTGGTGACCGACCTCTGCCGTCACGACCAGGACTGGGCGCGCGAGGCCTGCGGCGACCTGTGGCTGGGTTTTGAGCCCGAAGAGCTGGCCTCCTGGGCCAGCAGCGCCGGGCTTACCGAGAACGCCGGGATCTACCTGGCACAGCGCAACGGATTTCAAGTACAGGTGCGCCTGTTTGGCCACCAATCGACAAGTTAAGGACTAAGCAATGAGCGAGTATTCCCTTTTCACCTCCGAGTCGGTATCGGAAGGACATCCGGACAAGATGGCCGACCAGATTTCCGATGCCATCCTCGACGCCATCCTCGCCGATGACCCCCACGCGCGAGTAGCGGTGGAGACCATGGTCAAGACCGGCATGGCCATCATCGCCGGTGAAGTAACCACTTCCACCTATGTCGAGCTGGAAGATGTGGTCCGCAAGGTCATCCTCGACATCGGCTACGACAGCTCCACGGTCGGCTTTGACGGCGCGTCCTGCGCCGTTTTGAATGCCATCGGCAAGCAGTCTCCCGACATTGCCATGGGCGTGGACGAGGGCGAAGACAAGGAGCAGGGCGCCGGTGACCAGGGCCTGATGTTCGGCTACGCCACCAGTGAAACCGACGTGCTGATGCCGGCTCCGATCTATTACTCGCACCGCCTGGTGGAGCGCCAGGCCCACCTGCGCAAGGATGGGGTGCTGCCCTGGCTGCGCCCCGACGCCAAGAGCCAGGTCACCCTGCGCTACGAAGACGGCAAGCCGGTCGCGGTGGACGCGGTGGTACTGTCCACCCAGCACGACGAGGGCATCAGCCAGGCTGACATCCATGAAGCGATCATGGAAAACGTGATTCGCCACGTGCTGCCCGCGGAATGGCTGCACGACGACACCCGTGTGCACATCAACCCCACCGGCCAGTTCATCATCGGCGGTCCGCTCGGCGACTGCGGCCTGACCGGCCGCAAGATCATTGTCGACACCTACGGTGGCATGGCCCGCCACGGCGGCGGCGCCTTCTCCGGCAAGGACCCCTCCAAGGTTGACCGCAGCGCCGCCTACGCCGGCCGCTACGTGGCCAAGAACATCGTCGCCGCCGGCCTCGCCGATCGCTGTGAGATCCAGGTGTCCTATGCCATCGGCGTGGCCGAGCCCACCTCGATTTCCGTCAACACCTTCGGCACCGCCACCGTGGCGGAAGACCGTATTGTCGACCTGGTGCGCGAGCACTTCGACCTGCGCCCGAAGGGCCTGATCGAGATGCTGGATCTCAAGCGCCCGATCTATTTCAACACCGCTGCCTACGGCCACTTCGGTCGCGAGGAGCCCGAATTCACCTGGGAAAAAACTGACAAAGCTGACGCCCTGCGCGCGTCTGCCTGAGGAGACACTCACATGAGCACTGCAGAAAAACTCGACACCGTGGCCGACTACAAGGTCGCTGACATCAGCCTCGCCGACTGGGGCCGCCGCGAAATCGCCATCGCCGAGGGCGAGATGCCCGCGCTGATGGCGCTGCGCGACAAGTACAGCCCCAGCCAGCCGCTGGCGGGCGCAAAGATTCTCGGCTGTATCCACATGACCATCCAGACCGCGGTTCTCATCGAGACCCTGCAGGCGCTGGGCGCCGAGGTGCGCTGGTCATCCTGCAACATCTTTTCCACCCAGGACCACGCCGCCGCGGCCATCGCCGCCGCCGGCACCCCGGTCTTCGCCTGGAAGGGTGAGACCGAGGAGGAGTACGAGTGGTGCATAGAGCAGACCATTCTCAAGGGCGGCACTCCCTGGGACGTGAACATGGTGTTGGACGACGGTGGTGACCTCACCGCCATGCTGCACGACAAGTACCCGCAGCTGCTCGACAATGTGCACGGCATCACCGAGGAAACCACCACCGGCGTGCACCGCCTGATCGAGATGATGAAGGAAGGCTCCCTCAAGGTGCCGGCCATCAATGTCAACGACTCCATCACCAAGAGCAAGAACGACAACAAATACGGCTGCCGCCACAGCCTCAACGACGCCATCAAGCGCGCCACCGACCACCTGCTATCCGGCAAGCAAGCGCTGGTGATCGGCTACGGCGATGTGGGCAAGGGTTCCGCCCAGTCCCTGCGCCAGGAAGGCATGATCGTCCGCGTCGCCGAGATCGACCCGATCTGCGCCATGCAGGCCTGCATGGACGGCTTCGAGGTGGTGTCCGCCTACATCGACGGCGACCGCAGCAAGGGCGTCGATACCCAGCTGCTGGCCAAGACCGACCTGCTGTGCACCGCTACCGGCAACTACAACGTCTGCGATAGCGAAGTGATCAAGGCGATCAAGTCCGGCGCCGTGGTCTGCAACATCGGCCACTTCGACAACGAGATCGACACCGCCTACATGCGTGAGAACTACGAGTGGGAAGAAGTGAAGCCTCAGGTACACCTGGTGTATCGCGACCGCGCCGCCAACGACCACCTGATCCTGCTGGCCGAAGGCCGCCTGGTGAACCTGGGCAACGCCACCGGCCACCCCTCGCGGATCATGGACGGCTCCTTCGCCAACCAGGTGCTGGCACAGATCTACCTGTTCGAGCGCCGCTTTGCCGACCTCGAGGACAACATGAAGGCCACCGCCATCACCGTCGAGGTACTGCCCAAGAAGCTCGACGAGGAAGTGGCGGCCCACATGGTCGGCGGTTTCGGTGGTGTACTGACGAAGCTCACCGACGAGCAGGCCAACTACATCGGCGTCAAGGCCGAAGGCCCGTTCAAGCCCGATAGCTACAAGTACTAAGCGAGCAGAAGGTAAAACCGATGTCAGCCGCCAATATCAGCTTTGAGTTCTTTCCGCCCAAGACGGATGAAGGGCGTCGCAAATTGCTGGAAGTCACGGCGCCTGCGCTGCAGGCGCTGGGTCCGGAGTTCTTCTCCTGCACCTACGGCGCCGGCGGCTCGACCCGGGACAACACCTTCGACATCGTCGAACAGGTTCACGGCGCCGGCTCGACTATCGCCCCGCACCTGAGTTTTGGCGGCGACAACGAAACGGCCATCGGCGAGCTGCTGGATCGCTACGTCGCCCTCGGCGTCAACCACCTGGTGGCGCTGCGCGGCGACATGCCCTCTGGCATGGGTGGTCGCACCCAGCTGGTATACGCCAGCGAGCTGGTGCGCTTCATCCGCGAGCGCACCGGCGATCACTTTCGCATCGCCGTGGGCGCCTACCCGGAGATCCACCCGGAAAGCACCAGCTATGACAGCGATGTGCACTATCTGAAGGGCAAATTTGACGCCGGAGCCGATATTGCGATCACCCAGTACTTCTACAATGTCGATGCCTACTTCTACTACATGGATCGCTGCCTCGATGCCGGCATCGACAAACCGATCTTCGCCGGCGTTATGCCGATCACCAACTTCGAAAACCTGGCGCGCTTCTCGCGCAACTGTGGTGCCGAGATCCCGCGCTGGATTGCCCAGCGCATGGAAGGTTTCAAGGGCGACCCCGACAGCACCCGCGCTTTCGGCATCGAGGTGGTCACCCAGCTGTGCCAGACGCTGATGGACAACGGCTGCCCCGGCATCCACTTCTACACCATGAACCAGCTGGAGCCGGTACAGACCATTTTCCACAACCTGCAGTTCTCAGCCCCCGCCGAGGTCAACCGCGCCTCGGCATGAGCCCAGCGCCCGACGCACCGCGGTTTTTTACCGAACAGCCCCTCTCTGCGGGTGATGAGCTGGCCCTGGAAACGGGGCCCAGCCGCCACATCGCCAGCGCCCTGCGGCTGCGCGAAGGCACACCGATACGCCTGTTCAATGGTGCGGGAGGTGAGTATCTCGCCAACATTTCCGCGATCAGCAAGCAGACCGTGACGGTGGCCGTCAGCGAGTTCTTCCCGGAGGACCGCGAAGCCAGCCTGCCGATTACCCTGGGAGTCGGCATCAGCCGCGGTGAGCGCATGGACCTGGTGGTGCAGAAAGGCACAGAGCTCGGCGTCGCCGCTATTCAGCCCCTGGTGACCGAACGCACCGAGGTGCGACTCAAGGGGGAGCGAGAGCAGAAGAAAGTCCGTCACTGGCAACAGGTGGCCATCAGCGCCTGCGAGCAGTGCGGCCGCAATCGCCTGCCCGCGATCGCCGAACCCGCGCCATTGGCCAGGTGGCTCGAGGGTGCAGAGGCCGAGCTCAAGCTGGTCCTGCACCACCGCAGCGACCAGGGTCTCGCGGAGTCTCCGGCACCGGCATCGGTGGCCCTGCTGGTCGGCCCTGAGGGCGGCCTGTCGGCGGCGGAAATCGAGGCCGCCGAGGTCGCAGGTTTCCAGCCACTGACCCTGGGGCCGCGCGTGCTGCGCACCGAAACCGCGCCGCTGGCGGCGTTATCCATCCTGCAATTTTACTGGGGAGACATGCAGTGACTGACGCTTCGGCCACCTCCAAAACCGAGCTGATTGCCACGCTGAACAACCACCGGCCCGCCATTATTCGCACGCTTGGCGGATACATCACCGATGTCGACGAGGGATTGTGCGTCATGGAATACGACATCAGCGAAGAGCTGTGTCACTCCACCAACGTGGTCCAGGGCGGCATCATCACAGCCATGCTGGACGCCACCATGTCCCATGCGGTCTTCGCCAACAACCGGGACGTTACCGGCCTCGCCAGCCTGGAGATCAAGGTCAGTTTCCTGGAGCCTTCCCTGGCCGGTCGCTTTACCTGTCGCGGCATCATTCGCCGGGCCGGCTACAAGATCAGCTTCCTCGAGGGCGAGTTGTACAACGCCGACGGCATTCTCACCGCCACCTCCAGCCACACCGCCAAACTGACCCGCAGCTGAGCCAGGGCAGCGCAGGCGCGCTTGTAGTCGTCGCGCTCAGCCGAAATAATCGACACGGTAACCGCCGCCGGAGCCGGCCATGGCCAAAGGTATCTATCACGCGCCCTGGGAGAAATCCTTCGACCGGGTGCTGACCCCGCTGGAAGCATTCATCCACCGCCAGACCACCAGCGGTGCGCTGCTGATGATCTGCGCGGTGCTGGCCCTGGTGCTGGCCAACAGTCCGCTGCAGGAGAGCTACGACAAGCTGCTGCACAAGCCAATCAGTATCGGCTTCTCCAGCGCCGTGTTCTCGCTGTCGATCCACCACTGGATCAACGAGCTGCTGATGGCGTTTTTCTTCATGATCATCGGCCTGGAACTGAAACGCGAACTGCTGGTGGGAGAGTTGTCCTCCCCGAAGCAGGCGCTGCTGCCGATCATGGCCGCTATCGGCGGCATGGTGGTGCCGGCACTGGCTTATTACGTGCTGAACCCGACCGGCCACGCCGCCAACGGCTGGGGTATACCCATGGCCACCGATATTGCCTTTGCCATCGGCGCACTGAGCCTGATGGGCAACCGCGTGCCCAAATCGCTGATCACCTTCCTGATCGCACTTGCAATTGTCGACGATCTCGGCGCGGTGGCAGTGATCGCGCTGTTTTACACCGATGCCCTCAACTACACCGCGCTGGCCTACGTGGGCCTGTTCACCGCCATGCTGGTCAGCTTCAACCTGGGCGGCATTCGTCACGGCCTGCCCTACGCCATGATCGGGCTGCTGCTTTGGTCTGCCATGCTGGCAAGCGGCATTCACGCCACTATTGCCGGCATCATTATCGCCTTCTCAATTCCGATTCGACCAAAGTTTGACCCGGCCCTGTTTATCGACAAAGTGCGCGACCTGACCGGGAAGATGGAGCGCTCCATCGCCGACAACCCTGACATCATCCACAACAACCGTTTCCGCAGCCTGGTCAACAGCCTCGGTGACGGCGTTCACCTGGTGCAGGCGCCGGCCCAGCGCGCCGAGCACGGCTTCCACCTGCCGGTGGCCTACCTGGTGATCCCGATCTTCGCCCTGGCCAATGCCGGCATTCCCATCGACTTCGACGATTTCGCAGCCTACCTGGCCCACCCCATCAGCCTCGGGGTACTGGCGGGTCTGCTGGTCGGCAAGCCGCTGGGCATAGCCGGCTTCACCTGGGTGACGGTGAAACTGGGCTGGGCGCAGTTGCCCGAGGGATTGACCATGCGCCATGTTGTCGGCGTGGGACTGCTGGGTGGCATCGGCTTCACGATGTCGATCTTTATCGCCGACCTGGGTTTCATCGACTATCACCGTGACCTGTTGCTGGCCAAGACCGGCATCATCGCCGCGTCAGCGCTGGCGGGCCTTGGGGGTGTCGCCGTCCTGCTGACGGCACCGCGAGGAAACAGCGATGACTGAGGTAAAGGTCTGGTACCTGCAGCAGACAGACCCTGGGCAGCACCTGCACACACCGAACCCGGGGGGAATTCGGGTGGAGGAGGCGACCGTCAGGCAGTTCCGCTTCAATCGCTTTCTCTACGAACTGGTCGGTGCACCCTGGCAGTGGGTGGACAAACTGTCTTGGTCCGATGCCCAGTGGCGGGCCTACGCCGAGCGTGACAGCTTGCGCACCTGGGCAGCCTGGGTGGAGGGCAGCCCCGCGGGTTACTTTGAGCTCGAGAAACGCGCCGATGGCAGCGTCGATATCTGCTATTTCGGCCTGGCACAGCCGTTTATCGGCCGTGGCCTGGGTAGCTATTTCTTAAGTTGTGCGATCGCCGAGGCCTGGGCCTGGGACGCGAACCGGGTGACCGTGAATACCTGCAGCCTCGACCACCCCTCCGCACTCGGCAACTACCAGTCCCGCGGCTTCGAGGTCTATCGCACGGAAGTGGAGCAGCGCAGTTAGTCCGCAGCCCAGCGTGCGTGACACCATTCCAGGAATCCGGTCACGGACTCCAGCGACTGGTCGGTGCGCACCGAGTGAAATACCTCGAAGGCATGCTGGGCACCCGGCAGTTCCCCGTAGGCCACCACCTGGTCCGACACCGCCCGCAGGCGGTTGGCAAAGTGCCGCGCCTCTTCCACCCACACCAGGGAATCGTGGGTTCCCTGCACCAGGAAGGTCGGCGGTGCGTCGGCGCGTACCTGGTAGAGCGGTGAAGCCTGCTGCCAGGCCTCCCGCGCCTCACTGGCGTCAGTCTGCATGACATAGCGGGCAAGAATGTCCTCCATGGACATGGTGCCGCGAATGCCCTCACTGTCGAGGAAGTCATAGACACCGTAGAAGGGGACTGCTGCCTGCAACCGGGTATCGGCTTCTTCGAAGCCGGGCTGCCACTCTGCCAGGTTTGGGGTCAGGGCGGCTAACGCCGCCAGGTGGCCGCCCGCGGAGCCACCGGTAATGGCGAGAAAGTCCGGATTGCCGCCGTAGTCCCCGGCGTGCTCGCGTATCCAGGCGATGCTGCGCTTCACATCGATAATGTGATGCGGGAAGGCGGAATGCGGACTCAAGCGGTAATTGCAGGCGACGCAAAGCCAGCCGCGGCTGGCCAGGTGATACAGCAGTGGCTGGCCCTGCTGATGCTTGGCACCCACCATCCAGCCGCCACCGTGCACCTGCAGCAGGACCGGGTAGCCGCCTTCCCGAGGCTCTTCCGGCTCGTAGACATCCAGCGTGTTACGGACGCCGTGCTCTCCGTAGCTGATATTGCGATGCAGCTTCACACCGGGCCGGCGCATGCTGAAAGGACGCAGCCAGTAACGGGTTTCGATCGACGCATCCAGCACATGCTGCCGTGCCAGCGGGATGTCACCCCGGTAGTTCTTGCCCAGTGCATCACGCAGTGCAGCCTCCAGCACGGCTCTGGTATTCATGGCCTGTACATGCAGCCAGGCCAGCCCCAACCAGCTCAACAGGAACAGGATCAGGCCCCAGCGGCCGGCTTCGCTGTCGAGGCCGTCGCCCATCGCTACCAGCAGGCTCAGCAGCAGCGACCAGGCCATGTGGAACCAGGCCAGCTCCCCGGTCAGCCAGCCGGCAAAGAACCAGGGTATGGCGCCGTAGCTCAGGCGCCGGGCCTTGACCAGGGCGGTAACAGTGCACAGCGCCAGCAGTATGGCCAGCGCAAGATAGAGGCTCATCGCAGTTCTCCTGCGGGGTTTATCGACATTTTAAGGGCGCGGGCACCCGCTTGCACCCGCCATGACAACTGCGTAACTTAGCCGCTCTTTGTGCAGGAGGTGCCGGCAATGGGCGTCAAACTTGGCGTGGTCATGGACCCCATCGAGAGGGTCAACTACAAGAAAGACAGCACCATGGCGATGCTGTGGGCGGCGGCAGACCGCGGCTGGGAACTCAACTACATGACGCCCCAGGACATTTTCCTGGACCAGGGCGAGGCCCTGGCCAGCATGACGAAGCTCTCGGTATTCCGCGACCCCGCGCACTTCTTTGAGAAGGGCGAGACTACCACCCGGCGACTGGCGGACCTCGACGTGATCCTGATGCGCAAGGACCCCCCTTTCGACAACGAGTACGTCTATACCACTTACCTGCTGGAAGTGGCGGAGCGCCAGGGCACGCTGATCGTCAATCGCTGCGCCAGCCTCCGGGATTGCAATGAGAAGGTGTTCGCTACCCAGTTTCCCCAGTGCTGTCCGCCCGTGCTGGTGTGCGCCGACAACGAGCGCCTGAAGGCCTTCTACGCCGAACACGGCGACGTGATTTTCAAGCCGCTGGACGGCATGGGCGGCTCGTCCATCTTTCGGGTCAAGCCTGAAGATCCCAACCTCAACGTGATCCTCGAAACGCTGACCGATTTCGGCCAGACCACGATCATGGCCCAGCGTTTCATCCCGGAGATTTCCGAGGGCGACAAGCGCATCCTGTTGGTCAACGGCGAAGCAATACCCTACTGCCTCGCGAGAGTCCCGCTGGCGGGGGAAAACCGCGGCAACCTGGCGGCAGGCGGCAGCGGCGTTGCCCAGGAACTGACCGACCGCGACCGCTGGATCGTCGAGCAGGTCGCCCCGGCGCTGAAAGAGAAAGACCTGCTGTTTGTCGGTCTCGATGTCATCGGCGACTACCTTACCGAGATCAACGTCACCAGCCCCACCTGTATCCGCGAGATCGACGCCGCCTTTGATACCGACATTGGCGGTCAATTGATGGACTGTATAATGGAGCGACTGGCCTGAGAGGTACGCTATCGCCGTAATGGAGTTCGCAGAACGCCACAGCCCACAGCACGATCACCTGGGCTTTTTCGTCTTTGTTGCTTTCGCCCTGCACCTGATGCTCATCCTGGGCATCAGTTTCGCCAGGGACACGTCCGATTATCGTGCACCGCAACTGGAGGTGACGCTGGCTCAGTATCGCAGCAGCGACGCACCCGAGGACGCCCGCTTTGTCGCCCAGGCCAACCAGGCCGGCAGCGGCACCCTGGCCGAGCGCGCCGAACTCACTACCCGCCGCCAGGCCGAATTCAGCGACAACCGGATTCGCGAGTTGGGCGGCGCCCCGCGGGTCACCGAAGTGCAGCCCCAGGCGCGTGAAGACGCCATCGTCACCACCATCAACAACGCCCTCAGGCAGGTTATCCAGGAACCAGTGGAAGAAGAGCCGGAACCGGTGTTCTCCGCGGCGGTAGACCCCGAGATTCGCAAGCTGTCGGAGAGCATTGCCAGCCTCGAGGCACGTCTCGACGAGCAGCAACAGGCCTATGCGGAACGACCTCGGGTGAAGCGCCTGACGGCGCTATCGGCCCGGGCTGCGGCGGATGCGGCCTACCTGCACAACTGGCGCACCCGGGTTGAGGCGGTGGGCAACCAGCACTACCCCAGTGCCTCACGCCAATACGGCATCTACGGCGACCTGAGACTGCTGGTCGCCATCCGCTACGACGGCACCATCGACAATATCGAGGTGCTGTCATCCTCCGGCCACGCAGTGCTGGATGAAGCCGCCATCCGCATCGTGCGTATGGCAGCACCCTTCGAGCCGTTCCCGCCAGAGCTGCGGGAGACTACCGATATGCTCGAAATCATCCGCACGTGGAAATTCAGGAAAAACCGGCTAAGCTCAGTTAGAGGCTAGGGGTAAGGCTACCTGCCGCCCAGCGCCGCACCGGTACCTGCCCATGAACGGATTAGTAGCGCGCAGCGAATCAGGCGACAGTCTGCGCAACCACTTTTTGCTGGCCATGCCCAGCCTCACCGACGCCATATTTGCCAACAGCGTCACCTACCTCTGTGAACACAATGAACACGGTGCCATGGGCATTGTCATCAACCAGCCCCTGGACCTCTGTGTCGAAGAGGTGCTGGAACACCTGAACCTGTCCGCCGCGGGGCGGCTGCAGGAGACCCCGGTAATGGCGGGTGGCCCGGTGCACATGGACCGTGGCTTTGTCCTGCACCGGCCGGCGCCGCGCGACTGGGAGGCGACCCTGGCGGTCACCGACGAAATCTGGCTGACCACCTCGCGGGATATTCTCGAGTCAATCGCCGATGAGGAAGGGCCGGAAGACTGCCTGGTGGCGCTGGGCTACGCCGGCTGGTCTGCGGGCCAGCTGGAAGCGGAACTCTCCGACAACAGCTGGCTGACCCTGCCGGCCGACAGCTCCATCATTTTCGACACCCCTTACCACCTGCGCATGAGCGCCGCGGCCGCACGCCTGGGCGTCGACATGAACCTGCTCTCGGGAGAGGCGGGACACGCCTGAGTTTCATCAAGCCCCCCAGCGACAACGCCAGCACCGCCACCACCATCCTCGCCTTTGACTTCGGCCTGCGCCAGATCGGGGTGGCGGTGGGCAATCGCCAGACCGGGACCTGCCAGGCGTTAACGGTGCTGCGAGCCCGTGACGGCATCCCCGACTGGGTGGCGTTGGAAAAGCTGGTCGCCGATTGGCAACCGGATCTGCTGCTGGTGGGCAGCCCCCTGAACATGGACGACACGGAAAGCGAGCTGTCGCGACGGGCCGCAAAGTTCGGACGCCGCATCGCCGAGCGCTGCCGGCTGCCGGTGGACTACATGGACGAGCGGCTGTCGAGCTTTGAAGCCAAGCAGTTGCTCAGGGATGCGGGACACGGGGGCGATTACCGGAAGGACCCGGCGGACAGCCTGGCCGCAAAGTTGATACTGGAGAGCTGGCTGGCGCTACACGCCTCGCCCTGAACCCTCACGCTAGCGCATGAAGTTCTGGCGCTCGCCCTCGTCGTCTTCCATGCTCAACTCCGGTGCAGTCGCTACACCGTCGGCGCCGTCGGCATCGAGCTTGATCATCAGGCGCAGGTCGTTGCGCGAATCCGCGTGAGCCAGCGCCTTCTCCTCGTCGATAGCGCCTTCCTTGAAAAGGCGGAACAGGGCCTGGTCGAAAGTCTGCATGCCCTGTTCGTTAGAGCTGGCCATCAGCTCCTTGAGCAGGTGTACCTCGCCCTTGCGAATCAGGTCGGAGACCAGCGGCGTGTTCAGCAGCACCTCGATCACCGCGCGACGGCTCTTGCCGTCCTTCGTTGGCACCAGCTGTTGTGCCACCATCCCCTTGAGGTTCAGAGACAGGTCCATCCAGATCTGGTCGTGACGCTCTACCGGGAAGAAGTGCTGGATGCGGTCCAGTGCCTGGTTGGCGTTGTTGGCGTGCAGGGTGCACAGGCACAGGTGACCGGTTTCCGCAAAGGTGATCGCCTGCTCCATGGTTTCCTTGGTCCGCACCTCACCAATCATGATCACGTCCGGTGCCTGGCGCAGGGTATTCTTCAGGGCCACCTCGAAACTGTCGGTATCGATACCCACCTCGCGCTGGGTGACGATGCAGCCCGCGTGCTCGTGGATGAATTCGATCGGATCCTCGATGCTGATGATGTGGCCCGTGGAGTTCTTGTTGCGATAGCCGATCATGGACGCCAGCGAGGTGGACTTACCGGTACCGGTGGCGCCCACAAAGATAATCAGGCCGCGCTTGGTCATGGCCAGATCCCTGATCACCGTCGGCAGTTTCAGGTCCTCGATGGTGGGAATGGTGGTCTCGATGCGGCGCAGCACCATGCCAGGCTGGTTGCGCTGGTAAAAGGCGCTGGCACGGAAACGACCGATGGAATCGCGAGCCACGGCGAAGTTGCACTCGTGGTGTTCGTCGAATTCCGCGCGCTGATCATCGCTCATGACACCGGTGACGACCTTGAACACCTGGTCAGGGGAAAGGATGTGATCGGAAACCGGCATTACCTTGCCGTTGATCTTGAGACTGGGGGCCACGCCCGCGGTGATAAAGGCGTCAGAGGCGCCCTTGTCCACCATGAACTTTAACAGCTTATCGATATCCACTGGTTCTCTCCCTCAATCTCTTTCGCGCCGTCGCGCCAGGCGATCGCCTAGAAATTCTCCGGCATCTTGGCCTTCTCTTTGGCAGCCTCACGGCTGATCAGCCGCTTCTCCAGCAGGCGCTCCAGGCACTGGTCCAGGGTCTGCATGCCAATGGAGCCACCCGTCTGGATCGCCGAGTACATCTGCGCCACTTTATCCTCGCGGATCAGGTTACGGATCGCCGAGGTACCGCGCATAATCTCGTGGGCCGCCACCCGGCCACCGCCCTGCTTCTTCAGAAGCGTCTGGGAAATCACCGCCTGCAAGGATTCCGACAGCATGGAGCGCACCATGGCTTTCTCCGCCGCCGGGAACACGTCGATGATACGGTCGATGGTCTTGGCCGCGGACTGGGTGTGCAAGGTGCCGAATACCAGGTGACCGGTCTCCGCCGCTTCCAGCGCCAGCTTGATGGTTTCCAGGTCGCGAAGCTCGCCCACCAGGATGATGTCGGGGTCTTCCCGCAGTGCCGAGCGCAGCGCCTCGTTGAAGCCCAGCGTATCCTTGTGCACCTCGCGCTGGTTAATCAGGCACTTCTTGCTCTCGTGCACAAATTCGATCGGATCCTCGATGGTGAGGATGTGCTGGTAGCGTGTGTCATTGATGAAGTCGATGATCGCCGCCAGCGTGGTGGACTTGCCGGAGCCGGTCGGACCGGTCACCAGCATCAGTCCGCGGGGTACTTCCGCGATATCCTTGAACACCTGGCCCATACCCAGGTCTTCCATGGTCAACACCTTGGAGGGAATGGTCCGAAATACGCCACCGGCACCGCGGTTCTGGTTGAAGGCATTGACGCGGAAGCGGGACACGCCGGGAACTTCGAAGGAGAAGTCCGTCTCCAGGAACTCTTCGAAATCCTTGCGCTGCTTATCGTTCATGATCTCGTAGATCAGGTCGTGTACCTGCTTGTGATCCATGGGCGGCAGGTTGATGCGGCGCACATCGCCGTCCACCCGGATCATCGGCGGCAGGCCGGCCGAGAGGTGCAAATCCGACGCGCCTTGCTTGGCGCTGAATGCGAGCAATTCCGTGATATCCATAGACTTCGGCTCCCCTGTCCTAGCCGTCAGATCTTTGTAGCCGCTGCGTCTCCCTCAGGAGTCTCCCGGGGAGCACATCGCGGTGTTTCACCGTCCTTTATTATCCAGCCCGGCCCGGCCATTCTGGCCGACGGTCCAACGCCGCGCGCTCTCGCAACGCCAGACCGCAGTCATGTGTGGCGCGTTACCCTCACAGATACCTCAATTTCAGATACCTCTATAATGGCTGTCGATCCGGCCTGACAAACCGCCTCTCGAGTCCCACTCTAATGCAGAAAAACCGTCGAGGAGATGAGTGCTAGCTACCGCACCAACCCGCGCCATGACTGACCTTGCAGTAGCCAAGAATATCGCAAAGCTCGAAAAGAGAATACGAATCGCGTCACAAAATTGCGGTCGCGATGCGCGCCAGGTCACACTGCTGGCGGTGGCCAAAACCAAACCCGCCGCAGCCGTTCGCGAGGCCGCTGCAGCGGGCGTCATCGATATCGGCGAGAACTACCTGCAGGAATCCCTCGACAAGATGGCGGAGCTTTCCGACCTGCCGCTGCGCTGGCATTTCATCGGGCCACTGCAGTCCAACAAGACCCGCGCCGTGGCCGAGCATTTCGACTGGGTGCACAGCGTGGACCGTCTCAAAATCGCCCGGCGGTTGTCCGAGCAGCGCCCGCAGGAATTGCCGCCACTCAACCTGTGCCTGCAGGTCAACATCAGCAATGAAGAGAGCAAGGCAGGTGTCGGACTCGACGAGCTGCCGGCGCTGGCCGCCGAGGTGGCGAGACTGCCACAGCTCAGGCTACGCGGCTTGATGGCCATCCCCGCTCCCAGCGACGATCCGGCTGAGCAGCGCGCGGCCTTTGCTGCCCTGCGGCACGCCCTGGAGGGGCTGCAGGCGAGCATCGACGGGCTGGACACTTTGTCGATGGGCATGTCCCGGGACCTGGAGGCCGCTATCGCCGAGGGCGCAACCATGGTGCGCGTCGGCACGGATATCTTCGGGCCGCGCTAAGCCGCGTGTATACTCTGCTGCCTTTATAGACAACCGGGCGATATTACCGGGCTACTCACAACGGGACGAATGTGAAGCATCTCAGGGTTGGTTTCATTGGCGCCGGCAACATGGCGTCCAGCATCATCGGCGGACTGCTCGAGCAGGGCATGCCAGCGGAAAATATCTGCGCCAGCGATCCCACTCCCGAGGCGATCGAGCGGCTGCGACAGTTGGCACCGGTGGGTACCACCCAGGACAACGCCGAGGCGGTCAACGGCGCGGATGTTGTGGTACTTTCGGTCAAGCCGCAGGTGATGGCCGAGGCGGCGGCCAGCATTCGCGAGCCGCTGGCCGCCAGCGGCGCCATGGCGGTCTCCATCGCTGCCGGCATTACCCTGGCCAGTCTCGAAGCCGCCCTCGGCGAGGGCACCCCGGTAGTGCGCTGCATGCCCAATACGCCGGCGCTGCTTCGGGAAGGTGCTGCGGCACTGCACGCCAACGGCGCCTGCGGCCCCGCCCAGCGGGAGATTGCCGAGGTCATTCTCGGTGCCGTCGGCAGTGTCTGCTGGGTACCCGAAGAGAGCCAGATTGATACGGTTACAGCCCTGTCCGGCAGCGGCCCCGCTTATTTCTTCCTGTTCCTGGAAGCCATGGTCGATGCGGCCGAGGAGCTGGGCCTCGACCGGGAGACCAGCAAACAGCTCGCAGTACAGACTGCGCTGGGATCGGCGCGCATGGCCGCCGAGGGCGATATCGACCTGCAGGAACTGCGGCGGCGTGTCACCAGCCCGGGTGGAACCACCGAGCGCGCCATACAGAGCTTCGAAGCTGCGGGCTTGAGAGAAATTGTCAGTGCGGCCATACGGGCTGCCGCCGAACGCTCCCGGGAACTTGCCGGGGAACTGGGATAGAACGCTATGGGTCCGATTGCCGATTCCTTCACCCTGTTGGTGAACGTGTTTTTCAACCTGCTGATGCTGCTGGTGCTGTTGCGCTTCCTGATGCAGCTGGTGCGCGCCGACTTTTACAACCCCATCAGCCAGGCAGTAGCAAAGATGACCAACCCCTTGCTGTTTCCCCTGCGGAAGCTGATACCGGGCTACGGTGGTTTCGACATCGCCTCCCTGGTGCTGCTGTTACTGGCGGAACTGCTCGCTACTTTCGTGCTGGGCCTGGTAAAAGGGGTGGGCCTGGTACCGCCCCTGCTGGCCATCCTCTGGGCGCCGCTGGGGATTGTGAGCCTGTTCCTGAATTTCTACTTCTTCGCAATCCTCGCCATGATCATTCTCAGCTGGGTGGCCCCAGGCAGCCCCAGCCCGGTGATCTACCTGCTGCACCAGCTCACCGAGCCGGTCATGGCGCCATTCCGCAAGCTGCTTCCCAACATGGGCGGCCTGGACCTGTCGCCGATCCTGGTGTTTGTCGCCATCCAGATCGCGCAAATCTTTGTCAGCTACGCGGCCCGCGGCGTTAACCTGCAGCCGGCGCTGGTGGTCGGCTTCTGACAGCCATATGTACTCCGCGGACACCAAGGACAGCGTCGGGCTGGTCACCCCGCAGCGCGCAGAATTCCCGGAAGGCCTGACACTTGCCTGCGGGCGCCGTCTGCCGAAGTTCGAGCTGGTGTATGAGACCTACGGTGAGTTGAATGCCGACGCCAGCAATGCGGTCCTGGTATGCCACGCCCTGAGCGGCCACCACCATGCCGCCGGCTATCACAATGAGACCGATCGCAAGCCCGGCTGGTGGGAGTCCTGCATAGGCCCCGGCAAGGCCATCGATACCAACCATTTCTTCGTTGTCAGCCTCAACAACCTGGGCGGCTGTCACGGCTCCACCGGGCCGCTAAGCGTCGACCCGGACAGCGGCGAGGAGTACGGCCCCGACTTCCCGCCCCTGCGCGCCCGCGACTGGGTACACAGCCAGGCGATGCTGGCGGACCGCCTTGGCATCCCCAGCTGGGCGGCGGTGATCGGCGGCAGCCTCGGCGGTATGCAGGCCATGCGCTGGGCGCTGGAGTATCCCGACCGGGTGCGCCACTGCGTGGTGATCGCCGCGGCCCTCAAGCTGAGCGCCCAGAACATCGCCTTCAACGAGATTGCCCGCCAGGCCATCACATCGGATCCGGCCTTTCACGGCGGGCGCTACCGCCAGCACCAGGCCGTACCCCGGGACGGGCTGGCCATCGCCCGCATGGTCGGCCACATCACCTACCTCTCGGACGATGCCATGGCCGACCGCTTCGGGCGCGACCTGCGCTCCGGAAACCTGGCGCTGGGCAGTGACGAGGGCGTCGAGTTCCAGGTGCAGAGCTACCTGCGCCACCAGGGCAGCACCTTCAGTGAAAGCTTCGACGCCAACACCTACATCCTTATGACCCGGGCGCTGGATTATTTCGACCTGGCCCGCGAGTACGGCGACGACCCGGTGGCCGCCTTTGCCGAGGCCAGTGCCTCCTTCCTGGTCATGTCATTCAGCACCGACTGGCGATTTTCGCCCTCGCGGTCGCGGGAAATCGTCGACGCCCTGCTGGCCGCCGGCAAGTCGGTTTCCTACGCAGAAATCCAGGCCGACCAGGGCCATGACGCCTTCCTGCTGCCGATACCGCGCTACGTGGAAGTGTTCTCCGCCTATATGCAGCGGGTACGCGGGGCATGAGACAGGACCTCACCCATATCCAGCAGTGGATCAAGCCCGGCTCGCGGGTGCTTGACCTGGCCTGCGGCGACGGCGAGTTCCTGGCCCGGCTGCAAGCGGAGCGCGATGTGAAGGGTATCGGCCTGGAGATCGATGCCGGCAGCATCAGCGCCGGGATCGCCCGCGGCCTCAACATTATCGAGCAGAACCTCGACCGGGGGCTGGATAATTTTCGCGATGACAGTTTCGACACCGTGGTGATGGCCCACGCCCTGCAGGCGGTGCGCTACCCGCACCTGGTGCTGGATGAAATGCTGCGCATCGGACGCGAGTGCATTGTTACCTTCCCCAATTTCGGCCAGTGGCGCTGCCGCCTCTATCTCGGCAGTCGGGGACGTATGCCCGTGTCGAAGTTCATGCCCTACACCTGGTACGACACGCCCAACATCCACTTCTGTACCGTTCGGGATTTTGAAAGCCTTTGCCAGGAGCGTGCCATTCGCATCCTGCAGCGCGACATGGTGGGGCCCGCCAATAACGGCGGGGTACTGGCGAAGGCCTGGCCCAACCTGTTCGCCACCACGGCGATCTACCACATCAGCCGCTGAGCGCCGCAACAGGAGAGCAGGATGAGCACCGACATCAAACCCCACCGGGTCGTTATTGCCAGCGGCAATCGCGGCAAGCTGGCCGAATTCGCCGACCTGCTGGCACAGTGGAATTGCGAAGCCGTGCCCCAGTCCGCGTTCGACATCGAGCCGGTGGATGAAACCGGTGACAGCTTCGTCGAGAACGCCCTGCTCAAGGCCAATGCCGCCTCACACTACAGCGGCCTGCCGGCCATCGCTGACGACTCGGGCCTGATCGTCGACGCCCTCGACGGCGCACCGGGTATCTTCTCGGCGCGCTACGCCGGTGAGGATGCCAGCGATACCGACAACAACCATAAGCTGCTGGCGGCCCTGGCGGGTGTTCCCGAAGAGGCGCGCAGCGCCCGCTTCCACTGCGCCCTGGTGTTCCTGCGCCACTGGCAGGATCCCAATCCCGTGATCTGCCAGGCGGACTGGGAGGGGCGCATCCTGTTCGAACCCACGGGCAGCGGTGGCTTCGGCTACGACCCGCTGTTCTTTGTGCCCTCGGAGAATGCCAGCGCGGCTCAGTTGGACGCCGCCACCAAGAACCGCATCAGTCATCGGGGCCAGGCCATGGCCCTGCTGCTGGACGCGCTTGCACAGGAGCTCGGGTGAGCGCGCTGCAGCTGCCGCCGCTCAGCCTCTACATCCACATACCCTGGTGCGAGCGCAAATGTCCCTACTGCGATTTCAACTCGCACCAGTACGAGGGCACTGTTCCCGAGACCGAGTATGTCGCGGCACTCCTGCGCGACCTCGACGCCGACCTGGCGCTGGCACAGGGGCGCTCACTGGTATCGATCTTCATCGGCGGCGGCACTCCCAGCCTGGTCTCCACCGCTGCCCTTAAATCCCTGCTCGACGGAGTGCGCTCCCGACTGCCGCTGGCTGCCGACTGCGAGATCACCCTGGAAGCCAACCCGAGCAGTGCCGAGGCGGAGAAGTTTGCAGGCTTTGTCGACGCCGGCGTCAACCGCATCTCACTGGGTGTGCAGAGTTTCGATGACGACTGCCTGCGAGCACTGGGGCGGGTGCACGATGCCGAGCAGGCCCGGCGCGCAGTCGGCATGGCTCAGGCTGCGGGCATCGACAGCCTCAATATCGACCTGATGCACGGCCTTCCCGGCCAATCCGTTGCCGGGGCCTGTGCCGATCTCAAGCAGGCCATCGACTTCGCGCCCGCCCACCTGTCCTGGTACCAGCTCACCATCGAGCGCAATACCGCTTTCTACAAGCGACCGCCGGTGCTGCCGGTCGAGGACGCGCTCGGGGACATCCAGGACGCCGGCGAGACGCTGCTGGGACAGGCGGGCTTTGGCAACTACGAGGTGTCTGCCTATGCGCAGCCAGGCTTTCGCTGTCGCCACAACCTCAACTACTGGGAATTTGGCGATTACCTGGGAATTGGCGCCGGTGCCCACGGCAAGCTCTCGGTAATGGATTCCGGGACCATCCGCCGCACCGCCAAACGGCGGCAGCCCGCCGAGTACCTGGCTGCTGAAGACGCCCATAGCGCGGGGCAGTTGCTCGCCAGGGAGGACCTGCCCGGGGATTTCATGCTCAATGCACTGAGGCTCAGTGACGGCTTTTCAACAGCGCTTTACGAGGCGCGCACCGGGTTGTCATTGGACACGGTGTCCGACATCCTCGAGCAGCTGGCTGACCGCGGATTGCTGGAGTGGAGCGGTGCAGTAATCCGACCCACGCCACTGGGGCGGCGCTACCTGGACAGCCTGGTCAGCGAGTTCCTTTAGTTAAAGGGAGTGGTTGAAGGGATTAGCTGAGGGTGTTAGCTGCGCCCGTTGGCGCGCTGCCGCTAGCCGCGCCGCTCGAACACCAGGTCCCAGACCCCGTGACCCAGGCGCTGGCCGCGCTGCTCGAACTTGGTGAGCGGCCGGTGCTCCGGGCGCGGTGAGTACTGACCCGCCCCGGCGCGATTCTCGAGTCGCGCTTCTGCCGACAGGACCTCGAGCATGTGCTCGGCATAGTTCTCCCAGTCGGTGGCCAGGTGCAGGAAACCACCCGGTTTGAGCCGCTCGCACAGCAGGCCCACAAACGCGGGCTGGATGAGGCGGCGCTTGTGGTGCCGCTTCTTGTGCCAGGGATCCGGGAAGAAGATCTGGATGCCGTCGAGACTGGCTGGGGTAATACACTCCTCCAGTACCAGCACCGCGTCGTCGCAGTAAACGCGAATATTCTCCACGTCCCGCTCCATCATGCTGTGCAGCAGACGCCCGACCCCGGGGCGGTGCACCTCGATGCCCAGGTAGTCAGTAGCGGGCTCCGCTGCCGCCATATCCACCAGCGACTGGCCCATGCCAAAGCCGATTTCCATGACCAGCGGTGCCTCGCGATCGAAGGCGGCAACGGGGTCCAGCGGGCCGTCTTCCCTGGCGAGGCCGTAGCGAGGCAGGCCGGCTTCCAGGGCGCGGCGCTGGCCCTCGGTGATACGACCGGGCCGGACTACGAAACTGCGGATACGTCCATGCTCGTCGGTACTCACGACTGCCTGCGCCCCGGGCCCAGGGACCAGGCCAGCAACAGCGACCAGCCGGCGATAAAGGACAGGCCACCGAGTGGCGTGATCGCGCCAAGCCAGCGAATACCCGTCGTGCTCAACAGATATAGGCTGCCGCTGAACAGCACCAGGCCGACCGTAAAGGCCAGGCCTGCCCAATGCAGCAGGCGCGGGGCGCTCGCCACCCGGCCCAGCAGGGCCACAGCCAGCAGGGCCAGGGTGTGGGCGAAGTGGTATTCCACGGCGGTCTCAAAAATGCCCATGGAGCGGGCGTCGAGTTGGGCGCGCAGCGCATGGGCACCGAAGGCGCCCAGGGCTACCGCCAGCAGTCCACTGCCAGCGGCGATTCCAAGAAAAGGGGAGTGGTTGGGCTCAGGCTGCACGGTAGCCGATCAGGCTTCCATGCTGGCCCGAAGCTTCTTCATGGCATTCTGCTCGAGCTGGCGAATGCGCTCGGCTGAAACGCCGTACTCGGCCGCCAGTTCCTGCAGGGTGGCCTTGTCCTCCGCCAGCCAGCGGCGGGCGACGATATCCTGGCTGCGCTCATCCAGGTCACGCAACGCAATGTGCAGCCTGGTCTCACTGCTGTCCTGCCAGTCGGCGTCTTCCACCAGGCTGGCCGGGTCCTGGCGGCGATCTTCGAGATAGTTGGCCGGCGCCTGCCAGGCCTCGTCGTCGTCGCTGTCCACAGGTGATTCGAAAGCCGTGTCGTAAGAGCTGAGACGGCCTTCCATGCTTTGCACATCCTTGACGTCGACGTTGAGATCAGCGGCGATGGCTTCTGCCTCTGCCTGGCTCAACCAGCCGAGCTGCTTCTTCTGGCCGCGCAGGTTGAAGAACAGCTTGCGCTGGGCCTTGGTGGTGGCGATCTTGACGATGCGCCAGTTGCGCAGGATGAATTCATGGATCTCAGCCTTGATCCAGTGCACCGCGAAGGACACAAGGCGTACGCCGCGGGCCGGGTCAAAACGCTTGACGGCCTTCATCAGGCCGACATTGCCTTCCTGAATCAGGTCGGCCTCGGGCAGGCCGTAACCGGAGTAGCTGCGGGCGATGTGCACCACGAAACGCAGGTGCGACATAACCAGCTGTCGGGCGGCGTCGAGGTTGTTGTTGTGGTAGAGATCTTCTGCCAGCTCCTGCTCGCGCTCCTGGCTCAGCACGGGAATGCTGCCCACGGCCTGTACATAGGCCGCCAGGTTGGCGCCGGGAACAAGCTGGTCTACGGGTGCAAGACTGGTACTCATTGCTCTGGTCATTTCCTCGATTGGGTTGGCGATTTTAGCACTCAATGACTTTGAGTGCTAATACCGGAAAAGTTCCCAAGTGGATCACCGGGCTATTAAAAAGTTGTTTTATTTCAGCGTGTTAGCGAGGCTGTACAGCGCTCAAGTGACGTGCCACTGCGAGCCAGGCGCCCAGCAGGCCCAGCAGGGCTCCCGCCACCAGCAGGCCCAGGCTGTCGAGGAATCCGAGGCCCTCGAGCACAAAGTCGCTCTGGTAAAGCAGCGCGAGGGTGGCCATGGGTCCGCGCAGCCACCACAGGGCCACGGCCACCACCAGCCAGGCCAGCAGGGCACCGCCCAGGCCGTACCAGAAGCCGGTATACAGGAAGGGCCGGCGCACAAAGGCATCGCTGCCGCCCACCAGTTTGATGACGAGGATTTCCTGGCGCCGGTTTTCAATGGCCAGGCGAATGGTATTGCCAATCACGAGCAACACCCCCAGGCAGAGGATTGCACCTAGCGCTCCTACCGCGCGCTGGGATAGCTCAACCAGGGCGTTGAGGCGTTGCACCCATTCCATGTCCAGCACCGCGCGCTCCACACCCGCCTCGTCCTGTAGCGCAAGCTGCAGTTCCGCGGCCCGCTGGGCCTGCCCATCACCCCCCAGTGGAGTCACCAGCACCAGGTTGGGCAGCGGGTTGTCGTCGAGATTCTGCAGGATGTCGCCAAACCCCGATAGCTGGCGAAATTCTTCCAGCGCCTGGTCGCGGCTGACCAGCCTGGCGCTGGCGACATCGCTGCGTTCGAGGATCCGTTCCCTCAGCAGACCCGCTGCGTCCATGGACACTTCCGAACGCAGGAACAGGGAAATCTGCGCCGGGCTATCCCAGCCGACGCTGACGCTGCGGGCGTTGTCGAGCGCCACGCTGAGCCCCACCGGCAGGGCCAGGGCGATGCCGATCACCAGCCAGGTCATCAGGCTCGACACGGGCGACCGCAGCAGACGCGACAGGCTGTCCAGGGCGGACAGCCGGTGATGCACCTGCCAGGATCGCAGGCGGTCACCGAGGCCGGTGCGGCTCTGGCTGGCACCTA
The DNA here is from genome assembly GCA_030066555.1 of Halieaceae bacterium. Taxonomy (GTDB): domain Bacteria; phylum Pseudomonadota; class Gammaproteobacteria; order Pseudomonadales; family Halieaceae; genus JANQIO01. The sequence goes on from JASJBK010000003.1 coordinate 56,282, forward strand.
CCGCCATCAGTCGCCGGCTCCCTGGGCAATCAGCCGGCCCTGGCGCAGGGTCAGGATGCGGTGGTGCAGGCGGGAAATCAGGGCCAGGTCGTGGCTGGCGACCAGCACGGTGACGCCGACCTGGTTGAACTGCTCGAACAGCTGCATGATCTCCGCTGACAGGGCCGGGTCGAGATTACCGGTGGGTTCGTCCGCCAGCAGAACACTGGGTTTGTTGACCACCGCGCGGGCAATACCCACTCGCTGCTGCTCGCCGCCGGACAGAGTGATAGGCATTGATTTCTCACGTGCCAGCAGCCCGACCTTGTCGAGCGCGGCGCGTACCCGACGGCCCGTGTCTCGCGGCGAGTAACCGGCGATCAGCAGCGGCAGGGCGACGTTGTCGAACACGGTGCGATCAAACAGCAGCTGGTGGTTCTGGAATACCACGCCAATATCGCGGCGCAGCAGGGGAATGCGGGAAGGCTTCATCGCCTTCAGGTTCTGGCCATTGACCACCACCTGGCCACGACTGGGGCGCTCCATCAGCATGATCAGCTTGAGCAAGGTGCTTTTGCCGGCCCCGCTGTGGCCGGTAAGAAACACCATCTCGTCACTGTCGATGGTGAAGCTCACCTCCGACAGTGCCTCATGGCCTTGCGGGTAGCGCTTGGAAACGCGGTCGAAGGCGATCATGCCTCAGCTGCGATCCGCGAACAGGGCGTCAATAAACTCCTGCGCCACAAAGGGCCGCAGGTCTTCCGCTGCTTCACCGATACCGATAAAGCGGATGGGCAGGCCCAGTTTGCGAGCCACAGCGAAAATAATGCCGCCTTTCGCGGTGCCATCGAGCTTGGTCAGGGCAATACCGGAGACACCCACCGCCTGCTGGAAGTGCTCTGCCTGGGCCAGGGCGTTCTGGCCCATACCGGCGTCCAGCACCAGCATAACCTCGTGGGGCGCTGAAGCGTCGAGCTTGCCCATGACACGCACCACCTTCTTGAGCTCCTCCATCAGGTTGTCCTTGTTGTGGAGGCGCCCGGCGGTGTCGGCGATCAGCACATCGACACCCCGCGCCCTCGCGGCCTGCAGGGCATCGAAGATCACCGAGGCAGCGTCGGCACCGGTGTGCTGGGCGACTACCGGCACCTGGTTGCGCTCTCCCCAGGCCTGCAGCTGCTCAACGGCGGCGGCCCGGAAGGTATCACCGGCGGCCAGCATCACGCTTTTGCCATCGGCCTGGAAGCGCCGTGCCAACTTGCCGATGGTGGTGGTCTTACCGGCACCATTGACGCCCACCATGAGAACCACGAAGGGGCCTTCGGTGGCGGGTACCAGCGGCTGCTCACAGGGCGCGAGCAAGTCCAGCAGCTCTTTCTGCAGGGCCGCGTAGAGGGCGTCGCCGTCCTTGAGGTCCTTGCGCGATACCTGGTCGGTCAGGCGGCCAACAATATCCATGGTTGCCTCGACACCGACGTCGGCTTGCAGCAGGGCGGTTTCCAGCTCCTCGAGCAGCGCGGCATCGATTTCCTTGCGGCCCAGGAACAGGCGGCCTACGCCGGAGGCGAGCTGGTTGCCAGTGCGGCTGAGACCCTGGCGCAGACGCCCGAAAAAGCCCTCGCTGCTTTCTTTATTTTCGTCATACTTGCTGCGGGCGCTGTCGACATTCTCGCTGCGGGTGCTGTCCTGCGGCGCGGCGTCAGCTTCCGGGGTGGCCTCCACAGGGGGTTCAGCATCCGTAGCGGATGCCTTCGGCGGTTTGTTGCGACCGAATAATTTCATCGTTACTGCGCGGGGAAAACGCGTATCCTAACACCATGGATGGAGCACGTTAATGGGCGTCGGGCGGGCGCGGCGACGGGCCGGGGATACGCCCGGAGCGCGCAGCCGGGTAATGCAGGACCGCGGCCAGGCCGGGGTTTTGCGCATCATCGGCGGACAGTGGCGTGGCCGCAAGCTTCGATTCAGGGCAGCGAACGGGCTGAGGCCCACCCCCGACCGGGTGCGGGAAACCCTGTTCAACTGGCTGGCCCCCCACATCCATGAGGCACGCTGCCTGGATCTGTTCGCCGGCAGCGGCGCACTGGGCCTGGAGGCCCTGTCCCGCGGTGCCGGCTATGTACGCTTTGTCGACAGCAATACCACCAGCCTGGCCCGTATCAGCGAGCACCTTGCTGCGCTGGACTGCGACCGGGCCGATTGCCAGGGCGCAGACGCCCTGCGGTTTCTCGCCGGTGGCAGCAGCCCCTTCGACATGGTGTTTCTCGATCCACCCTTTGACCAGGGCCTGCTGGAGCCAGCGGCTCATGCACTGGAAGCCGGCGGCTGGCTCGCATCCGATGCCCTGATCTACCTGGAGGCGGGCAGCCGCGAGGCGGCGCCCTCGCTGCCGGCCAACTGGCAGCCACACCGTGAAAAAACCATGGGGGATGTCCGCTTCAGCCTGTTTGTGCGCACCGGGCAATTTGTTTAGCATGCTGACCGAGTTCTGGAGCCCCCATGAAACGAGTCATCTACCCGGGTACCTTTGACCCGATCACCAATGGCCACGTCGACCTGGTCGAGCGCGCCGGCCGCCTGTTCGACAATGTGCTGCTGGCGATCGCTGACAGCCCCAAAAAGAAACCGCTATTTACCCTGGAAGAACGCGTCGAGCTGTGCACCGTCGCTTTAGCACACGTCGACAATGTGGAAGTCTGCGGCTTCAGCAACCTGCTCACCGACTTTGCCCGCAGCAAGGGGGCCAATGCGGTATTGCGCGGACTGCGCGCGGTGTCTGACTTTGAGTACGAATTCCAGCTCGCCAATATGAACCGCGCCCTGTACCCGGAGTTCGAATCCATCTTCCTGACACCCTCCGAGCACCTTTCTTATATCTCCTCGTCGCTGGTACGGGAGATTGCTTCCCTGCAAGGCGAGATTTCACCGTTCGTGCCCTCCAACGTCGGGGACGCCCTGGCCGCCAAGTTCGGCAGCTAGGTTAACCACCGCTAGCTCTGGCACTCCCGACAGTACACCGTACTGCGCTGGCCCAGCCGGGTTTCGGTGAGCTGGGTCCCGCAGCGGGGGCAGGGTTCCCCACCGTGATCGTAGACGTTGAGTTGCTGGCGGAAGTAACCCGGCTTGCCATCACCCCCGACAAAGTCCCGCAGGGTGGTACCTCCCTGTTCCACCGCAGCCGCCAGCACCTGGCGAATCGCCTCCACCAGCAGTTCAAAGCGCGGCTTCGACACCCGCCCGGCGGCACGCCCCGGCCGCAGGCCTGACAGGAACAGGGCCTCATTGGCGTAGATATTGCCCACACCCACCACCACCTTGCTGTCCATGATGAAGGCCTTGAGCGGCACCTTGCGCCCCCGCGAGCGACGGAACAGGTACTCCGCCGTGAACTCCGGGCCCAGCGGCTCCGGCCCCAACTCCGACAGCAGGAAGTGTGCGTGTGGGTCCTCCAGGCTCCAGAGCATGCAGCCGAAGCGGCGTGGGTCGTTGTAGCGAAGGATCTTGCCGGACTCGAGCACAATATCCACATGATCGTGCTTCTGGGGCTCTTCCGGCTTTGTCAGCACCCGCAGCGACCCTGACATGCCGAGGTGAGAGATCAGTGTTCCTGCATCTGTGCGGAACAGTAAGTACTTACCTCTGCGCTCGATGTCGCGGATCGTCGCCCCAGGCAGGAAACGCGTCAGCTCCTCGGGGATCGGCCAGCGCAGTCGCCGGTCGCGGACCTCGATCGACTGCACCGCCTCACCTTTAGCATGCGGCAGTATTCCACGCCGGGTGGTCTCAACTTCGGGTAATTCGGGCATATCTTCGTCGATCCTGCAGGCATCGTGCTCAGATGCCAATACTTCGCTATTCCAAGGCATTACAATCCTGATAGCGTAACTTCGCGTAACTTGAGCCTATCCTTCCAGTATTTGGTGCCAACGTGTCGGGATCGCACTCCCGCGGGGTGTTTCCCGACTCGCTAAAAGCGTGACGTCCATGTCTCGCTCGACGCCGGCCGTCCATGGCCGGCGACGGTCGGGAAACACCCCGCGGAAGCCCGATCCCTTGTTTAGCGCCACCACTGCAGGTCAATCAGCGGCTGGTTGTCGGCTGGAGGCGCCTAGGTTGAAGAAGCATACCGCGATGCGACCTCCATTTCGGCAATCTTGTCCCCTGCTACTGGCAAAGTTTCAGGGAGCATGGCCCTCTCACCAGGTTTGCGGACCGTCGCAGGCCAGGGACGGCCTGCGTCGAGCGAGACATGGACGTCACGCTTTTAGCGCGTCCGCAAACCTGGTGAGAGGGTCATGATCCCGAGCAGCTGGCACAAAAGCACACCAGCCAGACTACCTGGATATTTCGATGAGGCACAAAAAAGCCCGCCGTAGCGGGCTTCGAGACGCAAGTAAGTGCTTACTTGATCTTGGATTCCTTGTACATGACGTGCTTGCGAACCACCGGATCGTACTTCTTCATTTCCATCTTGTCCGGCGTGTTGCGCTTGTTCTTGTCGGTCGTGTAGTAGTGGCCGGTGCCTGCGGAGGATACCAGTTTGATTTTCTCTCTCATCGCTCTATTCCTTCTCTAATCCGTCAATCGGGTAAGGTCTCAGACCTTTTCGCCCCGGGCACGGATATCGGCCAGGACCTGCTCGATACCCTTCTTGTCGATGATGCGCATGCCCTTGCTGGAAACACGCAGGCTTACGAAACGCTTTTCAGACTCCACCCAGAAGCGGTGCTGGTGGAGGTTCGGCAGGAACCGGCGCTTGGTGCGGTTCTTGGCGTGGGATACATTGTTACCAGTTATCGGCCGCTTGCCGGTAACCTGACATACTCTGGCCATGATGACTCACTCTCAATGGCGGCGGCGTAACCGCGTTCAATTCGGGAAATACCGGGGTCTGCCAGCTTTTGCCGGGCACCCCGTGAAACGAGCGCGACTTTATACCAGAAGGCCCCTGGCAAGGCAAGCAGTCTCGCTTTAAATTCAAAGGCTTGCGCGCCCTTGCGGCGCCTGCGCTGGAGGCCGCTACAGCAGCCCGTCCTCGGCGAATGAAAACGCACATCCGCGGCCCACAATAATGTGATCCAGCACCCGGATATCCACCAGCGCCAGCGCCGCCTGGAGGCGCTCGGTGATGCGCCGGTCCGCGGCACTGGGCTCGGCAATACCCGACGGGTGATTGTGGGCAAAGATCACCGCGGCAGCCTCCAGCTGCAGCGCCCGGCGCAGCACTACCCGAGGGTAGACGGCGGCGCCATCCAGGGTGCCCAGGAACAGGTCTTCGCAGGCGATCAGCGCGTGCTGGGCGTTGAGGAACAAGCAGCAGAACACCTCCCGCGAGGGGTCGTTCAGGTGGCTCTGCAGAAAGCGCCGCGTACGGCTGGGGCTCGACAACACCGCACCCTGGCGCAGCTCTTCCAGGGCGTGCCGCCGTGTCAGCTCCACCGCGGCCTTGAGCTGGGTGAACTTGGCGACACCCATACCGGGTTCGGCCAGCAGCTCCTCGAAACTTGCGTTCAGCAGGCCATGCCAGCCACCAAAGCGCTGCAACAGTGCGCGGGACAGCTCCATGACACTGCGACCGGCACCCCCGGTGCCCAGCAGAATGGCGAGTAGTTCGGAATCCGATAATGCGGGACAGCCCCGCTCGAGCAGTTTTTCCCGCGGCCGCTCCGCCGCGGGCAGGTTTGATAAGTGCATGGTCTCCTCCCTGAGATCCGTGCCCCGTGTGTCAAATCCGCTGGCCGGGTGATATCTTTAATGGCCAGTTTTCACGCTTGGTCAAGGCCATGGGCCGTCTCTACAACCGTAACGTGCTGCTCGGGGTTACCGGCGGTATCGCTGCCTACAAATCCGCTCAACTTGTCCGGGACCTGCAGGAAGCAGGCGCAACCGTCAGGGTAGTGATGACCCGTGGCGCCACGGAATTCATTACGCCACTCACCCTGCAGGCGCTGTCCGGCCAGCCGGTGCACCAGGAGCTGCTGGACGCCGACGCGGAAGCCGGCATGGGGCACATCGAGCTGGCGCGCTGGGCCGACCTGGTACTGGTGGCTCCGGCAACCGCCGATTTCATCAGCCGCCTGGCCCTGGGCCGGGCCGACGACCTGCTGACGACCCTGTGCCTGGCGACACCGGCACCGCTGCTGGTGGCGCCGGCCATGAACCAGGGCATGTGGCGCGACCCGGCCACCGCTGCCAACATCGAAACCCTCAGCGGCCGCGGCATCCATATCACCGGGCCGTCCGAGGGTTCCCAGGCCTGCGGTGATGTGGGTCCAGGCCGGATGCAGGAGCCTGCTGCCATCGTCGAGGCGGCACAGGCACTGTTTGCCGCCGGCCAGCTCGACGGTCTGCGGGTGACGGTCACCGCGGGGCCAACCCGGGAATCCCTGGACCCGGTGCGCTATATCAGCAATCACAGCTCCGGCAAGATGGGCTTCGCAATCGCCAGGGCCGCTGCCGAGGCCGGAGCGCGCACTACCCTGGTCAGCGGACCGGTGGCCCTGGAAACACCAGAATCTGTGAACCGAATCGAGGTCACCAGCGCCCTGCAGATGTACGATGCGGCATTGGCACAGGTGGGCCAGTGCGATATTTTCATCGGCTGTGCCGCCGTGGCGGACTACCGCCCGGCCGAGAGTCAGCCACAGAAAATAAAGAAAGGGCAGGAGACCATGCAGCTAGAGCTGGTCCGCAACCCGGACATCATCGCTGCCGTCGCCGCCCATAGCCAGCGGCCGTTTACCGTCGGCTTTGCTGCTGAAACACAAGACGTGCTCGATTACGCGCGCAGCAAGATGCACAAGAAGCGTCTGGACATGATTGTCGCCAATGACGTGGGCAGGGATGACGCCGGCTTTAACAGCGACAGCAATGCCGCGACAATACTGTGGACGGATGGCAGCCTGGAAGTACCGCTGACGACGAAGGGCGAACTGGCCCGGCAGCTGGTCGATACTATTGCCGGCCAGTGGCGGCTGCGGGCGGGCAAGGTTGCCTGACTGTCTACCCGCGCAGGGAGCGCGGGACTATTCTGACTGGGGGGTGCAGCAGGAACATGGCAAAGAATAACAACAGGGATGAAGAACGCGGCCCTGAAGCGGCCCAGGGCGTCCTCGCCGGCAGCAATTACCTGCAGCGCTACTGGCTCTACGCCCTGCTGGGCATCCTGCTGCCGCTGTTGGCGGCTTCTGGCTATCTGCTGGCAATGCGCGACGCAGCCCTGCAGGAGCAACAGGTGGTGCGCGCAGCCCGCAGCCTGGCCGTGCAGCAGGCGGCACAAATCGAACAGCAGTTGCTCCAGTACCAGGCCCGCCTGCTGGCGGCATCCAATGCGCCCCTGGCCCTGTCTGCCATCGCCTCCGGCCGCGAAGAAGACCTGGCGCTGGTCGAAAAGGCCATGCTCGACTACTTCCCGGAAGTCGCCAGCCTGCGCCTGATCGCCCTGGGTGAGCTGGGTACGGCAGCACTCGACGCCGGCGACATCGGACTGCGCAACAATATCGAGATCGATGTGGTGCGCAAAACCTCCGAAGGTGAAGCGGTGACGCCCGAGTCCTACCAGTTCGAAGGTCGGTGGCTGACCTCACTGGCGCGCAGCGTGCAACATCCCCGCCAGGCCGACCGCAGCGCGGTGATCCTGGCCACCCTCGACAACAGCGTATTTGCCGAAAGCCTCGGCGCAATCGGCGCCGAACTGGGGCGCAGTAGCCTGTCGCAGACTTATAACACCGGCAGTTTCACCAATACCTCTGAAATTGCCGCCACCGGCAACGGCGCCGCCGCAGAGTTCGCCGCCGAAGCCTCACTCAACAACGGTACCTGGACGATTCGCTTCACCCCTTCTGCACAGATGCTGAGCCTGTACCAGGTGGATGGCACCGGGCTGCTGGTCGTCATGGGTGTGCTGGCGCTGGTGGTGCTGGTGGCGATGCTGCTGTTCCTGGTGGGCCTGCAGCGCGCACTGGCGGCAGACGTCGACAAGATCATTGCCGGCGCCGAGCGCAAGGGCGACTACCAGGTGGGCCTGCCGGCGCTGTTAAAGCTGGCCCGGCTGCTGCGGCGCATGACCGTGCAGCAATCGAACCAGCAGACACCTCGCGGAACATCGCGACCGGCACAGAAGGCCGCGCCTGCGGCCCCGCCCGGTGACGGCGACAGTGCCGCTGCGGCCGACACCGGGAGCGCGGCGGCACCGGAGCCCAAGAAGGCGGCACCGGCGGTACCCATGCATATTTTCCGGGCCTACGATATTCGCGGCATCGTCGAGCAGGAGCTCACCGACACCCTCGTCAGCCGCATCGGCAAGGCCTTTGGCACCCTGGCCGGCGAGCAGGATCAGCAGGCGATCATCGTCGCCAGCGACGGCCGCACCTCCAGCCCGGCAATCAAGAATTCACTGGTCAAGGCACTGCTGTCCTCGGGCAGGGACGTGGTCGACATCGGCCTGGTGCCGACACCGGTGCTGTACTACGCCACCCATACCCTGGACATACGCTCCGGCATCATGGTCACGGCCAGCCACAACCCGGCCGACTATAACGGCTTCAAAATCACCCTCGACGGCAAACCCTTCGCAGGCAATGACCTGCAGATGCTCAAGGAGCGCATGGTGGGCGGCAAGTTCTCAAGCGGTTCGGGTCGGCTCGCCAAACAGGACGTGATGAGCGACTACATCGATGCCGTGCTCGGGGATATCGCCATCTCCAACCCGCTGAAGATTGTTGTCGACGCCGGCAACGGCGCCGCCGGCGAACTGGCACCGGAGGTGCTCGAAGGCCTGGGCTGCGAGGTGACCAGACTGCACTGCGATATCGACGGCAACTTCCCCAACCACCACCCAGACCCCTCGGTGGACGAAAACCTGTCGGAGCTGCAGGCCTCGGTCAAGCACATTGGCGCCGATTTCGGCGTCGCCTATGACGGCGACGGTGATCGTCTGTGTGTGGTTACGGCGGAGGGGGAAATCGTGCGCAACGACAAGCTGCTGATGCTGTTTGCCCAGGATGTGGTTGCCCGCAATCCGGGCGCCGACGTGGTATTTGACGTCAAGTGTTCCCGGCACCTGACCCAGCTGGTCTCCAAGCACGGCGGCCGTCCGATTCTGTGGAAAACCGGCCATGCCTTCATGCGCGAAAAGGTGGCAGAAACCGGCGCGCTGCTGGGCGGCGAGTTCTCCGGCCACATCTATTTCGGCGAACGCTGGTATGGCTTCGACGATGCAATCTACACCACGGCGCGCCTCGCCGAACTGATGAGCGGCACCGGCATGGACCTGACAACGCTGCTGTCAGAGTTCCCGGAGACGTCCAATACCCCGGAAATTCGCATCCCCTGCAGCGAGGACGGCAAGTTCGAGGTCACGGCTAAGCTGGCGGAGTCCGGCGATTTCAGCCCGGGCAAGGTGACCAATATCGACGGCGTGCGGGTCGACTACAACGACGGCTGGGGGCTGTTGCGCGCCTCCAATACCGGGCCTGCGCTGATCGCCCGCTTTGAGGCGAATGATGCAGACGCCCTGGAGCGTATCAAGCAGCAGTTCCGGGCCCAGCTCAAGCAGGCCGCACCTGACCTGGAACCCGGCTTCTGATGTTGAAACGCAAACCTGCCCTGAGAATCGCCCAGGTTCTCACCGAGGCGCTGCCCTATATCCAGCGCTTCACCGGCAAGACCATGATCATCAAGTTCGGCGGCAATGCCATGGTCGACCCCGCCCTGCACGAGAGTTTTGCCCGCGACGTAGTGCTGATGAAGCTGGTGGGGGTGAACCCGATCGTGGTGCACGGCGGCGGTCCGCAGATCGGCCAGCTGCTGGAGAAGCTAGGAATTGCCTCGGAGTTCGTCGACGGCATGCGGGTCACGGACAGCGCCACCATGGACGTTGTGGAAATGGTGCTGGGCGCTACCGTCAACAAGGAAATCGTGTCGACCATCAACCGCAACGGCGGCAAGGCGATCGGCGTGACCGGCAAAGACGGCCAGCTGATTCGCGCACGCAAACTCGAGGTATCACGGCAGACACCGGACATGCGCGCCACCGAGATCATCGATATCGGCCACGTCGGCGAGGTCGACAAGATCGATACCGAAGTGCTGAAAATGATCCAGGACAGTAACTTCATCCCGGTTATAGCCCCCATCGGGGTCGGTGCGGATGGCAGCTCCTACAACATCAATGCTGACCTGGTGGCGGGCAAGCTGGCCGAGGTGCTACAGGCGGAAAAACTGATGCTGCTGACCAACGTCGACGGCCTGCTGGACAAGCAGGGGCAACTGCTCACCGGCCTGACGCCACCCGAGGTGGAGGCCCTGATAGCGGATGGCACCGTCCAGGGAGGTATGCTCCCCAAGGTGCGTTGTGCGCTGGATGCGGTGCGCAGCGGTGTGACCAGTTCGCACATCATCGACGGTCGGGTGCCACATGCGGTATTGCTGGAAGTATTCACCGACGAGGGCGTTGGCACCAAGATCTCAAACCGTGCCTGATTCAAACTCCAGGCAAAAAGCGGTCACTGTGCGCGCTAATTTCTTGCAGCACTACCAGGTTGGGTCTAGCATTATTCTGTATTTCCAATCCCGCCTGGCCTGCCCCTGACATATGTCTCCGCGTAAAACTCAACGGCGTCAACAGATTCTCGAAGCGCTGGCGCAGATGCTGGAAGCGAGTCCGGGTGAGCGTATTACTACCGCACGGCTGGCCCGGCAGGTCGGTGTATCTGAAGCGGCCCTGTACCGGCACTTCCCCAGCAAGTCAAAGATGTTCGAAGGCCTGATCGAGTTCATCGAGGAAACCCTGTTCAGCCGCATCAACATCATTCTCGCCGAGGAGAGCGCTGCGGCGGCACGCTGTGAAAAGATGCTGTCACTGTTGCTGGCTTTCACCGAGCGCAACCCCGGCATTACCCGCATACTCACCGGCGACGCCCTGGCCGGCGAAACCGAGCGCCTGCACGCCCGTGTGGCACAGCTGTTTGATCGCTTTGAAACCCAGCTCAAGCAGGTCCTGCGGGAAGCCGAAATGCGCGAGGGCATTCGCCCAGTGCTGACTATCAACGCCGCCGCCAACCTGCTGCTGGCCGCTGCTGAAGGGCGCATCTCCCAGTATGTGCGCAGCGGCTTCCAGCGCTCGCCCACCGAGGCCTGGCCCGACCAGTGGCAGCTGCTGATCTCCGACTTTTTCCGCCCTGCACTGCCGGCCACGGCACAAGTCACCCAGGCCTGAATTTCTCCTTAGGTCGGGCACGAGCTGGGTCTGCTCCTTCCCGCACTACCCGCCACGGTACAAGTCACCCAGGCCTGAATTTCTCCGTAGGTCGGACGCAAGCTGGGTTTATTTCTCCCCGGACACGCTAAAAGCTTGACGTCCATGTCTCGCTCGGCGCCGGCCGTCCATGGCCGGCGACGGTCCGTGGAGAAATAAACCCAGCTCGCGCCCTATATCGGCACAAAGCTCACTGGTTTTAAGGGAGTTGTGTGGGGTTAGTTTTTGGGGCGTGAGTACCGCCGGCGCAGCTCGACCTTGTCGAGCAGCAGGGCAAAGCGGTCGATATCGCGCTGGAAGCCCTGGTTAACCACGTCCACCTCGCGGGTGCGCTCTTCGATGGAGCGCTCGGTTTCGGCGATTTCGCTGCGCAGGCCGTCGATGGCTGCAATCAGCTCCATAGGTACCGGTTCGCCGCGGCGCTCGATATCGGCCGCCCGTTCCTGGTTGCTTTCTACCTGCACCTTGAGGCTGCGCACATTGGAGCGCAGGATGCTGATGCGGATACGCAGTTCACTCAGTGCACGGTCGCGGGCCGCCTCGATATCTTCGATACTTGAGTAGCGCAGCAGCAGTGACTCGTCCCATTTGCGCAGCCGCTCGGCTTCCTCGGCAGCTACCCGGGCCTCGTAGGCACTGCTGGACTGGTCGGCCAGCTCTTCGTCAGTCAGCGAGCGCGGCACCACTTGGTAAACACTGCCGTCGGCGTTCAGAATCTCGTAACCCTTGTGAACGTATTCCGGTGGAATGTTGTAGTTGATGACCGTGATGCCCTCGTCATTGACGTAGCGGTAGAGGTATTCGGCACCACGCGCAGCGGAAACGCTAACGGCGAGGGCGAGCCCCGCTGTCAGCGCCATAAGCCTGGTCGCCGCACGTATCATCATAGGAGGTTATGTTTCACTTTTCTGAGCACAATATAGGCGCTGCTCCTAGCACGCACAAGTTACGCCACACCGTACTGTGATCTGTATTCCAGCATCGCCGCAAGCGCAGGGATATCGCCGCCTTCACGGGATTCTAGGTACTCGATCAGGTTAACGAGATTCACAATACTCACAACCTGCAGTTCGTATTCATTTTCGATTTCCTGAATCGCAGAAAGTTCGCCCTGGCCACGCTCCATGCGATCCAGTCCAATCGCCACTCCTGCACAGCTGCCGCCCTCAGCGCTGATCAGCGCCAGCGCTTCGCGGATGGCGGTGCCCGCGGTGATCACGTCGTCCACCACCAGCACCCGGCTCGCCAGTGAGGCACCCACCAGCACGCCACCCTCGCCGTGGTCCTTGGCCTCCTTGCGGTTATAGGCCCAGGGCACATCGCGACCGTGCTGGTCGGCGAGGGCGATAGCAACGCTGGCGGCCAGCGGGATGCCCTTGTAGGCCGGCCCGAACAGCACATCAAACTCGACACCGGCGGCAACGATGGCATCGGCGTAGCAGCGGCCTAGTCGCGCCAACGCCGCGCCCGTGTCGAAGGCGCCGGCGTTGAAGAAGTAGGGGCTCACGCGGCCGGACTTCAGGGTGAACTCGCCGAAGCGAAGCGCCTCACGCTCGCGTGCCAGCTCAATAAACTCAGACTGGTAGCCTTCCATCCGCAGTGGGTCCCCGTGTTTGAAGGTTTATCGCAATCCGATAATGGGGTATAAATGCTGACCCGCCGTCGGAACAAAACAAACATAATAGCGCGTCCTGGCAGGGCACAGAAATGACTCTGGGCAACGCTACTTTTTACAACCGCAAGCTGCCACGTGCCGGTCACGTGTTGATCGCTGCGGTTTGCGCGCACGGCCACCGGTGCGGCGCGCCGCGACCATGACACTTTCGCCTGAGGAGCGACTTAATGAGGGTTATCAGTTTTTCCGCCGATGGCGTGAAAAATGCTGCTGATAATGGATTCTACGACTGGGTCCTCGAACAGGATGCGGACTTCATCTGCATCCAGGATCTCGGCTGCAGCGAGTATGACCTGCAGGCGGATACTTTCTTTCCCAGCCAGTACAACGCCTATTTCTTCGATGCCGTAGAGGGCAGGTCAGACGGTGTCGCCCTGTACTGCAAGAGCCTGCCGAAAGCGATTATGACCGGCCTCGGCTTCAGCGACTTCGATATGGAAGGCCGCTACATCCAGGCCGATTATTCCAACGTCAGCGTCGGCTGCCTGTTGGTGCCGCCCGGTGGCGATGCCGGCAGCGAGGAGCAGTCCCGCAAGAGCGAATTCCTGGGACTGCTGCAGTCGCACCTCAACAAGATTCGCAACAAGCGCCGCGAGTTTGTCATCTGCGGCGGCTGGAACCTCGCCCATTCCGCCCACGACGTGCAGGACACCGAGCGCAACAGCACTCGCAGCGGTTTTCTGGCCGAGGAGCGCCAGTGGATGGACGAGGTGCTTGAGCTCGGTTATGTCGACGCCTTCCGTGAGATCAATTCAGACAGCGACGAGTTCAGCTGGTGGCCTGACGGCGATCGGGATGGCAACGGGTTGCGCACGGATTTTCAGCTGGTGTCGGGTGGCATGAAGTACGCTATCGAATACGGCGCTATCTACAAGGCCAGGGCCTTCTCCAACCACGCTCCCATCATCATGGACTACGACCTGGAACCGGCTGCCTAGTCGCTCTAATGGTCTGTCGCCAACGCCTGCTGCTGTAACGCACAAATCTCGGCAATACCAGCAGACGCCAGGTCGAGCATGCTGTCGAGGTCACCGCGCTGGAACGGTGCGCCCTCGGCGGTGCCCTGCACCTCGATGAATTCGCCACCGTCAGACATGATCACGTTCATGTCGGTATCCGCACCCGAGTCTTCGACATAGTCGAGGTCCAGTACCGGCTCTCCATTGACTACACCCACCGATACCGACGCGATCATCTGCTGGAGCGGATCGCCCTCGATACGGCGCTCGCGCTGCAGGTAGCGGAGTGCATCGACCAACGCCACGCAGCTGCCGGAAATAGCGGCGGTGCGGGTGCCACCATCGGCCTGGATGACGTCGCAGTCGATATTGATGGTGTTCTCGCCGAGCTGCTCGAGGTCGACCGCCGCCCGCAGGGAGCGTCCGATCAGCCGCTGGATTTCCACCGTCCGGCCACCCTGCTTGCCGCGCGCGGCCTCGCGGGCCATGCGCTCGCCGGTAGAGCGGGGCAACATGCCGTATTCCGCGGTCAGCCAGCCACGGCCCTGGCCGCGCAGGAAGCGAGGTACACCCTCGGAGACGCTGGCCGTGCAGATAACCCGGGTATCGCCGAAGGCGACCAGTACCGAGCCCTCGGCGTGGCGGGTGAAGTTACGGGTAAAACTGATATCGCGCAGCTGGTTCGGTGCGCGGCCGCTGGGTCTGGACATGAGGAAATCTTCGCGAGGCAGGAGCCCGGCATTATACGGTATAGAACGCGACCTACGTCACTGGCGAATCCGCCGGGTGCTGCTAAAATCGTTGCCTTTTCCGGGGGTCCGCATGAACGTCAACAGCATGACCGCTTTCGCCAGGGAGAGCGACGATGCCGGCCCCGGCAGCCTGGCCGTGGAAATTCGCTCCGTCAATCACCGCTACCTGGACTGCCAGTTCAAGCTGCCGGAAGGCCTGCGCAACCTCGAACCGGCCCTGCGCGAGCGGCTGCAGAATCGCCTGTCGCGGGGCAAGGTCGAGGTACAGTTCCGCTGGCAAGCACAGGCCGGCCACGATGGCGCCCTGGTGATCAACCCCGACCAGCTGCGGGCGCTGGCTTCAGCCATGGCGCAGGTGGAAGACGCCATCAGCCAGGCACGACCGCCCAGCAGCCTGGAGATCCTGCACTGGCCTGGCCTGGTGGAGGGCGGCAGTGAAGACAGCGAGGCCCTGGCTGCACGCGCGCTGTCCCTGTTCGACAGCGCGCTGGAGACGCTGGTCGAGACCCGCAACCGGGAAGGTACGAAGCTTGCCAACTTCATTCGCGAGCGCCTGTCCGGTGTCACCAGGGAAGTCAATGCGGCGCGCGAGCGCATGCCGGAGCTGCTCGCCCAGCAGCACGAGCGCATGAAGACCCGGGTCACTGACCTGGGCGTGGACGCCGACCCGGAGCGGCTGGAACAGGAGCTCGCCATCGTTGCCCAGAAGGCCGATGTCGACGAGGAGCTCGATCGCCTGGTCGCCCACGTTGAAGAGGTCGGTCGTGTGCTGGACAAGGGCGGCCCCTGTGGCCGCCGCCTGGATTTCCTGATGCAGGAGCTCAATCGCGAGGCCAATACCCTGTCGTCCAAATCGTTGGCCACCAGCACCACCCAGAACGCCGTTGAGCTCAAGGTATTGATTGAGCAAATGCGCGAACAGATTCAGAACCTTGAGTAAACTCCAGTCAGAACGTATGGAAACCCGATACCCATGAAAACACGTGGCACCCTCTACACCGTGTCCGCTCCCTCCGGCGCGGGCAAGACCAGCCTGGTGAAAGCGCTGGTAGAGCGCTGCCCGGGCATCGTCGTGTCGGTGTCCCACACCACGCGCGAGGTGCGCCCCGGCGAGCGCGACGGTGTCAGCTACCACTTTGTGACCGAAACAGTGTTTCTCGACATGCTGTCACGCAGCGAGTTCCTCGAGCATGCCAAGGTCTTCAATCACTACTACGGAACCTCGCAGACCTGGGTGGAAGAACAGCTCGCTGCCGGCCAGGACGTGATCCTGGAGATCGACTGGCAGGGTGCGGCCCAGATCAAGCGCCAGCGCGAGGACGCGGTATCCGTTTTCATCCTGCCGCCCTCCCGCGATGCGCTGCTGGAGCGACTCACCCAGCGCGGGCGTGACCAGCAGGACATCATCCAGCAGCGCATGAACCAGGCTGTAGACGAGATATCCCATTACCCGGAAGCGGATTTCATCGTGATCAATGACGATTTCGAGACCGCTCTGGCCCAGCTCGAGCACCTGGTTGAAGCCCATCGCTTGAGAGCCTCGGCCCAGGTGGTGCGACACAGCGACCTGCTCACAGAACTGCTGTCGTAAGCCAATGTTTTTGTTATACTTCTCCGCTTTCGTTTGTTGAGGCACAGGAACTCAGAATGGCACGTGTAACCGTAGAAGATTGTCTGGAAAACGTCGCAAACCGCTTTGAGCTGGTGATGGTAGCCAGCAAGCGCGCCCGTCAGATGGCGACCGGCGGCAAGGACCCGATGGTCGAGGAAGAGTCAGACAAGCCCACCGTTATCGCCCTGCGGGAAATCGCCGAAGGCTTCATCACGCCGGAGATCCTCGAGCGCGAGGAAGAAGTCGACGCAGAAGAAGAGCTGCTGGAAGCCATGGAGTCTACTCCCGAGGTCCTCTGAGCCCGCCTTTCTGGCGAGGCGCTGAGGCTGGCTGGATCTGACAATGACTTCGAGACAGCGGAGAGCATGAGTCAGTGAACAGCATCAGCGGCCTCGACAGCATTCTCCAAACCTACCTCACCTCCGAGGAAAGCAACCAGGTCAAGCGCGCCTACTTCTTTGCGGAGCAGGCGCACCACGGCCAGTTCCGCCGCAGCGGCGAAGCCTACGTATCCCACCCGCTGGCCGTGGCCGGCATTCTCGCCGACATGCACATGGACCACCAGAGCCTGATGGCCGCCATGCTGCACGATGTCATCGAGGACACCGGCATCAAGAAGGAGGCCATCGGCGCCCAATTCGGGCCGACGGTTGCGGAGCTGGTGGACGGCGTCAGCAAGCTCACCCAGATCGAATTCAGCTCCCAGGCGGAAAAGCAGGCCGAGAACTTCCAGAAAATGGCCCTGGCCATGGCCAAGGACATTCGCGTGATCCTGGTGAAGCTCGCCGATCGCCTGCACAACATGCGCACCCTGGGTGTGCTGCAGGTCGACAAGCGCCGGCGCATCGCCCGTGAAACCCTGGAAATGTACGCGCCCATTGCCCTGCGCCTGGGTATGAATAACGTGCGCATGGAGTTCGAGAACCTGGGCTTCAGTGCGCTACACCCGATGCGCGCCGAGCGCATTTCCGCCGCCGTGCGCCGCGCCCGCGGCAACCGCAAGGAACTGGTGGAGAAGATCCGCCACCAGCTGCAGAACTGCCTGGAGCAGGAAGGCCACAGCGCCGAGGTTATCGGCCGCGAGAAGCACCTCTACAGCATCTACCTGAAGATGAAGAGCAAGGGCAAGAACTTCTCCGAGATCATGGATATCTTTGCCTTCCGCATCATCGTCGACTCGGTGGATACCTGCTACCGGGTGCTGGGCTGCGTGCACAACCTGTACGCGCCGGTGCCGGGGGAATTCAAGGACTATATCGCCATTCCCAAGGCCAACGGCTACCAGTCACTGCACACGGTGCTGATGGGAATGCACGGCGTGCCGATCGAGATCCAGATTCGCACCCGCGACATGGAAGAGATGGCCAATAACGGCATCGCCGCCCACTGGCTGTACAAGTCCAGCGAATCCACCGCCGCCAGCGGCAGCCATGCCCGCGCCCGGCAGTGGGTGCAGGGCCTGCTGGAAATGCAGCAGCGCGCCGGCAATTCCCTGGAATTCATCGAAAGCGTAAAGATCGACCTGTTCCCGGACGAGGTCTACGTGTTCACACCCAAGGGCGACATCATGGAATTGCCCCGTGGCGCCACCGCGGTGGACTTTGCCTACGCGGTGCACACCGATGTCGGCAACAGCTGCGTGGCCTGCCGCATCAATCGGCGCCTGGCGCCGCTGTCAGAGCCGCTGCAGAGCGGACAGACGGTGGAGATTCTTACCGCTCCGGGCGCCAGACCCAACCCGGCCTGGTTCAACTACGCCGTCACCGCCAAGGCCCGCACCAATATCCGTCACTTCCTCAAGCAGCAACGGCGAGAGGATTCGATCGATCTCGGCAAGCGCCTGCTGGACAAGGCGTTGATGGCGCTGGATACCAATTTTGACGCACTGGAGGCGGCCAAGACCGAGGCCTACCTGGAGCAGGCCGGCTACAAGCATATCAACCAGTTGCTGGAAGACATCGCCAAGGGCAACCGGGTAGCCGGCATCACCGCCCAGCAGCTGCTGGGCGAAGCGCCAGAGGCGACTCCGGACGGCGAGGGTTTCCACCCGCAGCCGGTGGCAATCCGCGGCACCGAGGGTTTCATGGTCAGCTACGGCAAGTGCTGTCACCCCCTCCCGGGTGACGCGATAGCGGGCTATATCAGCGCTGAGAAGGGCATCGTGGTGCACCGCGAGCACTGCCACAATCTCGCAGAGCTGCGAGAGAACGTGGACCGGCTGGTTCCGCTGCGCTGGGATGACCAGGTCGAGGGCGAATTCGTCACCGCCTTGCGCATCGAGGTAGAAAACCGCCGCGGGATGCTGGCTGTGCTCGCCACCCGCATCAACAGCCTGGACGCCAATATCGAGAAAATCAGTACCGAGGACAAGGACTACCAGTTCAGCTACGTCAACCTGGAAATGTCCGTAAAGAACCGGGTGCACCTCGCGCAGATCCTCAAGCGCATTCGCGGCCTGAAGGAAGTCCACAAGGTTACTCGTATCAAGCATTGAAGGAACTGTTATGATCAACCGCGCCGTCATCTCCAGCGCTGATGCCCCCGAGGCCATCGGGCCCTATTCACAGGCCGTCAAGGTCGGCAACACCGTGTGGCTTTCGGGCCAGATCCCGCTCGATCCCGGCACCATGACCCTGGTCGAGGGCGACATCACGGCCCAGGCCCAACAGGTGTTCAGGAATCTTGCTGCCGTGGCGGCGGCGGCCGGCGGCACCCTCAACGATGCGGTCAAGGTCAATATCAGCCTCACCGATCTCGGGGACTTCACCGCCGTGAACAGCGTCATGGCAGAGTTCTTTGAAGAGCCCTATCCCGCGCGGGCCTGCGTGCAGGTAGCAGCGCTGCCTAAAGGCGCGGATATTGAAGTCGAAGTGATTATGGCCCTGTAGCGGGCTTGCCGAGCATGGCGCCGTAACCGGCCCGGTAATCGGGGTAGCGCAACTGGTATCCCGATGCGTGCAGCAAGCCGTTACGACAGCGGCGATTGGCCGACGGCGGCGCCACGGTTTCCCGCGGGTCATCGACCCCCATCATTGCAGCCAGCCAACTCTCGACTTCGTGACTCAGCGCCGGAAGGTCGTCATTGGCGAGGTAGAGTCGCTCGCGCTGTTGCAGGCCCAGCAGGTGCAACAGGAATCCGACGCAATCATCCCGGTGAATCCGGTTACTGTAGTGGGCAGGCTCCCGGCTGACGATCTCACCCCGTCGGATACGCTCCAGCAGGCGGCTGGGGCTGCGACCGTATATCCCCGAGAATCGCACCACGCTGACCTGGTGGTGGCTTGCAAGCAGGCGCTGTTCAGCCTCCACCAGGATTTGCGCCTGGCCGTCAGCGGGCGCCAGGGCCGAAGTTTCGTCTACCCAGGCGCCACCGGCATCACCATAGACCCGGGTGCTGGACACGTAGATAAGCTGCTGCGGTGGCAAATCCGCCCACAGTGCCAGCAGGTTCTCCACCGGCCGCAGGTAGCCCTGCCGATAGCCGTCAACGTCCCGCGCCGGCGGCGTGGGTGTTAGCACGCTGATATCGGCAGGATGCTCCGCCAGCTGTGCCAGCGAAGCGGGGTCGGTATAGTCGAGCGCCATGGCGGGTATTGCCGGCGGCAGGGCGGCCACATTGCGGCGCAACGCCAGTGGCTGGTCGCCGCGGGCGGCCAGCTGCAGGGCGACGCCGGTACCGAGGTCACCACAGGCGATCAGGTTGACGCGGACGGGGTTTTTTTCGACGGGGCTCACTGGTACAACTATACGCCGCTCATCGAAGCCCAGTTCAAGCCCTATGCCCAGCCCAGAAGCTTTCCGTGCCTGACATTGCCAACCAGCCTGTGACCAGCCTGCGCGGCGTCGGACCGCGCATGGCAGAAAAACTCGCCGAGGCCGGCATCGAACAGGTGGAGGACTTGCTGTTCCACCTGCCACTGCGTTACCAGGACCGCACGCGCATCACGCCACTGGGGGCCGTGCAGCCGGGCAGTGACGTGGTCGTGGAGGGCGAGGTTCGCGTTGCCGATATTGCCTTCGGCCGGCGCCGCAGCCTGCTGTGTCGAATTCAGGACAATACCGGCACCCTCAGCCTGCGCTTCTTCCACTTTTCCGCCGCCCAGAAGAACAACCTGCAGCCCGGCCGGCGCATTCGCTGTTTTGGTGAAGTGCGGCGCGGGGCCAGTGGCCTGGAGATGTACCACCCGGAGTACCGACTCATCGACGATGCACAGCCAACCCCGGTGGCCGAATCGCTGACACCGATCTACCCGGGCAGCGCGGGCGTGTCCCAGGCGACCTGGCGCAAGCTGTGCGAACAGGCAGTGGACCTGGTAGCACGGGCAGCGCCGTCGGACCTGTTGCCCGACCGCGAAGGCTTCGGCCTCAGCCTGGTGGAGGCGCTGACCTACCTGCATGCGCCGCCGCCAGATGCGCCCCAGGAACTGATCCGCGACGGTCGCCATCCGGCCCAGCTGCGACTCGCCCTGGAGGAATTGGTGGCTCACAACCT
This sequence comes from Halieaceae bacterium, assembly GCA_030066555.1. Classification (GTDB taxonomy): domain Bacteria; phylum Pseudomonadota; class Gammaproteobacteria; order Pseudomonadales; family Halieaceae; genus JANQIO01. The sequence goes on from JASJBK010000003.1 coordinate 77,008, forward strand.
GTCACTGGAAAAGCTGCGCCGCCAGCAACAGGCCAGGGGAGCCCCGGTACTGGAGGGCGGCCAGGCAGCACTCGACGAATTCGTAGGCACGCTGCCGTTTGCACTCACCGCGGCCCAGCGTCGTGTGGTGGACGAAATTCTCGACGATCTCGCCAAACCCGTACCGATGCTGAGGCTGGTGCAGGGCGATGTCGGCTCCGGCAAGACAGTGGTAGCGGCCTGTGCCGCACGCCGCGCCATGGCCTGCGGTTTCCAGGTAGCCATCATGGCACCCACTGAGATTCTCGCCGAGCAGCATCGCGCCAGCTTCGCCAACTGGTTCGAAGGGGAGGGCATCTCCCCCTGCCTGCTCACCGGACGCGTCAAGGGGAATGCCCGTCGCTCTACGCTCGAGGCAATAGCCAGCGGGGAGGCACCGCTGGTGATTGGTACCCACGCCCTGTTCCAGGATGATGTGGTGTTCTCCCGGCTCGGGCTGGTGGTGGTGGACGAACAGCACCGTTTCGGGGTGCACCAGCGCCTGCGCCTGACGCAGAAAGGCGAGCAGCCGCACCAGCTGGTGATGACGGCGACGCCGATTCCGCGGACGCTGTCGATGGTGGCCTACGCTGACCTCGATTGCTCGGTGATCGACGAACTGCCGCCAGGGCGGCAGCCGGTACAAACCGTGTTGATCAGCGACAGCCGTCGCGACAAGGTGATCGAGCGGGTCCGTGCCGCCTGCGAGGGCGGCCGCCAGGCCTACTGGGTGTGCACCTTGATCGAGGAGTCAGATGCACTCGAGGCCCAGGCCGCCGAGGCCACCTGTCAGGACCTGGAGACCCGGCTGCCGGGGCTGCGAATCGGGCTGGTGCACGGCCGCCTGAAGCCGTCGGCCAAGGAAGCGGTGATGCAGCAGTTCAAGCAGGGCGAGATTGACCTGCTGGTGGCGACTACGGTGATCGAAGTAGGGGTAGATGTCGCCAATGCCAGCCTGATGATCATCGAGAACCCGGAGCGGCTGGGGTTGGCCCAGCTACACCAGTTGCGCGGCCGCGTCGGTCGCGGCTCCGAGGCCAGTCATTGTGTACTGCTGTTCAAGTCACCCCTGAGCCAGCAGGGCCAGGCGCGGTTGAGTTCGATGCGCGAGAGCAACGATGGTTTCTATATTGCCGAGCGCGACCTGGAGCTGCGTGGCCCGGGCGAGGTGCTGGGCACCCGCCAGACCGGCCTCATGGATTTCCGGGTGGCGGATATCCAGGTGCACGGGGATTTGCTGGACCGGGTCCGCGAGCTCGCCGGGGAGCTCGCCGACCATCAGCCGGAGCGGGTCGACCCGCTGATTCGTCGCTGGCTCGGTAACGCTGAGCGCTTCGCCAGCGTCTGAAAAAGCCTCAGCCGAGAATCGGCGGCAGCTCTTTCTGCAGTGCCAGCTTTTCTTTGGTGGCATCACCGGTCAAGGCAAAGCCCAGCAGTTGGCCTTCGCCGTTGCGGAATTCGGCTTTCACACTGTTACCGTCTTCCATGAACTGCCACTCGCCCTCGGTATCGGGCGCCACCGGGCTGACCACCACCGGGCAGGCCGGGGTCTTGATGGTCACCGGCATGGCCGGATAGGCCACCTCGGTAGTGTCTCCCGCCAGGGTCTTGCCCAGGGCGCGAGCGGCAGCCATCAGCGGCGCCACGTAGACCAGTACATGCCCTTCCACCTCGGCGCAGTCGCCAAAGGCGTAGACATTAGGGGCACTGGTTTCCAGCAGCCGGTTGGCCTTGATACCGCGCCCGACGGCGAGGCCCGCCGACTCGGCCAGCCCGGTGCTGGGACGCACACCCACCGCGCACAGCACGATATCCGCCTCGATGGTTTCACCGTTATTGAGTGAAACGGCAACGCCGTCGCCAGACTTGTTCACTTCCGTGGCCAGCGGCCCGAAGTGGAAGCGGGCGCCCTTTTCCTCGAGGCCGCGCTGCACCGCCTTGCCGGCGGGTTCGGGCAGCAGCGTGGGCAGGCAGTAACCCAGCGGATCGACGGTCTCAACTTCGAAACCGCCGTTGATCAGGTCGTTGGTGAACTCACAGCCGATCAGCCCGCCTCCGATAATGCACACCTTTTCGACGTCGTTCTTGGCAATGGCCTGGCGGAAATCGTCGTAGTCCAGCAGGTCATTCACAGAGTAAACGTACTCCAGTGCGTCGCCGGCCAGCGGCGGCTTGATGACCTCGGCACCTACCGCCAGTACCAGTTTCGAGTAGTGCAGGGCGGTTTCCGAGTCGGCCACGTGTACCAGCTGCTTGTCGGTATCAATGCTGGACACCCTGGTACGGGTCCAGACTGAGGCATTCAGGGTCTGGCCCATGCTGCCGGCATCGGCGGTGGCGAGGTCGTCAGCACTGGTGTCCTTGGTGTAGCCGGTGGACAGCATGGGCTTGGAGTAGGCGCGACCGTCGTCCGCGGTAATCAGGATCAGCGGTGTCGAGTCGTCGTGTTTGCGGAACTCCTTGGCCAGCCCATAGCCGGAGAGGCCTGTGCCGATAATCACCACCGGGGCGTGCTCGGTATCCGCTTCCGCCTCCTGGTGGTGGGGCACCTGTTCCACCGGGGATTCCTCGATCAGCTCGAAATCTTCCTTGCCGACACCACAATCCGGACACAGCCAGTCTTCGGGAACATCTTCCCACTTGGTACCAGGTGCGATGCCATCGTCCGGCCAGCCCTTGGCCTCGTCATAGACCAGGCCGCAAACTATGCATTCCCATTTGCTCATAGGCTGGGGTCTCCGTGATTTGTGCGGTGTTTCGGGGATGGGACACTATAATCGCGGCTGAAAAATGTGCAAGTCACGCGGGCTGTGGCACACTGCCGCCGTGCCAAACCCGCTTGCCGTGACTTCCAATCCCACCTGGTACAGCCCCGAACAGATGCAGCTGCGCGGGCTGCCCGGGAACGTGCGCCCCTGGCTGCTGGACGATACCTCCCTGACCGAGCGACTGCTGCGCAAGACCGGTGGGGACTTTCGGGTCCAGCGCCTGAGCCAGGGCTGGTGCCGACCGCAGCTTTCCGAATCGCGCCTGCTAGAGCTGTCGGCAGGGCAGTGGGCCCTGGTGCGCGAGGTGGTGTTGCGCTGCTTCGATCAGCCCTGGGTCTATGCACGCAGCGTAATCCCGGCGGCCACACTCAGTGGAGAACTGAGGCGCCTGCGCCAGCTACAGAACGATTCGCTGGGTGCCCTGCTGTTCCGGCATCCGGAGCTGAGCCGGGAGGCCTTCGAAATCGCCCAGCTGCCGGCGGGCAGCCACTATATACACCGCGATTTCCGGCAGGACAGCCCGGCCTGGGCCCGGCGCTCCCGCTTTGTATTGCATGGCCGCAGCGTGCTGGTCAGCGAGGTGTTCCTGGAACGGTTTCAAGCCTGAGGGAGACCCGTCATAATAGGCGCCTTTCGTCATTCCGCGTCTTTTCATGTCCACCGCCACCTCCCGATTCTCGGCTTACCTGCAGCTGGTTCGCTTCGACCGCCCCATCGGCACCCTGCTGCTGCTGTGGCCCACCCTGTGGGCCCTGTGGCTGGCGGCCGAGGGTATACCGCCTCTGAAGCTGCTGCTGATCTTCTCCCTGGGCACGTTTCTGATGCGCAGCGCCGGCTGTGCCGTCAACGACCTGGCTGATCGCAACCTGGACGGCGCCGTGGAGCGCACCCGGGAGCGACCCCTGGTCACCGGTGCGGTGGCGCCCAATGAGGCCCTGGCGCTGGCCGCCAGCCTGTCCCTGGCCGCCTTCGTCCTGGTTCTGTTTACCAATACCCTGACTATCCTGCTGTCCTTTGCCGGTGTCGTGCTGGCCGCCTGCTACCCTTTCATGAAGCGCCATACGCACCTGCCGCAGCTGGTATTGGGGGCGGCATTTTCCTGGGGCATCCCGATGGCCTTCGCCGCCGTATCAAACACACTGCCGCCGGCCCTGTGGCTGGTGTTTGTGGCCAACCTGTTCTGGACGGTGGCCTACGATACGGAGTACGCCATGGTGGACCGCGAAGACGATCTCAAGGTGGGCATCAAGTCGACCGCAATACTGTTCGGTGAACAGGACCGTCACATCATTGCCGCGCTGCAGGCGCTGACCATCATTGCCCTGCTGCTGGTGGGCCAGCGCTTCGAGCTGGGCTGGATCTACTTCCTGTCGCTGCTGGCGGCGAGTCTGCTGTTTGTCCACCAGCAGCGCCTGATCAGGGAGCGCCAACCGGCGGACTGTTTCCGCGCCTTCCTGAACAATAACTGGGTGGGTGCCGCGGTGTTTGCCGGCCTCGTGCTGGACGCCTGGAGCCGCGGCACGGCCCAGTGAACGGCGTCGAAATAGAAGCGCACTTCCTGCCCTCGCTGACGCAGGTTGACCGGGACAGCTGGAACAGCGTCACCGGCACTGACTACCCGTTCCTGCGTCACGAATTCCTGCTGGCTCTTGAGAACAGTGGCTGCACCGACGCCGACAGCGGCTGGCAGCCCTACCACGTGGTGCTATACCGCGGCGACAAGCTGATCGCGCTAATGCCGATGTACCTGAAGTCCCACTCCTACGGCGAATACGTTTTCGACTGGAGCTGGGCAGACGCCTACCGGCGCCACGGGCGCCAGTACTACCCCAAGTTGCTGACGGCCATACCCTTCACACCCGCCACCGGGCCGCGGCTGTGCGTGGCGGCCGGCGAAAACCCTGCCCAGTGCCGATCCGCCCTGCTGGCTGCCGCCCAGCAGTTCGCCGACCAACAGGACCTGTCGTCCTGGCATGTGCTGTTCCCGGAAGATGAGGAAGCGGCGACGCTGGAGGGCCAGGGCATGAGCCTGCGCCGCGGCAGCCAGTTCCACTGGTTCAACCAGGGCTACGGCAGCTTCGACGACTTCCTGGGCACCTTCAACAGCCGCAAGCGCAAGTCCCTGAAGCGCGAGCGGCGGCGAGTGGAGGAGCAGGGCATCGAGCTCGATATCCTCGAGGGCAGGGATATCAGCGCACGCGACTGGGACGATTTCTACCGCTTCTACCAGATGACCTACGCCAAGCGCAGCGGTCACGGGGGTTATCTCAACCGGGCGTTCTTTGAACAGCTGGGCTCAAAATTGCCCGAGCACTGTGTGATGGTGCGCGCCAGCCTCGACGGCGAGGCAGTCGCCGGCTCCCTGTGCCTGCGCTCCAACGATACCCTCTACGGCCGCTACTGGGGTTGTGTGCGCGAACTCGACTGCCTGCATTTCGAGGCCTGCTACTACCAGGGCATCGAGTACTGCATTCGTGAGGGACTCGCGCGCTTCGACCCCGGCGCCCAGGGTGAGCACAAGATCCAGCGCGGATTCACGCCGATTGCCACGGTATCAGCGCACTGGATGGCCGACCCCGCCTTTGCCCAAGCCATTGATGATTTCACGCGCCGGGAAGAAGACCATATCGACGCCTACATCCGCGAAGCCTCCAACTACCTGCCTTTCAAGCAGGAAGCCCAGCAGCAGGAAGAGTCAGGGGGCTGATTTGTGCCACGCCAGCAGCCGATTGTTGGCGGGCATGGCGACATCATCCAGCAGGCGGTAGCCCGCAGCCTCGGCCAGGCCGTCCACCGCTTCGAAATCGCGAATACCACCGCCCGGGTGCTGCACCGCCAGCCACTCGTCAAACTGCGCATTGCTCTCGCTGGTGTAGCGCCCGCCGTAGTTGAAGGGGCCGTACACCAGCAGGCGATTGCCGGCCGGGGCATGACCGCCCAGATACAAAAACAGCGCCTCCACCGACGACCAGGGCATGATATGCAGGCTGTTGGCAGTAAAGATCGCTGCAGGTATCTCGATACCCCAGTCCGCCCAGGTCACATCCAGCTGATGCGGGGCTGGCAAGTTGTCGCCCGGGTAGTCCTCGCGCCAGGCCTCGATAGCGGGCAGGTTGTCGGGCAGGTCACTGGGCTGCCAGCGCAGGGCCGGCAGCTGCTCGGCAAAGAAGCGCGCGTGCTGGCCTGTCCCGCTGCCCAGCTCCAGCAGCACATCGACGCCGTCGAGCAGCCGCCGCAGCTCCACCAGGATCGGCTGCTTGTTGTTTTCACAAGCCTGGGAAAAAGGGCGCACGCGTGGCTCCGCGCCTAGGCGCTCATATCGTATTCGGAGAAATCGGGGTGCTGCATGCTGAAGTGAAAGCGCAGCGAACTGTGCGGCCAGTTGTTGGTGATCTTGCCGCTTTCGTTCTTGTACCAGCTGCCGCACTCGCCGCCCCATACCGTGTCCGCCAGGTCGGCCTGCAGCTTCTCATTGAAGCGAGCGGCCACCTCGCGGTTGGCATCCAGCAGGCGGATGTCGTGCGCCAGCATCTTGTCGATGCAGCGCAGCACATACTGCACCTGCGCCTCGACCATGTAGATGATGGAGTTGTGGCCGAGGTTGGTGTTGGGCCCATACAGCATGAACAGGTTGGGGAATCCCGGTACGGCAACGCCTCTATGCGCCCACGCCCCATCCCGCCAACAGTCTGTAAGCCGCTCACCACCGCGGCCGCGGATCTCCAGCGGCGCGAGGAACTCGGTGGCCTTGAAGCCGGTGCCGTAGATGATCACGTCCACCGGGCGCTCGACCCCGTCCTCGGTGATCACCCCCTCAGGACCGATGCCCCGGATCGGCGAGGTGACAATATCGATGCCGCCCGCGGCCAGCGCCTGGTAGTAGTCGTCCGACACCAGGATGCGCTTACAGCCCAGCGGGTAGTCCGGGGTCAGCACCTTGCGCAGTGCCGGGTCGCTGATTTCCTTTTCCAGGTAGCCATGCGAAATCCACTTCACCAGCCGGTGACGCAGGGAGCCCGGCAGCATCGCGCCAAAGAAAAACAGCTCCTGTCGCAGGTACCAGCGCAGGCGCGAAAGCTTCTGCAGCCAGGGATAGCGTCGATAGCGATCGATTTGCTCTGTACTGTAGGCGCGATCGTTGCGCGGCACGAGATAGTTGGCGCTGCGTTGGTAGACAGTGACATGCGCCGCTTCGCGGGCTACCGGTGGAATGAACTGGATGGCACTGGCGGCATTGCCAATCACGGCCACACGTTTCCCGGTGAGGCTCACGCTGTGGTCCCAGCGGGCGGAGTGAAAGCTGGCGCCGCTGAAGCTGTCGCGACCGGGGAATTCCGGGGTGTTGGGTCGGTTGAGCTGGCCCAGTCCGCTCACCAGGAAACGGCAGGCAAGGCGCTCACCGCTGGCAAGGCGCAGCTGCCAAACGCCCGCGGCCTCGTCGAGCTCGGCCGCCTCCACCGCGGTGTTGTAGCGGATCGAATCGCGCAGCTGGTACTTGTCTATGCAGTGCTCGAAGTAGGCCTGGATTTCACGCTGCGGCGCATAGGCCCGCGACCAGTCCGGTTTCGGCTCGAAGGAGAAGCTATACAGGTGGGAAGCGACGTCGCAGCAGGCGCCGGGATAAGTGTTGTCGTGCCAGGTACCCCCGGAGGCCTCGGTCTTCTCGAGGATCAGAAAATCGCTGATCCCCGCGTCACGCAGTTTGATGCCCATGCAGATGCCGGACATGCCGGCACCGAGAATTATGACCGAGTAATGCTCCATCAGGCCTCTTCGCGAGTGAACACCCATTCGCGTGCGGTGGATTCACCTGCATTATAGCGGTAGCCGTCGACCTTGAATTTCTTGAGGTCAGTGACTTTTTCGAGCCGCTTGTCGATCGCGTAGCGGGCCATCTGCCCCCGGGCCTTCTTGGCGAAGAAACTGATGACCTTGTACTTGCCGTTTTTCTTGTCCTTGAACACCGGGGTGATGATGTCGGCATTGAGTTCACCGCCGCGCACTGACTTGAAGTACTCGTTGGACGCGAGGTTTACCAGCACATCGCTCTTCAGCGACTTGAGCTGCTTGTTGAGTGCGCCGGTGATGTCGTCACCCCAGAATTCGTAAAGGTTGCGGCCGCCGCTGTTCTCAAACTTGAGGCCCATCTCCAGCCGGTAGGGCTGCATCAGGTCCAGCGGCCGCAGCACCCCGTACAGGCCCGAGAGGATGCGCAGGTGCTTCTGGGCGTAGTCGAGATCGGCCGTTTTCATGGTGTCGGCGTCGAGACCCGTATAGACGTCACCCTTGAAAGCCAGCACCGACTGCTTGGCATTCTCCAGCGTAAACGGCTCTCCCCAGTTCATGAAGCGCTCGTGGTTGAGCTCGGCCAGCTTGTCGCTGATGCCCATCAGCGAGCCGATCGCCTCGGGCGAGAGCTGGCGGGCATCCTTTACCAGCTGCGAAGAACGTTCCAGCAGGGCAGGCTGGGTGGCCTTGCGGGTCTGCGGCGGAGTTTCATAGTCCAGCGTTTTTGCCGGTGACAATACGATTAACATGCTTTCCATTCCTGTAGCGTGTCCTGTAGCTGGCAGTGCGCATTTGCATCTCGCGGACGGCGCTGCAGCCTAGCCTGCGCATCTTCCGCGCGGCTATACTGCGCCGAATCATACGCCGGACAGCTATAAAAACCAGCCGGGACATACCGTTTGATGCAAGCACTGCGACACTTTATACGCACCGTGGATCATTTTACCGAGCAGTCCGGCCGCTGGCTTGCCTGGCTGTGCCTGGCACTGGCCCTGTCGGTGTGCCTGGTGGTGCTGCTGCGCTACGGACTGGGCACAGGGTCCATCGCGCTGCAGGAGTCCAGCACCTACCTGCATGCCCTGGTGTTCATGCTCGGGGCCGCCTACACCTTGAAACATGACGGCCATGTGCGGGTGGATATCTTTTACCGGCGCTTCAGCACACGCGGCAAGGCCTGGGTCAACAGCGTCGGCTGCATCCTGTTCCTGCTGCCCTTCAGCGTGTTCGTGTTCGCCATGAGTTGGCCTTTTGTCGCCGAGGCATGGCGCATTCTCGAGGGCTCCCCGGACCCCGGCGGTATTCACGGGGTGTTTCTTCTCAAATCGCTGATCCCGCTGATGGCCGTCAGCCTCATGCTGCAGGGGCTGGCGGAGCTGGCCCGCAATGCCCTGGTGCTGGTGGGCGAGGAGTGAGCGAGGCCGCCAACACCACCTCCCTGTGGATGTTTGCCTGCGTCTGCCTGGCGTTGATGCTCGGCTACCCGGTGGCCTATACCCTGGCAGGCACCGCGCTGTTGTTTGCCGCCGGCGGCATTCTCATCGGCAATTTTGATCCCAGCTTTCTCACGGCCCTGCCAGGCCGGCTGTTTGGCACCATCAGCAATATCACCCTGATCGCGGTGCCGCTGTTCATCATGATGGGGGTGATCCTGGAGAAATCCCGGGTGGCCGAGGAACTGCTGGACAATATGGCCAGACTGTTCGCTCGCCTGCGAGGCGGTCTTGGCATATCGGTGGTACTGGTAGGCGCCATGCTGGCGGCCAGCACCGGCATTGTCGGCGCCACCGTGGTGACCATGGGGCTGCTGTCGTTGCCGAGCATGCTCAAGCGCGGCTACCACCCGGCGCTGGCCACCGGCACCATCTGCGCCACCGGCACCCTGGGACAGATCATACCGCCGTCGATCGCACTGGTGCTGCTGGGCGACATTCTTTCCAGCGCCTATCAACAGGCCCAGCTGCGTATGAATGTGTTCAACCCGAAAACGGTATCGGTGGGCGACCTGTTTATCGGCGCGTTGCTGCCTGGCCTGGTGCTGGTGGCGCTGTATATCCTCTACCTGCTGGTATATACCGCCCTGCGGCCCCAGCACGCACCAGCGGCGATGGACATCGAGCCGATCTCCACCCGGGCACTGCTCAGGGGGCTGGTGCCGCCGCTATTGCTGATCATGGCGGTACTGGGATCGATCCTCGGCGGTGTCGCCACCCCTACCGAGGCCGCCGGCGTCGGCACCCTCGGGGCGCTGGCCCTGGCCCTGGCCAAGCGCGAGATGAGCCGGGAGCGCCTGCACGAGGTGGCGCGCAATACCCTGGAAGTCACCTGCATGGTGTTCATGATCCTGATCGGCGCAGCGCTGTTCTCGCTGGTATTCCGCGGCTTCGGCGGCGAGGAGCTGATTCATCACTATTTCGAGTCCATCCCGGGCGGCGTCATGGGCGCCACGCTGGTAGTGATGCTGGTGATCTTCCTGCTGGGCTTCATACTCGATTTTATCGAGATCACCTTTGTGGTGGTGCCCGTGGTCGGACCGGTGCTTTTGGCCATGGGGCTGGACCCGATCTGGCTCGGGATCATGATCGCCATCAACCTGCAGACGTCCTTCCTTACACCACCCTTTGGTTTTGCCCTGTTCTACCTGCGGGGTGTAGCCCCGGACAGCGTGCCTACCGGCGCTATCTACCGCGGGGTGATTCCGTTTATTATCATCCAGCTTGCAGTGCTGGGCCTGCTGGTGCTTTGGCCTGGACTAGCCACCTGGTTGCCGGCGCTGCTCAAGCAATGACACGCGCATCGAATCCACAATCGGGACCACCATGAACGATATCGACAGCACGCCGCTCCCCCAGGGCGACCTCGCCCTGCAGACCGTCGCCATGCCCCGCGACACTAACGCCAATGGCGATATCTTTGGCGGCTGGCTGCTGTCGCAGATGGACCTGGCGGGTGGCATAGCCGCCGGAGACGTGGCCCAGGGACGTGTGGCCACGGTCGCCATCGACGGCATGGCCTTCCTGACACCGGTACACGTCGGCGCCGTGGTGCGCTGCTATACAGACGTGCTGGAAATCGGTCGCAGCTCCATCCGCATCATGGTGGAGGTATGGATAGATTCGAAGCACGACGGCGATCCCATCAAGGTGACCGAGGGCGAGTTCGTGTTTGTCGCCATCGATGAAAACGGCCGCACCCGCGCAGTGCCGGAGATCGGCAGCTAGCAAACTTCATGTTATGGCGGTAGTGTTCACCGTCGCGCTTAATACTCCACCCGCTCAGTAAACCACAGGAGATACCATGACCATTGCCCACTCACTGATTGGCAGGGGCGCGCTCGCCGCCCTGGCCGCAACCGTTTCGCTGGCGCTGCCGGCACAGGCCGACAGCGATGCGCTGGCCGAGGCGATCGCCGGCAAGCACCGTACCGCCGCCTACGTGGAGCGCGACCCCTACCGCAACCCCATGAAGACGCTGAGCCTGTTCGACGTGCAGCCCGACCACACGGTAGTGGAAATCTGGCCTGGCGGCGGCTGGTATACCGAGATCCTCGCCCCCTACCTGCGCAAGGAAGGCAAGCTGATTGCCGCCCACTATGACAGCAGCGACACGCAGGCCAGCTACCGTCCGCGCTCGCGGGCCGGCTTCGAGAAAAAGCTGGCGGCTAACAAGCGGGTCTACGGCAAGGTGGAAATCGGTTCGCTGATGATCGACGAAGAATCCAGGGAGGTGGTGATTGGCGCCGCCGAGGCCAACAGCGTCGATCGCGTGGTGACCTTCCGCAATGCCCACGGCTGGCGCAGCCGCGGTATCGACGACGCCGTGTTTGAGCACTTTTTCGAGATACTCAAGTCGGGCGGCAAGCTGGGTATCGTCCAGCACATGGCCGACCCCGAGCAGGACTGGCTGTCGAAAAATATCGGCTACGTGGGTCGCGACTACGTGATCGCCAAGGCCACCCAGGCCGGCTTTATGCTGGAAGCCGAGGGCTTCTTTAACCGCAACCCGCTGGATACCAAGCGCCATGAAGGCGGTGTCTGGCAGCTGCCGCCCAACCTGCGCGGCCTCGAGACCGAAGAAGAGAAGGCCGCGTCGCGCGCCATCGGTGAATCCGAGCGCATGACCCTGGTGTTCGTCAAACCGTAAGCTCTTAAGGGCTATTGCCCGGGAGCTGGCTCCAGGTCCCGGGCATTGATATAGGCCTGTTCCGAAATGCGGTGGTAGTTCTTCACCCCCTCATAGAACTCGCTGAATGAGGCATAGGCCTCGGCGGCCATCGGGTCGCTGGCCGCCAGCTCCTCCACCGCTTCCCGCGCCGCCTGCTTCAGGGCGATGATCACGTCGTCCGGCAGGCGCCGCAGTTTCACCCCATGTACCTCCACTAGCTCAGTGAGGGCGCGGTTGTTGCGAGCGGTGTACTCGTCCAGCATATCCTGGTTGATGGCCCGGGCGGCGCCCTCGACAATCGCCTGCAGGTCAGCCGGCAGGGCATTGAAGGCGTCCTTGTTGACGATGAATTCCAGCACGGGCCCGGGCTCCTGCCAGCCCGGATAGTAGTAATACTCGGCCACCTCGTGCAGGCCCATCGCCAGGTCGTTGTAGGGCCCCACCCACTCGGTGGCATCGATGACCCCGGTCTGCAACGAGGTATAGAGTTCACCGCCAGGCATGGTCACTGCCACCCCACCGGCGCGGGAAAATACTTCGCCGCCAAGCCCGGGAATGCGCATCTTCAGGCCCTGCAGGTCCTCAATGGAATTGATCTCCTTGTTGAACCAGCCGGCCATCTGCACGCCTGAGTTGCCGCCCGCCATGGGGATCAGGTTAAAAGGCGCATAGGCCTTGCGCCACAGTTCCAGGCCGCCCCCGTAGTGCATCCAGGCGCTGGCCTCGTCGGCGGTGAACCCGAAGGGCACGGCGGTGAAGAACACCGCCGACGGAACCTTGCCGGTCCAGTAGTAGCCGGCCCCGTGGCCGATCTCTGCGACCCCCTGGGACACCGCATCGAACACCCCGAAGGGCGGCACGATCTCGCCGCCGCCGTATACCTGCACCCGCAGGCGGCCGCCGCTCATCTCATCGACCCGGCGGGCGAAATTCTCCGGGCCGCGCCCCAGGCCGGGAAAGTTCTTGGGCCAGGTGGTTACCAGCTTCCACTCGATGACATCCTCCGCCTGCTGGCGCCCTTCAGAGACACTCGCATCGCGACTCGCCCGGTCCAGCACCCAGCCGGCCAGGGTCAGTACCAGCAGTGCGAGCAACAACAGGATGACCAGGGGTGTAAGGCGTTGTTCATTGAGTGCCATGGCGCTAGTCCTTATTGTTGAGCCTGTCGAAACGGGTCACATCGACTGCAGGTTGGCGTACTGCACCACCAGCCATTTACTGCCCTCGGCGTCGAAGTTGACCTCCACCCGAGCGTTGCTGCCGCGGCCCTCGAAGTTCAGCACCACACCTTCCCCGAACACCTGGTGGTAAACGCGCTGGCCGAGGTTGAGGCCGGTATCTTCCACCTCGGCCGTAAAGCCGATGCTGGCCGGGCGGGTGATGGTAGTGTGCAGGCGCACCTCTTCCAGCAGCTCGGTGGGAATTTCACGAATGAAGCGCGAGGGCGCATTGAAGTTCTCGTTGCCGTACATGCGGCGAGTCTCCGCGTAAGTCACCACCAGCCGCTGCATGGCGCGGGTGATACCCACATAGCAGAGCCGCCGCTCTTCCTCGAGGCGGCCGGGCTCTTCCAGCGACATGCGATGGGGGAACAGGTTTTCTTCCATGCCCGCCAGGAACACCAGCGGAAACTCCAGGCCCTTGGCGGAGTGCAGCGTCATCAGCTGCACGCTGTCCTCGTGTTCCTCGGCCTGGGCCTCACCGGCATCAAGTGCAGCATTGTCCAGGAACTCCTGTAGTGGCGAGAGCTCATCGTTCTCAGGCTCGAACTGGCGCGCGGCGGTGACCAGTTCCTGCAGGTTTTCGACCCGCGCCTGGCCGCGCTCACCTTTCTCCTTGCCGTGATACTCCACCAGCTCGCTGGCCTCGATGACATGCTGGGTCAGCTCCGCCAGGCCCAGCTCGGAGGTATCCGAATCCATTTCATTGACCAGCACGCAGAAGGCCTCAAGCGCATTCAATGCCCGGCCTGGTAGCAGCTTTTCGTCAACCATGGTGGCAATTGCCTGCCACAGGGAAAACTGGCGTTCGCGGGCGAGCTCACGCACCGCGTCGACCGTCTTGCCGCCAATGCCCCGCGGTGGCGTATTGATGACCCGCTCCAGCGCGGCGTCATCGGCGCGACTGACAATCAAGCGCATATAGGCCAGCGCGTTCTTGATCTCCAGGCGTTCGTAGAAGCGCTGGCCACCGTAGATGCGGTAGGGCACCGCCGCGCGAATCAGTGCTTCTTCCAGTACCCGCGACTGGGCATTGGAGCGGTAAAGAATGGCCGAGTCCGTGCGAGCGTTGCCCTCGCCGATCCAGTCCTCCAGTCGCTCGACAATGAAGCGCGCCTCGTCCTGCTCGTTGAAACCGGCGTACAGGGTGATGGCCTCGCCTTCCTCACCCGCAGTCCACAGCTCCTTGCCGAGCCGGTTCATGTTGTGTGAGATCACCGCGTTGGCGGCCTTAAGGATGGTAGAGGTGGAGCGGTAATTCTGTTCCAGTCGCACGGTGCGCACCGGATCGAAATCCCGTGAGAAGCGCTGGATGTTTTCGATTTTTGCACCGCGCCAGCCGTAGATGGACTGGTCGTCATCGCCTACCGCGACAATGGGGATGGCATCGCCGACCAGCACCCGCAGCCAGGCGTACTGGATGGTGTTGGTGTCCTGGAACTCGTCCACCAGCACGTGGCGGAAGCGACCCTGGTAGTGGGCCAGCAGCTCAGGTTGTTTCAACCACAATTCGTGGGCGCGCAGCAGCAGTTCGGCGAAATCCACCAGCCCGCCGCGCTCGCAGGCCTCTTCGTAAGCCGTGTAAACACGCAGCATCGTGTAGGCGAAGGGATCGCTCTCCGGCGCCTCGATGTGGGCAGAGCGCAGGCCCTCGTCCTTCTGACCGTTGATGTACCACTGGGCCTGGCGTGGCGGCCAGCGCCCCTCGTCCAGGTCCAGCTCCCGGCAGATGCGCTTTACCAGCCGCAGCTGGTCATCGGAGTCGAGGATCTGGAAATTCTGCGGCAACCCGGCTTCCTGCCAGTGGGCCTTGAGCAGGCGGTGGGCGAGGCCGTGAAAGGTGCCCACCCACATGCCGTGGGTGCCGATCGCCAGCATGTCCTCGATGCGTGAGCGCATCTCCCGCGCGGCCTTGTTAGTGAAGGTCACGGCAAGAATGGACCAGGGCGACAGGCCCTCGGCCTGGATCAGCCAGGCGATCCGGTGCACCAGCACCCGGGTCTTGCCGCTGCCGGCGCCGGCGAGGACCAGCATATTCTGACTTTCAGAGGCTACCGCATCGCGCTGGGCGTCATTGAGCGGTTCGAGAATTCGGGTGACGTCCATGCCGAGCATTCTAGCGAAATCGCCCCGGCGCTGCCCCGCTTTTCCGCGGCACACGCCGTCAATTCCGTGACAAGCGCCGCCTGGGGTACCATGACGCCCATCACCCGCAGTGAAGATGACGATAATGATAAAGCGATCCCTGGTGTGTGCCTGCCTGGCGATATTGGCAGGCTGCGGCGAATCACTGGAAGACCGGCAATCCGATACCTCCCGGGGCCTCGCGGGCGAGGCGCGGGGGAATAGCGTACTGGTTCCGGACATGGGTATCCTCGACCGCAGACCGGCGCCGCCGAACCCGGAGCGCAACGCCTACTTCGGCGACCTGCACGTACATACCGGCAACTCCTTCGACGCCTACTCGTTCGGCACCACGGCAACGCCGGCGGACGCCTATCGCTACGCCCAGGGCGCCGCCCTGAAACACCCGGTGGGCTTCGAGGTGCGACTGCAGCAGCCGCTGGACTTCTACGCCGTCACCGATCACGCCATGTTCATGGGCCTGGTCAAGGCTGCCGACAAGGATCCGCGCTTTTCCCGGTATGAAATTGCCAAGCCCCTGCACGGCATCAACGACCCGGACAACATGAATGAGCTGAGCCTGATCAGCCGCGGCCGGGCATTCAGCGATTTTGTGCCCGCCCTGGTCGCGGGCGTGCTGGATGGCAGCATCGACGAGGAGCTGGTGCACTCCATCACCCGCGCCACCTGGGCCGAGGCGGTGACAGCGGCCGACGCCGCCTACCAGCCGGGGCGCTTCACCACTTTCGCCGCCTACGAGTACACCACCTCCAGCGACGACCGCGGCAACCTGCACCGCAACGTAATCTTCCGCTCCACCGACAAGCTACCGGCCATGCCGTTCTCCAGGCTCAATTCCCAGAATCCGGAGGGCCTGTGGGACTGGATGGACGAGCTGCGGGTGCAGGGCATCGAGAGCCTGGCCATCCCACACAATTCCAACGGCTCCAACGGGCAGATGTTCAAGCTGGTGGACTGGGCCGGCGACCCGATGGACGACGACTATGCCCGGCAGCGTATGCGCAATGAGCCGCTGGTGGAGGTTTCACAGGTCAAGGGCACTTCGGAGACTCACCCCCTGTTGTCCAGGAATGACGAGTGGGCCTATTTCGAGATCGCCCCCTACCGGGTGGCCACCAAGCTCGACAGCCAGCCCGAAGGCAGCTACGTCCGCGATGCCTACCTGCGCGGGCTGGCGATGGCGGAGACCGGCATGAAAAACCCCTACCAGTTCGGGCTGGTCGCCGCGAGTGACACCCACACGGGTGCTGCCTACCTGGAGGAAGACAGCTACCACTCCAAGACCGGCATGCTGGACGGTACGCCGGAGCGCCGCGGCAGCGTACCCGCGCGCTTCCTGCACGGCACGCTGGCGAGCTGGTACGACCCCGGGCTGATCACCACCGTTGAGGGCCGAGACTACCTGGCCATCTCTTCTTTCGAGTACTGGTCGGCTTCCGGCACCGCCGCAGTGTGGGCCGAGGAAAACACCCGTGAATCCATCTACGACGCCTTCCGGCGCAAGGAGACCTTTGCCACCAGCGGGCCGCGTATCCGCCTGCGTTTCTTTGCCGGTGACTTCGACCCTGGCATGGTGGACAGCGCTGACCTGGTCAGCACCGCCTACCGCGAGGGCGTGACCATGGGTGGTGAGCTGCCGGCCACCGAGAGCGCGCCCCTGTTTATCGGCTGGGCGGTCGCCGACGCCAACGGCACGCCGCTGCAGCGCCTGCAGGTCATCAAGGGCTGGATAGACAACGGCGAGCACCGCGAAGCCATTTACGACATCGCCTGCTCGGACGGCAATGCAGTGGATCCGCAAACCCACCGCTGCCCGGACAACGGCGCCTCGGTGAACCTGGCGGATTGCTCGACCAGCACCGGGGTGGGCGCCAGTGAACTAAAAACCGGCTGGCGCGACCCCGACTATCAGCCCGGACAGGCCGCCTTCTACTACCTGCGGGCGCTGGAAAACCCCACCTGTCGCTGGTCAACCTGGGATGCTATTCGCGCCGGCGTGGAGCCACGCCCGGACCTGCCGGAGACTATCCAGGAAAGGGCCTGGTCATCACCTATCTGGATGGGCGGCCTGGAGGGCGGTAACCGTTGAGACCGGTGGGCGGCTGCCCTGGCGGGGTAACCAAATTGCCGTCCTCATCCAGCGGGCCGGCAAAGTTACGTTCGCAGGCGTCAGCGCTGGCAGGTCGGCATCCACCGTAGCAATCGATCTCTCCGTGGATGTTGGTGAGTACCGCACCACCGGGCTGACTCGAACAGAGAATCTCGTCGTCAATACTGCGCCGGCACTCTCCCACCGAGCACACGACTTGCTGGTAGCGGTCCAGCAGGGCACTGCCGTCGATATGTGGGGCGCAATAGACTTCGCCATAGCGATCCCTGAGGCAGGGCCCCGCCCCACAAATGGTTTCTATGCGCCCGGTGTCTCGCATGCACTCGGCGAACGATGGGAAGGACCCCAGGCCCATCAGCAAAAGCAGCAACCACCGCATCACGTGCTACCTCGAGCTGCCAAGCATCAAGCGTCGCTCTCTGAGGGATCTCCGACGGGAGAACCCTCGGCCTGGTCAACGGATGTCTTTTCCGGCCGCTTCCAGCCGTCGAGATTGCGCTGGCGGGCTCGCGAAATGGCGAGCTGATTGCCGGGGACTGTCTTGGTGATGGTGGAGCCGGCACCAACAAAGCCGCGTTCCTCGATTTCCACCGGGGCCACCAGGGTCGAATTTGAACCCACAAATACACCATTGCCGATCTGGGTGCGGTGCTTATTGGCGCCGTCGTAATTGCAGGTGATGGTACCGGCGCCGATATTGACCCGTTCACCCATATCCGTGTCACCGATATAACTGAGATGATTGACCTTGCTGCCGGCGCCGATCTCGGATTTCTTGGTTTCCACGAAGTTGCCGATGCGCACCGCCTCGGCGAGGTGGGTTTCCGGGCGCAGTCTGGCGAAGGGGCCGATCACGCAGTTAGCTGCGGTAGCTACCCCCTCCATATGGGTGAAGGGCTTGATCTCAGTTCCCGCGCCGATGCTGCAATCGATCAAGACACAGTTGGCGCCTACCTTGACGCCGTCAGCGAGGGTGTTTTCACCCTCAAATACGCAGTTCACATCGATTGACACATCACGGCCACACTCCAGGCTGCCGCGGATATCCAGCCGGCTGTCGTCGGCCACACCGACGCCGGCCTGCAGCAGTCGGGCCGCCAGGCGACGCTGGTATTCGCGCTCCACCCGGTTGAGCTGGACCCGATCGTTGACGCCCAGCACTTCGATTTCCGACGGCGCGGTGGCTGTGGCGACCGGGATACCTTCGCGCAGGGCGAGGCCGACGATGTCCGGCAGGTAGTATTCACCCTGGGTATTGTTGTTGCCCACCTGGGGCAACAGCTGCTTGAGATGGTAGGCAGGGGCGGCGAGTATGCCGGTATTGATCTCATTGATCAGCCGCTCCTTGGGGGCGGCGTCGCGCTCTTCGACAACTCCCAGCAGCTTGCCTTTCTTGGTGCGCAGAATGCGGCCATAACCGTGGGGGTCGTTGACCCGGGCGGTCAGCAAGGCCGGGCCGGACATGGCCTGCGCCAGCAGGTCCTTGAGGGTATCCGGGCGGATCAGCGGAACATCGCCATAAAGCACCAGTACCGCGGCATCATCATCAATGGCCGGCAGCGCCTGCATGACCGCGTGACCGGTGCCAAGCTGCTGGTCCTGTAGCACCCAGTTGAGCTGGCGCTGGGCGAAGCTCTCCCGCACCTGCTCGGAACCGTGGCCCACCACGACGTGGCAGGCCACCGGTGCCAGCGCATTGGCGCTATCGAGTACATGCTGCAGCAGGGGCACACCGCCTACCCGGTGCAATACCTTGGGCAGGGCGGAATGCATGCGTTTGCCTTCACCGGCGGCGAGAATGACGATATCGAGTTTCATGTGGCTGCTGGTTCCCCCAAGTGCGCGGACCCCATCATAACGTAGGGGATTATGATGACATGGTGGCCGGCGGTTCTACAGCCCGTCCCAGCAGCCGGTGGCTGCCGATCAGCGCACCCACCGCCAGCAACAGCACCAGCCACCAGGGCGCTCCGTAACCCACCGGTACCAGGCAGACCAGTATCGCTACCGCTCCCACCAGCAGGGCATAGGGCATCTGGGTGCGAACGTGCTCGACGTGATCACAACCCGACGCCAGCGATGACAGCACCGTGGTATCGGAAATTGGCGAGCAGTGATCGCCCCAAACCGCGCCGCACAGCACACTGGCCACGGTAGAGAAAACCAGTGGCATCGATTCCGCGGGCGGGCCACCGGCGGCCAGGATAGCCGACCAGGTGACGGGGATCACCAGCGGCAGCAATATCGCCATCACGCCCCAGCTCGATCCGGTCGCGAAGGCGGTTACCGCGGCCAGCAGGAAGGTACCCGCCGGCACCAGCGGCAGGACCAGCTTGTCGCCGGTGACGGCCACCAGGAAGTCAGCGGTTCCCAGGGCCGAGGTGGTATCCGACAATGCCCAGGCCAGCACCAGGATAATCAGTGGTTCGACCATTACGCTGACACCCTTCACCCAGGACTTGATCAGTGACTCCAGCGACATGATGCGCTGGCCCAGGGTCAGGGCGCCCGCCACCGAGGCGCCCAGGAAGGAGCCCCACAGCAGTGCCCGGTAAACGTCGGCTGAGCCCAACCGGGCTCGCAGGGTGTCACCTTCGCCGGTGATATAAAGGCTGGCAAAGCAGCTACCGATCAACGTCACGATCGGCAGCAGGGCGTTGAGCGCGCGCCGCGGTATGGCTTCATCCAGCTCGGTATCCAGCGGCCCCACCAGGCCCTCGCCGCTTGACACCGGCGCCACCTGGCCGGTGACCCGGCTGCGCAGCTCGGCCTTACGCATGGGCCCGAAATCGCGACAGGTCCAGCTCACCAGGAACACAAAGAAGATCGCCAGGATCGGGTAGAAGCTATAGGGAATGGAGTTGAGGAATACGCCGGTGGCGTTCAACTCGAAACCTTCCAGCCCGGCAATAGCCTTGTTGATAAGCCCCAATTCATAGCCGATCCAGGTGGTGAGCACGGCGATACAGGCCACGGGGGCGGCGGTGGAGTCCACCAGGTAGGCGAGCTTTTCCCGGGAGATCTTCAGGCGGTCGGTGACCGGACGCACCGTGTTACCCACTACCAGGGTGTTGGTGTAGTCATCGAAGAAAATGCACAGGCCCAGGAACCACACCGAGAGCTGGCCGCGGCGCACACTATGTGCCCAGGCCATCACCAGGTTGACGATGCCGTGCATACCGCCGTTGCGGGAGATAATGCCGACCATGCCGCCGATCATGCCGGTAAACAGCAGCACCGAGACGTTATCGGCGTCCAGCATCACCTGGAAGATGCGCACCTGGAAGGTTTCCAGCAGCGCGGTGAACACAGCGGTCGGGCCCTCGCCACTCTCCAGCACCATGCCCACCCAGATGCCGAGGAAGATCGAGGGGATAACCGCGCGCAGCCAGAGCGCCAGGCCTATTGCCAATATCGGCGGAAGTATGGATGTCCAGTCGGCGACCTGGTCGGGCGACATCAGCGATCCTCGTTTTTTCCCGCAGCATATCGGCTAGTACCTTCATGTGCTAGCGACGGTGTGTAGGCTGTGTCGACAGTTTCAGAGAAATGCTCCGTAGCGCGGGCACGAACTGGGCTTACCCCCTCCCAGGACACGCTAGAAGCATGCCTTACAAGTCCGCTTGAACGACTACGCTTGGATAAATGCTCCGTAGGGCGGGCGCAAACTGGGTCTGCCCCCTCCCCAGACACGCTAAAAGCATGCCGTCCATGGCTCGCTCGGCGCCGGCCGTCCCTGGCCGGCGACGGTCCGTGGAGGGGGCAGACCCAGCTCACGCCCTCTTACTGAGTGAGATTCCAGCAGATCAGATTCTAAGCTCGATATCGGGGGTTCTACGCGCGGAGCGTGGGCGGTGCCCGGGGCGTTGGCGGGACCGTCTGCGGCCAGGACGGCCGCAGTCGAGCGAGCCATGGACGGCATGCTTTTAGCGCGTCCCGCCAACGCCCCGGGTATCGCGCACGCGGCTTCGTGGCAACAACGGCCAAGCTACTATTTGCCCCGCTATGGACAGGCAAAAAAAACCCCGGCAGTGCCGGGGTTTCGATGAGGGCTAGTAGAGTCTTAGCCGCGACCGGCGCGGTTGCGCATCTTCTGGAGTGTACGCAGCTGGGCGGCGGCTTCGGCAAGCTGGGCAGCGGCGCGACCGTAGTCGAATTCGCCAGTCTGCTCCGCCAGGGCTTTTTCCGCAGCCTGGCGGGCTTCTTCTGCCGCGGCCTCGTCGACGTCGTCGGCGCGGATCGCGGTGTCAGCCAGGATGGAGACCACGCCGGGCTGTACTTCCAGGAAGCCGCCGGAGACGTAGTACACCTCTTCCTCGCCATTTTGCTTGACGATGCGGATCGGTCCGGGCACCAGGTCGGTCAGCAGCGGGGCGTGACCGTAGTTGACGCCCAGCTCGCCCTGCGAGCCCGTTGCGACCAGGCTTTCCACCAAACCGGAGAAGATCTCCTGTTCGGCGGAAACGATATCGCAGTGGATTGTCATGGACATAGCGTTTGACCTCGCAGCGAAACCTTACAGGTTCTTCGCTTTCTCGATGGCTTCGTCGATGTTACCCACCATGTAGAACGCCTGTTCGGGCAGGTGGTCGTATTCGCCGGCCAGCAGGCCCTTGAAGCTGGCAATGGTGTCTTTCAGTGACACGTACTTGCCGGGAGAGCCGGTGAATACTTCCGCCACGTGGAAGGGCTGGGACAGGAAGCGCTCGATCTTACGAGCACGCGCTACCGTCAGCTTGTCTTCCTCGGACAGTTCGTCCATACCCAGGATCGCGATGATGTCCTTCAGCTCCTTATAGCGCTGCAGTACGGACTGCACGCCGCGGGCCACTTCGTAGTGCTCGGCGCCGATGATGAGCGGGTCGAGCTGGCGCGAGGTGGAGTCGAGCGGGTCTACTGCCGGGTAAATACCCTTGGCGGCGATGTCACGGCTCAGTACCACGGTGGAGTCGAGGTGCGCAAAGGTGGTTGCCGGTGACGGGTCAGTCAGGTCATCCGCCGGTACGTATACCGCCTGGATGGAGGTAATGGAGCCGGTCTTGGTGGAGGTAATACGCTCCTGCAGCTCGCCCATCTCCAGGGCCAGGGTGGGCTGGTAACCTACCGCGGAGGGCATACGGCCCAGCAGTGCAGATACCTCGGTACCGGCCAGCGTGTAACGGTAGATGTTGTCGACGAACAGCAGCACGTCACGGCCTTCGTCGCGAAACTTCTCGGCCATGGTCAGGCCGGTCAGGGCAACGCGCAGGCGGTTGCCCGGCGGCTCGTTCATCTGGCCGTAGACCATCGCAACCTTGGAATCGGTCAGGGTCTCGACGTTAACAACGCCGGATTCCTGCATCTCGTAGTAGAAGTCGTTACCTTCACGAGTACGCTCACCTACACCGGCGAATACCGACAGGCCGGAGTGCTCGGTGGCGATGTTGTTGATGAGCTCCATCATGTTCACGGTCTTGCCGACGCCGGCGCCGCCGAACAGGCCGACCTTACCGCCTTTCGCGAAGGGGCAGACCAGGTCAATCACCTTGATGCCGGTTTCCAACAGCTCTTCGGAAGCCGCCAGCTCTTCATAGGTCGGAGCCTTGCGGTGGATGGAGGAGCGCTCCTGCTCACCGATCGGGCCACGCTCGTCGATAGGATTACCCAGCACGTCCATGATGCGGCCCAGGGTCTCGACGCCCACCGGCACCTGAATAGGGGCCTGGGTGTTTTCAACGGCCAGGCCGCGCGAGATACCCTCTGAAGAGCCCATGGCGATGGCGCGTACCACGCCGTCACCCAGCTGCTGCTGTACTTCCAGGGTCAGGCCTTTGTCGCTGACCTTGAGGGCGTCGTAAACCTGCGGGACGGCGTCGCGTGGGAATTCCACGTCGATGACCGCGCCGATGATTTGTACGATTCGTCCGCTGCTCATGTTCGAATCCTCTGTATTGAATGCTAATTCTTGCTGGGTCATGTCGGGCGCTGTCAGCTCCTAGCTGATGGCCGCGGCACCACCCACGATTTCTGACAATTCCTGGGTAATCGCTGCCTGTCGCGCCTTGTTGTAGATCAGCTGCAAGTCGTCGATCAGCTCGCCGGCATTGTCGGTGGCGTTCTTCATCGCCAACATGCGGGCCGCCTGTTCGCAGGCGCCGTTCTCTACCACGGCCTGGTACACCAGCGATTCGATGTAGCGGGCCAGCAGGCCATCCAGCAGGTCGCGGGCTTCCGGCTCGTAGATGTAGTCCCAGTGATGCCGCATCTCGTCAGACTCTGCCGCCACCAGCGGCAGGATCTGCTCGACGGTGGGGTCCTGGGTCATGGTGTTCACGAACTCGTTGCCCACCAGGTAGAGCTTGTCGATCTTGCCGTCGGCGAAGGCGTCGAGCATGGTCTTCACCGAGCCGATCAGGTCGGCCAGCAGAGGCTCTTCACCGAGGTCGCGGGTGGCCGCGACAATGTTGCCGCCAAAGCTGCCGAAGAAGCCCGCCGCCTTGGCACCGATCAGGCACAGGTCGACCGGGATGCCCTGGTCGTCCCACTCTTTCATCGAGCGGATCGCCGCCTTGAACAGGTTGATATTCAGGCCACCGCACAAACCGCGGTCGGTAGACACGATCACATAGCCGACCCGCTTCACCTCGCGCTCCTGCATGTACAGGTGCTGGTACTCCGGGCGGGCATTGGCGAGGTGGCCGACCACGCTGCGGATGCGGTTGGCGTAGGGCTTGCCGACTTCCATGCGGTCCTGGGCACGGCGCATCTTGCTGGCCGCGACCATTTCCATCGCACTGGTGATCTTCTGGGTACTCTGGATACTCGAGATCTTGGTGCGAATTTCTTTTCCAACTGCCATAGGTAGCTCCGGGCTGGATTACCAGGTCTGGGTGGACTTGAAGGTTTCCAGGGCAGACTTGAACTGGCCTTCCAGCTCGTCGTTCCAGTCGCCGGACTCCACGATGCCGTCCATCAGCGCCGCGTGCTCGGACTTCATGTAGGCCAGCAGCGCCGCTTCGAAGTCACCGACTTTCTCTACGTCCACGTCCTGCAGGAACTCGTTGTCCGCGGCGTAAATCAGCAGGCCCATCTCGGCAATGCTGAGCGGGGCGTACTGCTTCTGCTTCATCAGCTCGGTCACGCGCTCACCGTGGTCCAGCTGGGCCTTGGTGGCGTCGTCGAGGTCAGAG
Source organism: Halieaceae bacterium (assembly GCA_030066555.1). Classification (GTDB taxonomy): domain Bacteria; phylum Pseudomonadota; class Gammaproteobacteria; order Pseudomonadales; family Halieaceae; genus JANQIO01. The sequence continues at coordinate 101,387 of JASJBK010000003.1, forward strand.
GCAAACTGGGAGAAGGCCGCCAGTTCGCGGTACTGCGCCAGCGCGGTACGAATACCACCGGACAGCTTCTTCATGATCTTGGTCTGGGCCGCACCACCAACACGAGACACGGAAATACCAGCGTTCATCGCCGGACGGATGCCGGAGTTGAACATATCGGTCTCGAGGAAGATCTGGCCATCGGTAATGGAGATCACGTTGGTCGGTACGAAAGCTGACACGTCACCGGCCTGGGTCTCGATCACCGGCAGCGCGGTCAGAGAGCCGGTCTGGCCCTTCACTTCACCGTTGGTGAACTTCTCAACGTAGTCGGCGTTCACGCGTGCAGCGCGCTCAAGCAGGCGCGAGTGCAGGTAGAAAACGTCACCCGGGTAGGCTTCACGGCCCGGCGGACGACGCAGCAGCAGGGAGATCTGGCGGTAGGCCACCGCCTGCTTACTGAGGTCATCGTAAATAATCAGCGCGTCTTCACCGCGGTCGCGGTAGTACTCGCCCATGGTGCAGCCTGCGAACGGTGCCAGGTACTGCATGGAAGCGGGGTCGGAGGCATTGGCGGCCACCACAATGGTGTGGTCCATGGCGCCGTGCTCTTCCAGCTTGCGCACCACGGCTGCCACCGAGGACGCTTTCTGGCCGACGGCAACGTACACACACTTAATGCCGGTGCCCTTCTGGTTGATGATGGCGTCGATGGCGATGGCGGTCTTGCCCACCTGGCGGTCGCCGATGATCAGCTCACGCTGGCCGCGACCGATCGGTACCATGGCGTCGATGGCCTTGAGGCCGATCTGCACCGGCTGGTCTACCGACTGGCGTGCGATAACACCCGGCGCGACTTTTTCGAGGGCATCGGTCGCGGCCGTGTTAACTGGTCCCTTGCCATCGATGGGTGTACCCAGGGCGTCGACAACGCGACCCTGCAGTTCCGGGCCGACCGGTACTTCCAGGATGCGGCCGGTGCAACGACAGGTCTGGCCTTCCGCCAGGCCCTTGTATTCACCGAGGATTACTGCGCCAACAGAATCCCGCTCCAGGTTCAGCGCCATACCGTAGACGCCGCCGTCAAATTCGATCATCTCCCCGTACATCACGTCCGTCAGGCCGTGAATACGGATGATGCCGTCGCTTACTGAAACTACCGTGCCCTCGTTGCGGGCCTCTGAGCTGACATCGAGCTGGTCGATGCGCTGCTTGATAATTTCACTGATCTCCGATGGATTCAGTTGCTGCATGCTCATTTCTCTAATCCTCTGTCCTAACTGCTTAGGAATTCATTGCCTCGGACAGCTTGTTCAGCCGACCGCGCACGGAGCCGTCGATCACCAGGTCGCCGGCACGGATAACAACCCCGCCCAGCAGGGACTCATCGACCTGCGTCTCGACCTTTACTTCGCGTTCCAGTTTCTTGCTGAGTACCTGCGCCAGGTTCTCCTCGGCAGCACCCTCGAGCGAGTAGGCCGACACCACAGTGACGTCCACGCTGCGTTCCTGCTCGGCCTTCAACTGTTCGAACAGCTCGCTGATTTCCGGCAGCAGCGGCAGGCGCTTGTTGGTGGCCAGCACGTGAATGAAGTTCTGCTGCTCGGCACCCAGGGCGTCACCGCAGATTTCGTTAACCGTGGCAGCCAACTGCTGCGCCGTGTGCGCGGGGCTGGCCAGCATGGTTGCAACGCTCTCATCAGTGCTGACGGCGGCGGCTGTCGCCAGTGCGCCGGACCACTCAGCCAGTGCGCCCCTGCCGTGGGCATATTCAAAGGCGGCCCGTGCGTACGGGCGTGCCAGTGTGCTCAGTTCCGCCATATCAAAGCTCGGCCGCGAGCTTGTCTACCAGCTCGCTGTGGCGCTGCATGTCGATCTCGGCAGCCAGTACTTTTTCGGCACCGGCCAGTGCCAGGGTTGCTACCTGGCCGCGCAGTTGTTCGCGCGCGCGGTTGAGCTCCTGGTCGATCTCCGCCTGGGCCGCTTCCTTGAGGCGATCGCCTTCTTCGCGGGCCTGGCTCTTGGCTTCGTCGACAATCTGGCTGGCGCGGCGGTTGGCCGCGTCCAGGATACCGGCCGCTTCTTCCTTGGCCTCCTTGAGGCGCTCGACGGCTTTCTCCTGGGCTAGCTCCAGGTCGTGATTGGCGCGATCGGCAGCGGCCAGGCCGTCTGCGATCTTGTCTGCACGCTCCTGCATGGCTTTCAGAATCGGCGGCCATACATATTTCATGCAGAACAGGACAAAAGCGGCAAAGGCCAGCATCTGTCCAATCAGCGTAAGATTAAGATTCACGCTTCGCTCCTCACAGTAAGTCTGTGGTTACGGGCCGCCTTACGCGGCCCCGGGTACCTGCTTGTTGTTGATGTCAAAGCCGGCGGCTTTAACCGGCAACAACGAAGATCAGGTACATGGCGATACCGACACCAATAATGGGGATAGCGTCGACCAGGCCAGCACCGAGGAAGAACGTTACCTGCAGCTTGGGCGCCAGCTCCGGCTGACGGGCAGAGCCTTCGATCAGCTTGCCGCCCAGCAGGCCAACACCGATTGCGGCGCCGAGGCCACCGAGGCCCATCATGATTGCGGCTGCAACGTAAATAAGTTCCATGGTTGTCTCCTAATTAATGGATAGCGTTAGGTGTAACTCAGTGATCTTCGTGGGCCATGCTGAGGTAAACCACAGTCAGGACCATGAAGATAAATGCTTGCAGGGTGATCACCAGGATGTGGAAGATCGCCCACCCGATTTGCAGCAGTCCTGCCGGCGCCATCCACATGACACCCGCGCTGTACAGCGCCGCAATCAGGATAAAAATCATTTCGCCGGCATACATATTGCCGAACAGTCGCAGGCCCAGGGAGAAAGGCTTTGCCAGCAGGCCCACGGTTTCCATGAACAGGTTGATCGGAATGAACACCGGGTGTTCGAACGGGTGCAGTGTCAGCTCCTTGATGAAGCCCACACCCTTGATCTTGATCGAGTAGTAGAGCATGAGAATGAACACGCCCAGTGCCATGCCCATGGTGATGTTGGGGTCGGTCGACGGCACGATCTTCTGGTACTCGACGCCTGCCAGTACCAGCAGTTCGGGCACCAGGTCCACGGGGATGAGGTCCATCAGGTTCATCAGGAACACCCAGACAAAGATGGTCAGCGCCAGGGGGGCGACCAGGGGGTTGCGACCGTGGAAGGTATCTTTCACCGTATTGTCGATGAACTCGATGATCATCTCGGCGAAGTTGATAAAGCCGGAGGGAACGCCGGCCGATGCGCCAGTGGCCACGCGGCGGAACAACCAGCAGAAAAGAATGCCAAGGCCGATTGACCAGACCATGCTGTCGACGTGGATTGCCGTGAAGCCCATGGCGGAGGCTTCCGCGCCACCGTGTGCCATGGTCCAGATGCCGCCCTCAGGTACCACGGTGCCGTCGTACCTCACCGCGCCCGCCGGCAACTTGCCATAGGTCAGGTTGGTGAGGTGGTGAACAATGTACTCGGAGACTGTTGGTCCGCCTTCGCCAGCTGCTGCCATGTATCTATCTCTTTTCCTGTACTGTCTCTTAGTCCGTCAATGTCGGAGGGGGTCAGGGATTCTGTGCTCCCCGCCTCAACAGCCATGCGGCCCCGACGATTTGCAGTATCAACATGCAGCCGTAGCCTGCGAATACCGCCCAACCCTCGATGGGTCGCACCATGGCGAATATCAACGCAAAGCCCGCTATCGCCATAAAAAACTTGCCGATCTCTGCCGCATAACCCGCTCGAACAGCGCGCTGCACGTTGCTCGCCCCGCGCCAGCGGAACAGGCTCAGTGCGAACCAGGCATTAGGGACAACGGCAACGAGACCACCCAGTCCAAGCGACCTGGCGGTCACAGGGTTCCAGCCCGTGACGCCTGCCCAGAGTCCGAGCAGAACAATAAGTTGCACAACGATAATGCGATGGAACGGCGGCCGGGAGATTCTGGCGCCTGTCATGTGTGTACCTTGCTATTCACACGGCTGCCCACATGCTGCCCCGTACTCGGATCCCTCAGCTGACCTTCGGCAAACACTAGGCTTTCCTCGGTAACCGCCGCGGGACCCCTCCCGAAAGCGCGCGCATTATAGGGTTTCTACCCCATT
>JASJBK010000082.1 GCA_030066555.1 Halieaceae bacterium
CCACTTATTGTGTGGTTGCCTGTTTGAGTTGCTGTTTCCTGATGGTCTAGCGGTTACAGCTCGCTTTGCTATTTTGCCGGTGTTGCTGTTGCCTGAGTGGAGGCCCGCCTTACTGGCAGGCCTCGCAATCCGGGTCATCCAGGGAGCAGGCCGCCGGTACTTCGGCCGGGGCCGGCTCGCCCGCCGACACCGCGTTCAGGGCGCCGGTATCGATGGTGGATTTCTCGGTGCCCGTCGCCGCCAGGGAGCGCAGGTAGTACGTGGTCTTGAGACCGCGGTACCAGGCCATCCGGTAGGTGACATCGAGCTTCTTGCCGCTGGCGTTGTTGATGTACAGGTTCAGTGATTGCGCCTGGTCGATCCACTTCTGGCGGCGGCTGGCGGCATCTACCAGCCAGCGAGGTTCTACCTCGAAGGCGGTCGCGTAGATGGCCTTCAAGTCTTCGGGGACGCGGTCAATATTCTGAACGCTGCCATCGTAGTACTTGAGGTCGTTGACCATGACCTGGTCCCACAGGCCGCGGGCCTTGAGGTCCTTGATCAGGTACGGGTTGACCACGGTGAACTCGCCGGACAGGTTCGATTTCACGTACAGGTTCTGGTACGTGGGCTCGATGGACTGCGATACCCCGGTAATGTTGGCAATGGTAGCCGTCGGCGCGATCGCCATGACGTTGGAGTTGCGCATGCCCTTGATCTGTACCCGGGCGCGCAGGCTTTCCCAGTCCAGGGTCTCGCTGGTGTCGACTTCGATGTAGTCGCCACCGCGCTCTTCCACCATGTTTTGCAGTGAATCTATCGGGAGAATCCCCTTGCTCCACAGCGAGCCGTCGAAGCTCTGGTAGGCGCCGCGCTCCTCGGCGAGGTTGGTCGAGGCCTGGATCGCGTAGTAGCTGATCGCTTCCATGGAGGAGTCGGCGAACTGCACCGCCGCATCGGAACCGTAGGCGATGTGCTGCTTGTAGAGGGCGTCCTGGAAGCCCATCAGGCCGAGGCCTACCGGGCGGTGCCGCAGGTTGGAATTGCGTGCCGCGTCCACCGAGTAGTAGTTGATGTCGATAACGTTATCGAGCATGCGCACGGCGGTGGTGACGGTCTGCTCAAGCTTCTTGCGGTCCAGGCCATTCTCGCCAATGTGTTGAGGCAGATTGACGGAGCCCAGGTTGCACACGGCGATCTCGTTGTTGGCGCTGGTATTCAGCGTGATCTCGGTGCACAGGTTCGAGGAGTGCACCACGCCCGTATGCTGCTGCGGCGAGCGCATGTTGCAGGGGTCCTTGAAGGTGATCCAGGGATGGCCCGTCTCGAACAGCATGCCCAGCATCTTGCGCCACAGGGTCTGCGCCGGGACGGTCTTGTGCAGCTTCAGTTCGCCGCTGACCGCCATGGCCTCGTACTCTTCGTAGCGCTTCTCGAAAGCAGCGCCGTAGAGGTCGTGCAGGTCAGGCACGTCGTTCGGCGAGAACAGGGTCCAGTCACCGTCGTCGAACACCCGCTTCATGAACAGGTCCGGAATCCAGTTGGCGGTGTTCATGTCGTGGGTGCGGCGGCGGTCGTCGCCGGTATTTTTGCGCAGTTCGACAAACTCCTCGATGTCCATGTGCCAGGTCTCAAGGTACGAGCACACGGCGCCCTTGCGCTTGCCGCCCTGGTTTACCGCGACCGCGGTATCGTTCACCACCTTGAGGAAGGGCACGACGCCCTGGGACTTGCCGTTGGTGCCCTTGATGTAGGCGCCCAGCGCGCGAACGGGAGTCCAGTCATTACCAAGGCCGCCGGCGAACTTCGACAGCATGGCATTGTCCTGGATGGCGCCGTAAATACCGTGCAGGTCATCGGGCACCGTGGTCAGGTAGCAGGAAGACAGCTGCGGGCGCAGGGTGCCGGCATTGAACAGGGTCGGGGTGGAACTCATGTAGTCGAAAGACGACAGCAGCTGGTAGAACTCGATCGCCCGTGCGGTCGGGTTGTCTTCTTCCACCGCCAGACCCATGGCCACGCGCATGAAAAAGATCTGCGGCAGCTCGAAGCGCACCTCGTCACTGTGGATGAAGTAGCGGTCGTACAGGGTTTGCAGGCCCAGGTAGGTGAACTGCAGGTCGTGCTCCGGTGCCAGGGCTTCGCCCAGCGCCGCGAGATCGAAACTGGCGAGGTCCGGGGCCAGCAGCTCGAGCTCGATGCCGCGCTCGATGTAGGCAGGTAGCGCCTGCGCATACAGGGTGCCCATCTCGCGCTGGGTGGCATTGTCGGCCACACCCAGGAAGGACAGCGCCTCGGCTCGCAGGTTATCCAGCAGCAGGCGCGCGGCGGCGTAGCTGTAGTTGGGCTCTTTCTCGATCAGGGTGCGCGCGGTGATAACCAGCGAGGTGCTCAGCTCCTGCTGGGACACACCGTCGTACAGGTTCTTGAGGGCCTCATCGATAATCTCCGCTTCGCTGACATCCTCGAGGCCGGCGCAGGCTTCCTTGACGATGGTGTTGATGCGGGTGATATCCAGCGGTGCGCGGCTGCCATCGGCCTGGGTGACGTGGATGCCGACGTGGGGCATTTCTACTGCGCTGGCGGTGTCTTCGCCGGACTTTTCGGCGCGCAGTCGGGCGTGCTCTTCCCGGTAGATCACATAGTCGCGAGCAATCTTGTGTTCCCCGGCGCGCATCAGCGCCAGTTCCACCTGGTCCTGGATGTCTTCAATGTGGATGGTGCCACCAGACGGCATGCGGCGCTTGAAGATGGCGCTGACCTGATCGGTGAGCTTGGCCACGGTTTCATGGATACGCGATGAGGCGGCTGCAGTGCCGCCCTCCACGGCCAGGAAGGCCTTGGTGATGGCGACAGAGATCTTGCTGTCGTCATAGGGAACCACGGTACCGTTGCGCTTGATCACGCGAATCTGCCCGGGTGCCGTTGCCGAAATGTTGGAAGAACTGGTCACACCGGTATTGGTGTCGGGCAGGCTGCCCTGGCCAGGAATGGTTTGCTCGATCTCTGTTTGCATGTCTACTCCGGAATCAGGCTTGGCGCCATCGACAGCGGGCGTACCCCGGTCTGTTGCAGATGTTCAGCTCGCCCGCGAACCTGCTGTGCCTGTCGATGGACCTAACGCTCTCTTATTCACCGGGCCCGTGCGGGCCGGCCGTTTTTTTAGGTGCATTCACGATGGGCGCATACTGCCTGGGTTCCCCTGCGCTCATCGTGTGTTACCTCTTTACCTCATGTACACCACTTGCATTAGCCTTCCGATGCCTCGGGTAGGGTGATTTGACGCCTGGCTGATTACAGCTCGATGTCCCCTTTTCCAACGTCGCGACACTGTTGCAAAGACAATGTCGCGAAAGTGAGTGTGGTCGCGTCCGAAGAACTCGGAAACGGCCCGTTGTCGGCGTTGGATGTTCCCCTCTGGCCCTGTCTGGAAAACGTCGCTCTTTTTGTGCTCTTGCTGCTACTACTACGGTACTACGGTTGTTACTACTGTTATTGCTACTACTGTTATTGCTACTACTGGTACTGGTGCTACGGCATGTACCACTGCTTTTTGTGCCCTTTTGGCCCGGTTCGGGGTATTTTTCGTCCCGATCGGTCCGCATGGGCCTGCTCTTCGGCTAGTCCCCTATATATTGGGTTTGGCCGACAGCCGGGATACAAGATAATGCGCTTGTGGGCGGAATGCAAGGCATTGGAACTGGGGTTTTTCTGTGGATAAGGTGTGCGCAAACCGGGCAGTCTGTGACCACTAACCTGCCAGCCCGCATGGTATCAAAGTCTTTAGAAATCAGGTGCTTGCGCGCCCCAATGCAGGCCTTCTATCAATTAGTTCTAAGCGCTGCCGCAGCACAGTAGCTTTGGTTATTACGTGTCTTGCACCTGTGCAAAACCTGCACAGGCCAGGCCGTTTCACTGCCTGTGGATCACGCGCTGGCGCGAGCCGGCGCGTCCTGCTGCAGGAATTCGCTCACCACGCTGCACACGCCATCGACCAGTTGATCGGCCTCCGACGCATTCAGGATCAGTGGGGGCAGCATGCGAATGACGTTGCCGGCGGTAACGTTGATCAGCAAACCCTGCGCCAGGGCGGCGCCGACGAGGTCGCCGCAGGGTTGCGCCAGCTCGATGCCCAGCATCATGCCGCGCCCGCGGATCTCGCGAATGCCGTTAACGCCTGCCAGCCGGTCCCTGAACCCGTCGAGGATCTGCTGGCCCCGTGCAGCGGCGTGGTCTGCAATACCCTCCGCCTCCATGGTCTCGATCACGGCCAGGGCCGCGGCACAGGCGAGGGGATTGCCGCCGTAGGTAGAGCCGTGATGGCCGGCCTGGAAGACCTCGGCTGCGGCACCGCCCGCCATGCAGGCGCCGATCGGCACGCCGTTGGCCAGTGCCTTGGCCGTGGTAATTACATCGGGAATCACTGCTTCGCCCTGGCAGGCGTACCAGCTGCCGGTGCGGCAGTTGCCACACTGGACCTCGTCAAACATCAGCAGCCAGCCCCGTTCATCGCAAATGCTGCGCAGTTCGGCCAGGTAGCCCGGCGGCGGCAGGTTGATACCGCCTTCGCCCTGGATTGGCTCCACCAGGACCGCCGCAACGCTGTGGTTGTTCTCGGCAATGGTGCGCACGGCCTCGGCGTCACCAAACGGAGCCCGGATAAAACCCGCTACCAGCGGCTCAAAGCCCGCCTGTATCTTGCGGCTGCCGCTGGCAGTCAGGGTGGCCATGGTGCGGCCGTGGAAGGCGTGCTCCATCACCACGATGGCGGGGTTCTGGATGTCGCGCTGGTGTCCATACAATCGGGCCAGCTTGATAGCCGCTTCGTTGGCCTCGGCGCCGGAGTTGCCGATGAAGGATCGACTCAGGCCGGAGACCTGCGATAAACGCTGTGCCAGCTGCTCCTGCAGTTCCACCCGGTACAGGTTCGACGTATGCACCAGCTTGCTCGCCTGGGCAGCGACCGCCTCACTGACCGCAGGGTGCGCATGGCCCAGGGAGTTCACGCCGATGCCGGCGATAGCGTCCAGGTAGCGTCGGCCGTCACTGTCTATCAACCACGGGCCTTCGCCGTGGCTAAAGGTCACGTCCAGGCGCTTGTAGGTGTTCATCAGGGCAGATGACATGGCATGGGTCCCATAGGTCGTGTGCGAGTGCTCGGCGCGCGCCGCGCCAAAGCTCGCATGGTAATGGTCGTCAGGGTAGCGAGGCAATCGGGGATGATCCGGTCGGGAACTTTTGCCCTATAGAAGTTACAATAGAGTTTCTGAATACGCGGTAAAGGTCATCATGGATATTATCGACACCATCAAAGAACAGATAGAGAACAATGCCGTCATACTTTATATGAAGGGCTCCCCCAACCAGCCCCAGTGCGGCTTTTCTGCGCGCACCTCCCAGGCCCTGATGGCCTGCGGTGAGCGCTTCGCCTACGTGGACGTCCTCAGCAACCCGGACATTCGCACCAACCTGCCGGCCTACGCCAACTGGCCCACCTTCCCACAGCTGTGGGTGAAGGGTGAGCTGATCGGTGGCTGCGACATCGTTGTTGAGATGTACGAGTCGGGCGAACTGCAGCCCCTGGTCAAGGAGGCGGCCGCCGACGCCGGCGAGGACAGCGCCGCCAACGCTTAGATAAGCTTACAGCGTGCCTCCCGGGGCACATCGAGAGCCCGCCCAGCTGCGGGCTTTTTTGTGCCTGCGGTTTCGAAGCTGATCAGCCCACCGCGCCCAGACCGGCTGCGCCGCCAAGGTATTCTGCCCGCGGACGAATCAGTCTTGCCTGCGGCCTGAACTCCAGGGCGTGGGCGATATAGCCCCACACCCTTGCCATCGCGAACATCGCGGTAAAGCTGTCACTCGGCAGGCCCAGGGTGTGAAACACCGCGCCCTTGTAGAACTCGACATTGGCACGCAGGGTCTTGCCGGGTTTTTCGAGCCGGCGCACGCAGCTTTCCTCGATGGCTACCAGGGTCTGGAACAGCTGGTGGGCTTCCGCATCGGCCGAGCACAGGGAGGCTGCCAGCGGCTTCAGCAGGCGCGCCCGCGGGTCTGTCACCCGGTATTCACGGTGGCCGATGCCCATCACTCGCCCGCCTGCTGCCAGCACCGTGCCTACCGCCGCGTCAGCGGCCTCGGGGCTGCCCACCGACTGCGCAAATTCGAGTGCGGCCTGGTCGGCTCCGCCATGCAGGGTGCCAAACAGGGTGCCTATTGAGGCCGCAATAGCGCATTCCACCGGTGCCTGGGCACTCAATACCACCCGACCGGCGAAAGTGCCGGCGTTGTAGCTGTGCTCCATTTGCAGGATCTGGGCCGCGCGCAGCGCCGCCAGTTGCTGGGCGTTGGGTTCGCTGCCCGTGAAGCTCGCCAGGAACGCCTGCAGCGGGTCCAGTCGGGTCGAACTGGCCGTCCAGTCGAGTCCGGCGCGGCGCCGTAGCCAAGCTGCCAGCAGCGTCGGCAGACGGGCAGCGACGATCAGGCCGCGGCGCGCGTCCTCTCCGCCAGGCAGGGCGAGCCTGGCGCGAGGCTCGAAGTCCAGCACCGGCACCAGGCCCTGCAGCATGCGCATCGGGTGGATGTCCAGCGGCAGGGCCGCGAGCAGGTCGCGCTCATGCTGTGCCAGCGCCCGGTGTTCCAGCAGGAAATGTGCGAGCGTCTGTTCTTCCCGCGGGTTTGGCCAGGTGCCATAGAGCAGAAGCCACGCCACCTGCAGGTAGGGGCGCGCAACCAGCTCTTCGATGGGCTGGCCCCGGTAGCTGAGCCGCCCCTCGGTACCGTCGACATTCGATACCGCAGTGGCGCCTACCACCACACCTTCCAGGCCAATATTGATGTTGTTCATGGGAGCTCTCCCCGGTGCATGTGCGGGAGAGTATCGTGGCGGCGCCAAATTAAGTTAAGCTAAATATTCTTATATTTCTATAAGTATAAATTAACCATGAATATCCGCCTCGAAACCCAGGAATTGCGTGTGCTGACAGCAGTGGCTGAGCACCGTGGCTTCAAGCGCGCAGCCGAGCAACTTGCCGTCAGCCAGTCGGCGGTGTCCCAGGCCATCACCGGTCTCGAGCGCAAGCTCGACCAGCGCCTTTTTCTTAGAAGGCCTCTGGAGCTTACCGAGGCAGGTATGCGATTGCTTACTTACGCTCAGAATCAGGCCCGCGAGGAGGCTCAGCTGATGGGCGATCTCGGGGCTATAAAGCTCGGCGAGCAGTCCAACCTGTCGCTGGCAGTCAATGGCACTATCAACAGGTATCACGCGCCGGCACTGGTGCTGGACTACTGTAGACAGCATCCCTATGCACGCCTGCATCTCGATGAGCTGCCCTCGCGCCAGGTGATCCAGGCGGTGGTTAGCGGGGCCGTCGAGCTGGGTATGGGCCCCTTCCAGTCGCATATGCCAGCACTGGAGAGCATTCCCCTCTACGACGAATTGCGCACACTGGTGGTCGCGGTCGATCACCCGTCCATCGCGGACCTGCGCGCAGCGCCAGCCAAGGCCCTGGTCGAACTGCCCCTGCTGGCCTCCTTCCTCGACGATCCCGAGGAGCGGCCCGGCAACCAGCGCATCCGCGACCATTTCAGTCGGGTCTGGGAGGTACGCTCGATCAGCCTGCGGCTGCGGCTGCTGGCAGAGGGTCATGCCGTGGGTTATGTTAGCGACCAGTTGCTGGTGCACGAGCCCCTGTGTGAAGACCTGGAAGAGGTGGCGGGGCTAGCCTTTTCACGCATCCCTCGCAGCGTGGGCGTTTTCTATCGCAAGGATGCCGTGCTGTCCGCCGGGGCGCGACGGTTCGTAAAGCTATGTCGAGAGAGGTGGTCAAAATGAAACGAGTCTGCAGTCTGTTGCTCCTGTTAGGGGCGACGCTCGCGCTGCCGCTGTCGGCCGAAACCCTGCTGGTCGGTAACAAGGCCGAGGCCAGCGTCTCCATCATTGATCTTGCCAGCGGCCGCGAAGTGGCCCGACCGAAGACGCAGCCCGGCCCCCACGAAATAGCGGTATCTGGCGACGGCAAGCTGGCGGTGGTAACCAACTACGGCGCAGAGGAGCCTGGCAACAGCCTGACCATCATCGAGGTGGAACAGGGCCAGACCGTGGCAACTATTGATCTCGGTGAGTACACGCGCCCGCACGGCATCGTGTTCATGCCCGGTAACCGCAAGGTGCTGGTAACCGCCGAGGGCGCCCGCGCGCTGCTGGTGGTCGATGTCTGGGACGGAGTGGTGGAAAAGGCCATCCCCACCGGCCAGGACACATCCCATATGCTCGCTTATGATCCCACCGGCAAGCGCGCCTTTGTCGCCAATATTGGCTCCGGCTCGGTCAGCTTGATCAACGTACCCGGGGGTGAGTTGCTGGCCTTTCGCCGTTCCGGCGCCGGGGCTGAGGGCATTGCCCTGTCGGAAAATGGCCGCGATCTGTGGGTGACCAATCGCGCCGACGATAGCCTGACCCTGTTCGACGCGCTCAACCTAGATACCCGTGCAACGATCCCGGTGCCGGGCTTCCCCATTCGTGCGGAGGTTATGCCGCCCAGGGCCGGGGGCAGGGTGCTGGTCACCAGTGCCCGCAGCGGCGAGCTCAGCATTATTGATCCGGTCAAGGCCGAGGTGGAGCAGACCGTGATGATATCCCTGGAACAGGAGGGCGGGACCATCCTGGGTGATCGTGTGGCCGGTAGCTCTGTGCCGATTGGCATCGAGATCGCTCCCAGCGGTGACCGCGTATGGATTGCCCATGCCGCTGCCGATGCAGTGCAGGAACTCAACGCCGCCGACTGGACGCAGACGCGGCTACTGAAAACCGGGGATGAGCCGGACGCGATGGCCTATTCGCCGCTGTCGGTGAGGATGCTGGTGGAGAGCCAGTAGCACGAAAAAGGCCGCCCGGGAGGGGCGGCCTGCTTGTCCTGCCAGTCTCGAGGTCAATCGGCGACGTTGTCCAGCACGCTGCCCTGGTCGACGAACTGGGCGCTCTGTATGTAGTTCTGTATGCCCATCTTGTCGATCAGGCTCAGCTGGGTCTCGATCCAGTCGACATGCTCTTCTTCCGAGTCGAGAATTGCTGCGAACAGGTCCCGGGAGCCATAGTCACGCACCGATTCGCAGTACTCGACCGCGTCCCGCAGGTCGGGAATGGCCATCATTTCCAGCTTCAGGTCGCACTTGAGCATTTCCTCGACGTTTTCGCCGATAAGCAACTTGCCGAGATCCTGGAAGTTGGGCAGGCCTTCCAGGAACAGGATGCGCTCGGTGAGCTGGTCTGCGTGTTTCATTTCGTCGATGGACTCGTGGTATTCGTGCTCGGCAAGCGTCTTGAGCCCCCAGTCCTGGTACATCTTGGCGTGCAGGAAATACTGGTTGATGGCAATCAGCTCGTTACCCAGTACCTTGTTCAGGTATTCAATGACCTTGGGGTCGCCTTTCATGGGGTGTGCCTCCTGGCAGTTGTCGAACGCCGAAAAGTATAGGCACCGCCGCCCCTAAATACAACGCTAAGCCATTGATTTATATAGTTTATTTAGAATGATAATAAGAGCGATTCGCAATCGTATCGACACCTTCTCAGGCAGTCCGGGGAGAATGCGAAAGTATCCGTTGGAGAAATCAACCGGTCTTGCAGCAACCGAGGAATTCCAGTGCTGGATAGTAAGAACCGCTATATGAAGAGGCGCGGAGGGTGGCTATGCACCCCTCGGGTGCTTTGGAGATGATCTCTAGCGGTTTGGTAGAGAGCGGTGCACCTCCGGGGCAATTGGGGCTGTATCTGGCGCGGTTTTATCGACAGCACAAGAGGTGGTGGTGCACCTCTGAGGGTTACTGAGGCTGGAGCTGTAGCGGTTTTATTAAGAAACCGCGTAGAAGAGCTGCTGCTCGTCATTGCTGTCGACCAGGCTCTCGCGGAGGATTTCGCGGGTGAGAATGCCGCATTTGCCGCATTGGCTGGCTACACCGAGGGTATTACGCACATCGCGCAGGCTGCTGGCACCGTCTTCGACGGCGGCGCGGATCTGGGTGTCGGTAATTCCCTTGCAAACACAAACGTACATCGTTGGCTCGTTTCTTGTGCGGTATGGTGTAAAGCTAATGGGAATGAGAATGATTGTCAATAAGATTTCTACAGCGAATTGAATTTTTCCTGCCGCGGGCGGCTCCGGGAGCCGCAGGCCTTCAGGTATAATCGCCGCATACGACGGAAGGACACCATGGACCTGATCTCCTACATGCAGCAGACCGGCAAGGCAGCGCGGGAAGCGGCTGCCCGGCTGGCCGCCGCCGATACCGGTGCCAAGAACGCGGCCCTGCTGGCAATCGCCGAAGCCCTGGCCGCCGAGCGCGCGTCACTGCTGGCGGCCAATGCCGAGGATATGAGCCGTGGCCACGAGCGGGGACTCGATGCCGCGCTGCTCGATCGCCTGGAACTGACAGCGCCGCGCATCGACGCCATGCTGGAGGGCCTGGAGCAGGTGGCCGGGCTGCCCGATCCGATTGGCCAGATCGACGACCTGCGCTATATGCCCAGCGGTATTCGCGTCGGCCGTATGCGCGTCCCGCTGGGTGTTATCGGCATCATTTACGAGAGCCGTCCCAACGTGACCATTGATGCCGCCAGCCTGTGCCTGAAGTCCGGAAATGCCACCATCCTGCGCGGCGGCTCCGAGGCGCTGGCCTCCAACCAGGCCATCGGGCGCTGTATTGCCCGCGGCCTTGCCGAGGCTGGCCTGCCGGAGGCGGCTATCCAGGTGCTGGACACGCCGGATCGCGCGGCGGTCGGTGAGCTGGTGCGCATGCCGGAATACGTTGACGTGATCGTACCGCGCGGTGGCAAGGGCCTGATTGAACGCATCAGCAGCGAAGCCACGGTGCCTGTTATCAAGCACCTCGACGGCAATTGCCACGTCTATATTGCCGCTGAGGCCGATCTCGACATGGCCCAGTCGATTACCCTGAATGCCAAGACCCAACGTTACGGCACTTGCAACACCCTGGAGACGCTGCTGGTGGATAGCGCAGTCGCGGCCGAGGTGCTGCCAGGCCTCGCCGCGGCGCTTGTCACTGCCGGCGTCGAGCTGCGCGGCTGCGAGCAGACCCGGGAACTGGTGGAGGCTGCGGTACCGGCCGAGGAGTCCGACTGGTACGAGGAGTACCTGGGGCCGGTGTTGGCCGTGCGCGTAGTGTCGGGTCTGGAAGAGGCAATTCATCACATCAACCGCTACGGCTCGAAGCACACCGACGCCATCGTCACCCGCGATCACGCCGCCGCCATGCGATTCCTGCGAGAGGTCGATTCCAGCTCGGTCATGGTCAATGCCTCGACGCGCTTTGCTGACGGCTTTGAGTACGGGCTGGGCGCTGAGATCGGCATCTCGACGGACAAGTTGCACGCTCGCGGCCCGGTGGGCCTTGAGGGCCTGACCTCGCGGAAATACGTGGTGCTCGGCGAGGGGCAGACCCGGCAGTGAGCAGCGGCCCCATTGGCATTTTTGGCGGCACCTTCAACCCCATCCACCACGGCCACCTGCGCTCTGCCCTGGAGCTCAAGCAGAGTCTGGCGCTGGACCAGGTGCGCCTGGTTCCCGCCGCCGAGCCACCGCTCAGGCGCGCACCGGAACTCTCCGCCGAGCAGCGTGCGGAACTGGTAGAGCAGGCGGTGGCCAGTGAACCCGGTTTGGTATGCGACCGGCGCGAACTTTCCCGGCAGGGACCGTCTTATACAGTAGATACCCTGGTGGAGCTGCGCACAGAGCTTGGCACTGACCGCCCACTGTGCCTGATTGTAGGGACAGATATCCTGGAACGCCTCGATCAGTGGCACCGCTGGGAAGAGCTTCTGGATTTTGCTCACCTGGTGGTGATTGCCAGGCCTGGCTGGCGGATGCCGGAGACTGGACGCATCGCTTCCTGGGTGGAAGAGCACGGCGGTGTGAGCGCTGACCTGCAGGGCAGTCCCGCGGGGCTGGTGGTTCTGCAGCAGCAGCGGCAGCTGCCGATCTCTGCCACCGAAATACGTGACATGATTGCCGCGGGGCAGTCACCAAGATACCTGCTGCCAGATGCAGTCTGGGACACCATCCAGCGACTGGGCGCCTACGGCGCCGGGCTTGAACGACAGGAACAACATGGAATCTGCTGAACTCAAACAACTGGTGATCGAAGCGCTGGATGACCTCAAGGGGGTCAATATCGTTGACCTCGACGTGCAGGCACTGACCGACGTGATGGATTACCTGGTAATCGCCAGCGGCACTTCCAACCGGCACGTAAAATCCCTGGCCGACAATGTGCTGATGTCCGCCAAGGAAAACGGCTGTCGACCCATGGGTGTCGAGGGTCAGGATGGCGCCGAGTGGGTATTGGTGGATTTTGGGGGCGTGGTAGTACACGTTATGTTGCCGGCAACGCGCGACTTCTACGATCTTGAGCGACTCTGGTCGTCACCGGCGGCGAGTGCGGAACAGCCGGAGTGAAGCTCACAGTGTTGACTCCGGGATCGCGCATGCCCCGGTGGGTAGATGAAGCTGTCAGCGAGTACCACAAGCGCTTGCCCCCGGAACTGAAACTGGATATTCGCGACCTGCCGCTGGGTGGCCGCGGCCGCGGCAGCAATCCCGTGAAGGCCATGGCAGAAGAGGCCCGGCGCATCCGCGATGCCATGCCGGCCCGCGACCGACTGATCGTGCTGGATGTAGAGGGCAGGTCTTTCACTACAGAACAACTGGCTGACAGGCTGCAGGCCTGGCAGATGTCCGGCGACAACTACAGCCTGGTGATCGGTGGCCCGGACGGGGTCGACCCATCCCTGCTGGACGACGCCCAGCTGCGCTGGTCTCTTTCGCCGCTCACCCTGCCACACCCGCTGGTACGGGTGCTGCTGGTGGAACAGCTCTACCGCGCTTGGACAATCAACGCCGGCCACCCGTATCATCGGAGCTGACATGGCGCCTGCAGTAGCCCTCAAGGATCCCTATCTCGAATCGCGTATCTACGGCGCCCGCACCGTATTCGTGTTGGTGATCGTGATCGCGCTGATGGGCATCCTCATGGCGCGTTATTTTTCCCTGCAGATCACCCAGTACGAGATCTATCGCACCGAGTCTGACCGCAATCGTGTGCAGTTGCAGCCGCTGCCGCCGAAGCGCGGCCTGATCTACGACCGCAACGGGGTGTTGCTGGCGGAAAACCGCCCCAGCTTTGTGTTGTCTCTGGTGCTGGAGCGGGTGCCGGATCTCGACGAGACTCTCCAGGCCCTCGGCGAAATCGTCGAAATCACCGAGTCGGACCTGGAAAAATTTGAGACCCGCAGCCGGCGCCGCCGACCCTACGAGGAGGTGCCGCTGCATTTCAGGCTCAGTGAAGCCGAGCGGGCCCTGCTCGCTGTCAATCGCTACCGCCTGCCCGGCGTGGTGGTGGACGCCCAGCTGATTCGTCACTACCCCCAGGGGGATCTCTTTTCCCACGCGCTCGGCTATGTCGGACGCATCAACGAGGAAGAGCAGCGCCAGCTCGACGAGGTCGATTACCGCGGCACCAACCACATTGGCAAGATTGGCGTCGAGAAGTACTACGAAGAGCAACTGCACGGCAATGTCGGCTACCAGAACGTGGAGACCAACGCCCTCGGACGGGTGCTGCGGGTACTGGAGCGTACCGACCCGGTGCCCGGTGCCGACCTGACACTGTCACTCGATGTGACGGTGCAGGAAACGGCGTTCGCTGCGCTGGATGGCCGCCGCGGTGCCGTGGTGGCCATGGATCCCAACAACGGCGAGCTTATCGCCCTGGTCAGTACGCCGGGATTTGACAGTAACCTCTTTGTAAACGGTATCAGCGCCAGGGATTACTCCGCCCTGCGGGAGAACCTGGACCTGCCGCTGTTTAACCGTGCCGTACAGGGCCAGTACCCACCGGGTTCCACGGTCAAGCCGATCTTCGGCCTGGCGGGCCTGGAATATGGCCTGATCACTCCCGAATTCACCATGCGTGACCCGGGCTGGTATACCTTGCCCGGCGAAGACCGGCGCTTCCGTGACTGGACCTTGCGAGTGCGTGGCACCGGTCACGGCAAGGCGGTAGACCTGCATCAGGCAATTGAAGAATCCTGCGACGTGTACTTCTATGATCTCGCCCATCGCATGGGCATTGATCGCCTGCACGATTTCACCGAGCCCTTCGGTTTAGGCACGCCGACCGGCCTTGATACCACTAACGAGCGCGGCGGCATTCTCCCTTCCAGCGAGTGGAAGCGGCGTTCACGGGGTCAGGTGTGGTTCCCCGGGGAAACTCTCAACGTTGGTATTGGCCAGGGCTATATGCTCGCCACGCCGGTGCAACTGGCGGTGGCCACCTCGGTGCTCGCCAGTCGCGGCCAGCACTACACACCGCATCTGTTGCGCGCCATCAATGGTGAAGCGGTGACCGCGCCCACCGCCAGCGTGGTCGAAGCCGATGAGGCCAACTGGCAGGTGATCCACGATGCCATGCACGCCGTGTTCCATGGTCAACGTGGTTCCGCCCGCGCGGTAGGCCGGGGTTCCGCCTTCACCATGGCGGGCAAGAGCGGCACCGCCCAGGTGATCGGTATTGCCCAGGACGAGGAATACGATGCCGAGGCTTTGGAGGAGCGTTATCGCGACCACGGCCTTTTTGTGGCTTTTGCGCCCTATGAGGACCCGCGCATCGCGGTCGCCGTTGTTGTGGAGAACGGTGGTGGAGGCAGTACCGTGGCGGCACCGATTGCCCGCGAGGTGATGGAACGCTACCTGCTGGGCCAGTCACAGGATGAAAACCAGGAGCTCGCCGATCGTGGCTGAATACGTCCGCCAGATGCCCTCGGCCTCCAGCGACCTGGCGCGGCGGCCGGCGATTTCCGAGCGCTTCCACATCGACTTCCCGCTGCTGTTCCTGTTGATGGGGCTGACGATTTTCGGGCTGGTGGTGCTCTACTCTGCCAGTGGCCAGCGGCTGGGCGCGGTAGTTCGCCAGGCCCAGTATTTTGTCATCGCCTACGTGGTGATGCTGGCGGCGGCCCAGGTGAGTGTTCAGCGCTATCGGCGCTGGGCGCCGTTCATTTACTTGGGAGGGCTGGCGCTGTTGGTCGGGGTGCTGCTATTTGGCGTCGGCGCCAAAGGTGCCCAGCGCTGGCTGTCCATTGGCGGCTTTCGTTTCCAGCCCTCCGAGCTCATGAAGCTCGCCATGCCGCTCATGCTGGCCTGGTACCTGGCGTCGAGGATTTTGCCGCCGCGCTTGATCAATATCCTGGTGGCATTGGTATTGGTGGGCGTACCCGCGGCGTTGATCGTGCGCCAGCCTGACCTGGGCACGGCGTTGCTGGTATCTGTGTCGGGGCTGATTGTCTTGTTCATGGCAGGCATTCGCTGGCGCTTCATCTTCGGTGCCGGTGTGCTGGCGGTCATCTCCGCCTGGCCGGCCTGGGTCTACCTGCTGCACGACTACCAGCGGCAGCGGATTCTCACCCTGCTCAGCCCCGAGCGTGACAAGCTTGGTACCGGCTGGAACATCATCCAGTCAAAGACGGCGATCGGGTCCGGAGGTTGGAGCGGCAAGGGCTGGCTGAACGGCACCCAGTCCCAGCTCGATTTCCTGCCGGAGAGCCACACAGATTTCATTATTGCAGTACTGGCGGAAGAGTTTGGATTGCGCGGCGTCATACTATTGCTGGCCATCTACCTGCTGATTTTTGCGCGCGGGTTCTGGATTGGCATGCACGCCCAGGACAGCTTCTCGCGGCTGGTGGCGGCAGCGCTGACGCTGACGTTTTTTATCTACGTTTTCGTGAACATGGGCATGGTGTCGGGCCTGCTGCCGGTGGTGGGGGTGCCGCTGCCGCTTGTCAGCGCCGGTGGCACCTCGATCGTGACCCTGATGGCAGGCTTCGGCATCCTGATGGCGATCAGTACCGAGCGTCGCCTGGTTGTCCAGTAACACACCTGAAGGGGAGATGTTTCGCATGAGGATTGCTGGAGCGCTGTCGAGGCTGGCCGCCCTATACCTGTGTCTGCTGGCATCGAGCCTGGCCAGTGCCGAGGGCTATACCGATCATCCCGCCGCCCAGGCGCTGATCGAGGAAATGGTGAGAACCGAGGGCTTTGACCGGACCGAGCTGGAGGCGCTGTTCGCAGGCGCCATGCGCAAGGACTCGATCCTCGAAGCCATCGCCCGCCCGGCGGAGAAGACCAAGCCCTGGCACGAATACCGGGATATCTTCGTGACCGAGACCCGTACCCAGCAGGGTCTCGAATTTGCGCAGCGTCACAGTGACAGCCTGCAGCGCGCCGAGCGCCAGTTCGGCGTGCCCGCCGAGTTGATTGTCGCGATCATCGGCGTGGAGACGCGCTACGGGCGCAACAAGGGCAGCTACCGGGTGATCGATGCGCTGTCGACCCTGGCCTTCGATTACCCACCGCGTTCGCCATTCTTCAGCGGTGAGCTGCGCGCCTACCTGGTCATGACCCGGGAGCAGGGCCTGCCGGCAGGAGAATTGAAGGGCTCGTACGCCGGCGCCATGGGCTTCGGCCAGTTCATTCCCACGTCTTACCGCGCCTACGCCGTGGACTTCGACGAGGATGGCGTGGTCGACATTATCAATAATCCCGTCGATGCCATCGGCAGCGTGGCCAACTATTTCAAACGTCATCGCTGGCGCTCAGGCCTGCCGGTGACAGCGCCGGCGCGGGTGGGCGAGGGTTATCGCAGCGACTGGATGAACGACGGGCTCAAGCCCAGGCGCAGCCTCGCCGTGCTGGCTACCGGTGGCATCTTCCCGACGGTAGACATGGCGCCCGACACCCTGGCCACGGCGATGCGTTTCGACGGCGAGGCCGGCAACGAGTACTGGCTGGGTTGGCACAACTTCTACGTCATTACCCGCTACAACCACAGCGCCATGTATGCCATGGCGGTCTATCAGCTGAGTGAGGCGATACGGGAGCGCCTGTGAACAGGATGTTGACGCGACTGGCGCTGCTGCTGGCGGCGGCCGCTATACAGCTGGCGTGCACCCAGCTTGAACCCGGCGACGGCAAGCCGCTCTACGAACTGTCTGCCGACGAGGTTGTAGAGCCTATCCCGCGCCCGGAGAAAATCGTGGCGGCGGGCAATACCAGCCCCTACCGGGTCAACGGCCAGACCTACCGGGTCATGAACAGCGGTGCCGGCTACCGGGAGCGGGGGGTGGCGTCCTGGTACGGTCGCAAGTTCCACGGCCGCAAGACCGCCAACGGTGAAACTTTCAGTGCCTACAAGGCGTCGGCGGCCCATCGCTCGCTGCCGATTCCGGCTTATGTGCGGGTGACCAACCTGGACAATGGCCGCAGCATGGTAGTGCGGGTCAATGACCGCGGCCCCTTCCACTCTGACCGCATCATCGACCTGTCCTACGCCGCCGCTGTCAGGCTGGGTTTTGCCGAGAGTGGCACCGCGCGCGTCGAGGTGGCGGCGATCGACGTACCCGGCAATCGCGATCTCCGTGCTGGCGGCCTGCTGGGTACGCCCAGCTCCCACTATCGCTACATCCAGGTGGGATCCTTCAGTGAGGCCGAGAGCGCCCATGCGCTGGGGCACCGCCTGCGTGAGCAGATGCGCGCGCCGGTCGCGGTATCGGAAATCGTGCTGGGCGACAGCGCCTATTTTCGTGTCAGGGTTGGACCGGTGGACGATCACGATCGACTGCTGGCGCTGCAGACCCGGCTCAAGACCCTGGGTTACGCTGAAACCCGGCTCGTGCCCGACTAGCGTCGCCAACCGTATTTCGTACGCCGCATGCATGCGTTAAGATGCCCCGCGAGCGGTCTCACCGCATACACCGATTAACTTAAGGTCCCCATGAATCCTACTTCAGTGCCGCTGATCCGCTACGTTTTGCCACTACTCTTCCTGCTGGTGGCGTCTGCCCAGGCCGCCGTGTTGCCACCGCCGCCGGACGTGGCCGGCAGCGCCTGGATACTGGTCGATGCCGACACCGGTTACGTGATTACCGAGCGCAACGCGGATGAGCGGTTGGCGCCGGCCAGCCTGACCAAGCTCATGACCAGCTACGTGCTGGCTGCCGAGTTGGC
>JASJBK010000084.1 GCA_030066555.1 Halieaceae bacterium
CTGTTGGCGAGGCGGGGGCGGGGGAAGGTGGCTCAGCGGCCAGGCCCATGCCCGCGCAAAGCGCAAGTAGCAGTAGCGTGGCGCCGCGCATGACCCCGTTCCCTGTGGAATTATCTTGAGGGACAACATGCTACTCCCCGCTGTCATTTTGGGTCAATTTATTTGTCCAAGGCCGTCATTGTTGCCCTATGCGTCACTCACCATACTGATGCCCGCTCAAATCCGGCCACGAGGTTACCGATGCTTCCCCGAGATTTCACCGAAGAACAGAACATGTTCCGCGACACCTACCGCAAGTTCCTGGCGGCAGATATCGTGCCCCATATGGAGGAATGGCGGGAGCAGGGTCGAGTCGACCCCGCGGCCTTCCGCAAGGCCGGCGAACAGGGTCTGCTGATGATCTGGCCGGACGAGAAATATGGCGGCGTCGGCGAGTACGACTTTCGCTTTGAGCAGATCATCATTGAAGAGACCGCCTACGCCCGCTGCGGCGACTGGTACAACACCCTGCACAGCCGCCTGGTCGGTCCCTACTTCACCCGCTTCGGCAGCGAAGAGCAGTGCGAGCGTTTCCTGCCGAAATGTGTAAGCGGCGAAACCATTCTCGCTATCGCCATGACCGAGCCCGATGCAGGCTCAGACCTGGCCGGCATGCGCTCCACCGCGGTGGAGCATGACGACCACTGGGTGTTGAACGGTTCCAAGACCTACATCTCCAACGGCATCAACGCCGACGTGTTGATCGTGGCCGCCAAGACCGACCCGGACAACAACCCCCACGCCATGACGCTGTTTATCGTCGAGCGTGGCATGGAAGGTTTCGAGCGTGGGCGCAATCTCAAGAAGATGGGCTGCAAGGCCCAGGATACTGCCGAGCTCTTCTTCAATGACGTCAAGGTGCCCAAGGAGAACGTGCTGGGTGAGCCCGGCAAGGGTTTCATTTACCTGATGGAAGGCCTGGCCGAGGAGCGCCTGATCGGTGCCGCCGGCTATCTCGCCTCGGCACAGCTGTCCTGGGACCTGACCTCCGACTTCGTCAAGGAGCGCAAGACCTTCGGCAAGCCGCTGGTGGCCTACCAGAACACCCAGTTCAAACTCGCCGAGCTGCGTACCGAACTGGACCTGGCCCAGACCTATGTCGACCAGTGCGTGGTCGCCTTCAACAACGGCAAGCTCACCGCGGTGGATGCCGCCAAGGCCAAGCTGGTCACCTCTGAGCTGCAGCTCAAGGCTGCAGATATCGGTGTACACCTGCACGGTGGCGCCGGATTCATGGACGAGTACCCGATCTCTCGCCAGTTCACTGACGCCAAGATCGCGCCGATCTACGCGGGCACGTCTGAGGTGATGAAAATCATCATCAGCCGCGACTGTCTCGGCGACAACTACACCCCGTTCAATACCCGAAATTTCTAAGCGGCGACTTATCGCCCTCGATATTTCCAAACCGCAATACGCAGGAGAATTACCATGGACATGAAAGATAAAGTTGCCGTCGTTACCGGCGGTGCCTCCGGCCTCGGCCGCGCGACCGTCAAGCGCTTCGTCGCCGCGGGCGCCAGGTGTGCCATCTTCGATATGAACGAAGAGAAGGGCAACGCGCTGGCCGCCGAGCTGGGTGATGCCGTGATTTTCCAGCAGGTCAACGTCGCCGATGAAGAGTCAGTGAAGGCGGGCATCGCCGCCACCATGGACAAGTTCGGTGCCATTCACATCAACTGCAACTTCGCCGGTATCGGCAACGCCATCCGCACCATGGGCAAAAACGGCCCGTTCCCGCTGGACGCCTTCCAGATGGTGATCAACGTCAACCTGGTGGGCACCTTCAATGTGCTGCGCCTGTGTGCCGAGCAGATGGGCAACAACGAGCCCTTCAACGATGACGGTGGCCGCGGCGTGATTATCAACACGGCGTCCGTCGCCGCCTACGAAGGCCAGATTGGCCAGGCCGCATATTCCGCTTCCAAGGGCGGTGTGGTTGGTATGACCCTGCCTATCGCTCGCGACCTGTCAGTCATGGGTGTTCGCGTCAACACCATCGTTCCCGGCCTGATTGCCACGCCGCTGATGATGGGCGGTGCTGAAGAACTGACCCCCGAAATCTGGGAATTCCTCAAGCCGCTGGGCAGCCAGGTGCTGTTCCCGAAGCGTCTCGGTGATCCGGACGAGATTGCCCATACCGCGCAATACATCGTCGAAAACGACTACGTAAATGGGGAATGCATCCGCATGGACGGCGGCATTCGTATGCAGCCCAAATAACCGGAGCGATCTTTTTGTCCGAGCTCTTCGTTGCGCGGCCATTTCCAATGCTCATGTATGTCCCGTATACACTCCGCTTGGAAATGACCGCGCGCCTCGATCTCGAACAAAAATCTTCGCTCCTCCGAGGTTTGAAATTCACGCTCCGGTCTTAAAGGTGCAATTTTCAGGAGTTACCAGATGGGTCCTTTGAATGGTTACACGGTAATCGAACTGGCGGGGATCGGGCCGGCGCCGATGGGCGGCATGATCCTTGCCGACATGGGTGCCGAGGTTATCCGCATCGAGCGCGCGGGCGCATTCAGTCCGAAGGCGAGTAAGGATGTGAGCTTCCGCGGCAAGAAGTCGGTGGTGCTCAACCTGAAGGACTCCAGGGGTGTAGAAACGCTGCTGCGCATGGTCGAAAACGCCGATGTGCTGATCGACCCCTATCGCCCCGGCGTCTGTGAAAAGCTGGGTATCGGCCCAGAGGTCTGCCTGGCCCGCAACCCCAAGCTGGTGTTTGCACGCATGACCGGCTGGGGCCAGGAAGGCCCCCTGGCCAAGGCGGCGGGTCATGACATCAACTACATCAGTATCACCGGTGCCCTCTATGCCGTCGGCCGCGCCGGTGAGAAGCCGGTGCCACCGCTCAATATCGTCGGCGATATGGGCGGTGGTGGCATGCTGCTGGTGAACGGTGTGCTGGCGGCGCTATTGGAGGCCCATAACAGCGGCAAGGGCCAGGTGATCGACGCCGCCATGGTGGACGGAGCCGCCCAGCTCATGTGGATGTTTCACGGCTTCCAGGCCCACGGTGGCTGGGACCACAGCCAGCGCGAGGCCAATATGCTCGACGGCGCCGCCCACTTTTACGACGCCTACGAGTGTGCCGACGGCGAATACGTCTCAATCGGCTCCATCGAGCCACAGTTCTATGCGCTGTTGATGGAGAAGGCAGGACTGGATGCGGAACAGTTCGCCGACCAGCACAATCGTGACAAGTGGCCGGAGTACAAGGCGAAAATCGCCGAGGTCATGAAGAGCAAGACCCAGGCCGAGTGGTGCGAGATCATGGAGGGCACCGACGTCTGCTTTGCGCCGGTGCTTACCTTCATGGATGCACCGAAGCATCCTGCCAACGTGGCCCGCGAGGTCTATGTTGAAGTTGACGGTATCACCCAGCCGGCGCCAGCGCCGCGCTTCAGCCGCACGCCATCAAGTGTCCAGCACGGCGCCCACGAGCTGGGCGAGGACACCGATGCCGTGCTCAGTGCCATGGGTTTCGAGTCCCAGGAAATCGCAAGCCTAAAGGAAGCCGGCAGTATCGGCTGAGCAGGAGACAGCTATGAGTCAATACAAAAACCTGACGGTAGAGCGCGACGGCCCGATTGCCATCGTCAGCTTCAACCGACCGGCCACGCTGAATGCCATCGAGGCTGGCATTCGCCGCGAAATGCAGCTCGCCTTCAAGGAAGTCAACGAGGACGACAGCATTCGGGTGGTGATTCTGACCGGCGAGGGCCGGGCATTCTGTGCAGGCGCGGACCTGACCGAGAAAAACCCCGAGGGTTTCGACGTCGAGGTCATGCTCAACACCGAGTATAAGGACGCTATGCTGGCGATTACCAACGCGCCCAAGCCCTGGATCAGCGCCGTGAATGGCGCAGCCGCCGGTATCGGCAGCGCCTTCGCCATGAACTGCGACCTCACGGTGATGGCCGAAGATTCCTACCTGTACCAGGCCTTTGCCGCCATCAGCCTGATCCCGGACGGCGGCGCCCACTGGCACCTGGTACAAACCGTCGGCAAGAAGAAAGCCTACGAGCTGATCGCCCTCGGCGAAAAGCTCAAGGCCGCAGACTGCCTGGAGCTGGGCCTTTGCAACCGCGTGGTACCCGCTGATGAGCTGCTCGCGGCAGCAAAGGCGTTGGCGACAGAGCTGGCCGGCAAGGCGCCGCTGTCCCTGCGCTACGCCAAGGAGGCTTTGCACGCCGCCACCGTACAGCCGCTGGACGAAACCATCAGCAATGAGGCGCGGCTGCAGAAAATCTGCATGAACAGCGAGGATGCCAGGGAGGGCGCCGTGGCCTTCCTGCAGAAACGTGCCCCGGTATTCAAAGGGGCCTGA
This sequence comes from Halieaceae bacterium, assembly GCA_030066555.1. Taxonomy (GTDB): domain Bacteria; phylum Pseudomonadota; class Gammaproteobacteria; order Pseudomonadales; family Halieaceae; genus JANQIO01. The sequence continues at coordinate 4,373 of JASJBK010000084.1, forward strand.
CAATACAATCGGAAATACGGAGGGAGTCACGCATGAGCGAGGCGCTGCTGGTAGAAAAAGACGGACCCATTGCTACCCTCACACTGAACCGGCCAGAGGTGATGAACGCACTGTCACCGGCGCTGCTTGCCGATCTCTGCGGCGCCTTCCGGGCGTTGCAGGATGACCGCGAGATCCTTGCCGTGATACTTACCGGCAACGGCCGCGCCTTTTGCGCGGGGCTGGACCTCAAGGCCATGGCGGACCACCCGGGCGGCCTGGATGCTTTTGCCATTCACGGTGACAACGATGTGGCACGCGCGATGGCTGACTTCGACCGCCCCATCATCGTCGCAGTCAATGGCGTGGCCGCCACCGGCGGCTTCGAGCTGGCGCTGATGGGCGACATCCTGATTGCCTCGGAAGAGGCGCGCTTTGGCGATACCCACTGCCGGGTAGGGCTGGCGCCGGGCTGGGGCCTGTCCCAGAAGCTGGCGCGCATGATCGGCCCCAGCCGCGCCAAGGAAGCGCACTTCACCGGCAACTTCATCTCTGCACAGCAGGCGGCCGACTGGGGCCTGATCAGCCGCGCGGTACCGGCCGACCAGCTATTGGCAGATGCCCGCCAGGTCGCCGAGGACATCGCTTCCTGCGTTCCTGCGACGGTGAAGATTTACAAGAAGCTAGTCGATGACGGCCTGGCCTCGACCTTCGGAGCGGGTAAGGAAATGGAGAAGCTGGTCATGGGGTATGCCAACAAGGGCGTCAGCGGTGACGACATCGGCCAGCGTCGCGAGAATGTCCAGGCCCGCGGTAAAAAACAGGTATAAGCATGAGCCTGAAAACACGTATTGCCCTGTCCCTGCCGGCTCCCACCGGTAGCGTAGCTGACACTATTGCCATGGCGCGCCAGGCCGAGGCCCTGGGTTACGACGATATCTGGCTGGCAGACGCGGGCGGCCTCGATGCCTTCACCCTGTCGCCGATGCTGTTGGAAGCTACTGAATCCGTGCGGCTCGGTATTGCCGTGGTGCCGGCCTATACACGCACACCGGCGGTGATGGCTTCTACGCTGGCGGTGCTGCACCAGGCCTACCCGGGACGCTTCATACCCGGCTTCGGTACCTCCAGCCACGCGATTATTGAGGGCTGGCATGGGCTGTCCCTGGACAAGCCGCTGACCCGCATGAAGGAGACCGTGGCCCTGCTGCGCTCAATGCTGGCGGGGGAGAAGACCGATTTTTCCGGCGACACCCTGCGCAGCAAGGGCTATCGCCAGGCACCAACGGAGCATGCCCCGATTTACCTGGCGGCGCTGCGCTCGAAGATGGTGGAGACCGCGGCGGAGATTTCCGACGGCGTGATCCTCAACCTGTTCCCGCGCAGCGCATTGGCAAAGATCATGGAGCACGTGGCCATCGGTGCCGAGCGCGGCGGCAAAGATCCCTCTGACGTCGAGGTGGTATGCCGCCACATGGTGGTGGTGAGCGAAGACAAGGCCGCCGCCCGCGACGCCTTCCGCGCCGGCTTCGTTGGGTACTACGCCACACCCGTGTACAACAAGTTTCTCGAGTGGGCGGGCTACGCCGATGCCGCCGCGGAGATTCGCGAGGGCTGGGCGGCGAAAGATCGTGAACGCACCGCCGCGGCACTGCCTGATGAACTCGTGGATGAGATCGCCGTGATCGGCAGCCCGGACGAGTGCCGGGAGTTGATGCGATGGTATGCCGGGGCTGGCATCCACACCAACATCATTTCCTGTGTCTACCCGACGCCGGAGGTGCTGGCGGCAACAGTCGATACCTTCGCGGCGGAGAACTTCAGTTTTTGAAACCCCGCGACGCCGCCACCCTGATCGTTGTCAGAAACCGGCGCGAGGTGCTGGTGGGTGTGCGCAGTGCCGGCCACGTGTTCATGCCCAACCTTTACGTGTTCCCCGGCGGCCGCGTCGACCCGGGCGATGCCAGGGTGCCGTGCCCGGTGCAACTTGAGAAAACCACCGAGGAAAAGCTCTGTCGCTCGGTAAGCCCGGCCCGGGCTCGGGCGCTGGCCATGACCGCGGTGCGCGAGACCTTCGAGGAAACCGGGCTGGTACTGGGCGAGCGCCCGCTGCTGCCACTGCGCACGCGCTCACCGCACTGGAAGCCGTTCTACGATCTGGGCCTGGTGCCTGCCATCAACAAGCTCGAATACGTTGGCCGGGCGATTACCCCACCCAACCAAGTGCGGCGTTTCGACGCGCGCTTTTTCATGGTTGACGCGAAGCACGTACAGGGCGAGCTGGCTGGCAACGGTGAGTTGGAAGACCTGCGCTGGATCGGCCTGGGCGCCGCCCATCGGCTGGCGCTGTCGCCGATTACCGAACTGATGCTGAATATGCTCAAGCGCCGCATTACCGGCAAGCCCGATGACCCGCACCAGGTGCCGTTTTTCCGCGAGCTTAAGGGCAAGGAGTTGATCGAGTATGAGTGAATCACTGCTGATCGACGAGCGGGGGCAGGTGGCCTGGGTCACCCTCAACCGCCCGGAGCAACTCAACACCCTGGCCATGCCCATGGTGGACGGGCTGGTGGATTACTTCCGCGCACTGGCGGAGCGCCCGGAGATACGTATTGTGGTGCTGCGCGCCGAGGGCCGAGCTTTCTGTGCTGGGCTGGACCTCGCCGCTGACGGTGCCGGTGGCGAGCCGACGCCACAGCTCATCTACGGCATGCAGAAGCGTATCGGCAACATCTACCGCGCCATGCGCGCCTGCCCGCAGCCGATTATCGCGCTGGTGCAGGGCCCCGCCTGCGGCGGCGGCTTCAGCCTGGCGCTGGCGGCGGATATCCGCATTGCCGGTGAGACCGCGAAAATGAACGCGGCCTATATTCGCGCCGGCTTCAGCGCCTGCGACATGGGTTGCAGCTACTTCCTGCCACGGCTGGTCGGTCTTTCGGTAGCCTCGGAGCTGATGATGACCGGCCGCTTCATCCATGCCGAACGGGCGCTGGCGGTGGGGCTGGTCTCGGAGGTGGTGGCGGATGATCAGCTGGTGGCGGCGGCCCAGCCTTACATCGATGAGATGCTGAAGACCACGCCGATGGGCCTGCGCCTTACCAAGGAGGGCCTTAATCACAGTGTCGATGCACCGGGGCTGGAAGCGGCCATGGCGATGGAGGACCGGCAGCAGAGCCTGGTGGCTATGACCGCGGACTGCGCCGAGGCGCAGCGGGCCTTTTTCGGCAAGCGCGACCCTGAATACGGCGATCGCTGACTGTCCATAGCGGCAGTCTGTGCCAGACTCATATAAAAACAACAGTGATTTAACAGGTGGAAAAAAATGGAAGCGGGAACGGCGCTCACGCGCCTTAAATCGGGCAACGAGCGGTTTGTGAGCGGTGCACTGGCGTCCATGACCGAGCGCGAGTCGCTGGAGGCGCCAATAGCTATCCTGCTGGCCTGCTCAGACGCGAAAGTCCCCCCGGAGATGGTCTTTGACCAGGTGCTGGGTGACCTGTACGTGGTGCGTGTACCCGGCAACGTGGCGGCGCCGGCGCAGATCGCCGATATCGAGCACGCCGCCCAGTCGTTCGGCACCCGCCTGGTGGTAGTGCTGGGGCACTCGGGCTGCGACGCGGTGAAGGCCACGCTGACACAGCTGCACTTGCCTGAAGAAGAGCGGGACGAAAGCCTCGCGGCGACCGTCGAGCGCATCCGCCCGGCGGTGGCGGAGCTGCTGGAGTCGGCGATTGCCGGCGATGAGGCGGCCCTGCTGGCGGCGGCGATCGAGAGCAACACCCTGGCAGCGGTGGAACACCTGCTACACGACTCTGATGTGCTGGAGAGCCACCAGCAGTCAGGCGGCCTGGCCATCGTCGGCGCCGTCTATGACCTGTGCAGCGGCAAGGTGAGTTTCTTCGAGTGAGCCGACGATGAGACGGGTAAAGAGCGAGAGCATTGACTGACGAGCAGGACAACACGCCCGTGCGCCCGGAGCTGGCCGCGCTGCAACAGCGGCTCGCCAATACCGGTGACGGCGTGCGCGAGGATGCCGCCGCCCGCCGACACGGCAAGGGTTACCGCACCGCCCGCGAGAACCTCGACGACCTGGTGGATGCCGACAGTTTCATCGAATATGGGCAGCTCGCGGTAGCCGCCCAGCGCAACCGCCGCGACTACGAGGACCTGCAGGTCAATACGCCGGCGGACGGTGTGATTACCGGAGTCGGTACCATCAACGGCCAGCGCGCGGCGATCGTAGTCTACGACTACAGCGTGCTGGCGGGCACCCAGGGCTACTTCCACCATCACAAGCTCGACCGCATCTTTGAGCTGGCAGAGGAATGGGAGCTGCCGGTGGTCATGTACACCGAGGGCGGCGGTGGCCGCCCCGGCGATACCGATGCCACGGTGTCGGTGGCGGGTCTGCAGGTGCAGTCATTCGTGACCTGGGCCAGGCTGTCAGGCCAGGTACCGCGCATCGCTGTCAACAATGGCTACTGTTTCGCCGGCAACGCCGCGCTGTTCGGCTGTGCCGACATCACCGTGGCCACCCGCAGTTCCTGGATCGGCATGGCCGGCCCGGCCATGATCGAGGGCGGTGGACTCGGGGTGCACGAGCCGACGGCCATTGGCCCGATCGAGGTGCAGGAGCGCAATGGGACCGTTGATATCGTCGCCGAGGACGAAGCCGACGCCACCCGCATTGCCCGCCAGTTGCTGGGTTACTTCCAGGGCCCTCTCGATGACTGGGAAGTCGCAGCGCAGGACAGCCTGCGCGATGCCGTTCCGGAAGATCGCCGCTGGGGCTACCCGGTGCGACGCATCATCGAAACCATTGCCGACAGTGGTTCCTTCCTTGAGCTGAGACGCATCTACGGGCGGCCGATCATCACCGGCTTCATGCGCCTGGAGGGCAGGCCGGTGGGCCTGATCGCCAACGACTGCCAGCAGCTCGGCGGCGCGGTCGATGCCGAGAGTGCCGAAAAGGCCGCCCGTTTCCTGCAGCTCTGTGATGCCTTCGAGTTGCCGGTCGTGTCGCTGACCGACACGCCGGGCTTTATGGTCGGCCCCGACAGTGAAAAACAGGCCGCGGTGCGGCGCATGTCCAGCCTGTTTGTCAGCGCCGCCTCGATCACCGTGCCGCTGGTGGCGATCTTCCTGCGCAAGGGCTACGGGCTGGGCGCCATGGCCATGACCGGCGGCAGCTTCGCCTCGCCGGTATACGCAGCGGCCTGGCCCACCGGTGAATTCGGCGGTATGGGCCTGGAGGGCGCCGTGCGGCTGGGCTACCGCAAGGAGCTGGAAGCTGCGGCGGAGGGCCCTGAGCGCGAGGCCCTGTTCGACAAGCTGGTGGCGAAGATGTACGAAATCGGCAAGGCAACCGAGGCGGCCTCGCACCTGGAGATCGACGCCGTCATCGACCCGGTCGATACCCGCGCGGTTATTATCCGTGCCCTCAACGCGACCCCTGCGCCGCGCGCCCCCAAGGGCAGTCGGCGCAACTTCGTGGATACCTGGTAGCGCCATGGCGGCTGGCTACCAGCGTATCGGGCTGGCCCGGGAAATCGAATCCCCGGAAAACCCGGGCGGTCTCGAGAAACGCGTGGCGCTGGTACCCGAAGATGTCCGGGCGCTGGTGGAGGCCGGCGCCGGGGTGGCAGTCGAGGCGGGAGCCGGGGAGGGCGTCGGCTTTACCGATGACGAGTACCTGGCAGCCGGCGCCCGCATCGAGAGTGCGGCCGAGATCTACCGGGACAAGGACCTGCTCATCAAGTTCAAGGGGCCGGCGATGGCCTCGATTTCGGAGATGGCGCCGGGCTGCACGCTGTTCTGCATGGCGCATTTTCATTCCTACCCGGAGCGCGCCGCCCTGCTGGAGCAGCAACGCATCAACGTCATTGCCATGGAAGAGGTATTGGAGTCGCCCAAGTCCCAGAGCGACCTGCGCATTCTCGGCAGGCTGGCGATGAACGACGCGCTCACGCCCATCATGGATGACAACACCATTGGCGGCACCCGTATTCGCGTGCTGCAGTGGAGCCCGCGCCTGGACGCTGCGATTCGCCGGGCCGGCAACCGTGACCCGCGCTCGCTGGATGTACTGCAGGGAGACTCCAGCTACGAGGAACTCAACAAGCTTGGCACCGAAGCCCTGTACTTTTATGACAGCGACAGCTTTGTCGACCGGCACGGCATTCTGCCGCGGCTGGAGCGGGACGGCTGCCGTCTCTACGACATGGCCCGTTTCGAAGCCGAGCAGGGGGCAGAAGCCACCGCCGCCTACCGCACCGAGCACCCGCCGCACCCCTTCGGTATGCGTCGCATCCAGTGCCTGCACGAAACCGGCCGCGCCGGGGCGCGCTACGGCGTCGAGCTGCTGCAACAGAACCAGCCCGACATCGACCTGCGGCATGCGCGGGTGGTGGTGCTGGGCTATGGCAATGTCGGCCAGGGCGCCATTCACGAGCTCAACGAGCAGGGCGTGGGCTGTGTCAACGTGCTGGGGCGCACCCACACCATGCACGGCCGCATCGACTACTGGCTGCGCGATGCCGACCTGATCGTGAACGGCGCCGAGCAGCCGGCGGAACTGCGCGGCCTCAATTTCCTGGTCAGCAACGAGCACCTGGAAACCCTGGTACCGGATGGCTCCGTGGTCATCGACCTGGTGGGTGGCAGCCCGACCAATCGCTCGCCGGTGGAGGCGGTGCTGAGCTGCACCTTCCTGACCGACCCCTATTTCGTCCACAGCGGCGTGACCGTGTCGTCCCTGTGGGGCTGGCCGATGATGGGAATGATGCGTGATACTGCGCTGCGCTATTCCAGCCAGATTCGCGATGTACTACTGGGCCCGGAACAGCTGCTGTCCGGTCTTCAACACCTGGCCCCGGGCGTCGAGCGCGCCCTGGTCTGCGGCCCCTTCGAATAAGCGGTAAGAGGAGACACCGATGTCGCTGGATTTTGATTCCGCACGCCTGCCCAACCCCAACTTCAACGAGGAGCATGAAGCCTGGCGCACACAGCTGCGACGCTTTATCGATACCGAGATCATGCCCTATGCCGAGGAGTGGGACGAGGCAGGTGAGATCCCCATGGAACTGTGGCCCAAGGCCGCAGAGGTCGGCCTGTTGGGGCTGGGCTACCCGGAGGAATACGGCGGTGTGCAGGAGGGCATCGATTCCTGGTACGGCTGGATCACCAACGAGGAGCTGGCGCGCCACTCGGTGGGCGGCGTCAACGCCAGCCTGATGGTGCACGGCATCGGCCTGCCCCCGGTGATCAACTGGGGTCCGGACTGGATGAAGCAGGAAATCGCGCCGCCGGTGCTGCGCGGCGAGAAACACATCTCCCTGGGCATTACCGAGCCGGGTGGCGGCTCCGACGTGGCACAGCTCAAGACCACCGCGGTGCGAGACGGCGACCACTTCATCGTCAACGGCTCCAAGACCTATATCACCGGCGGCATGCGCGCCAACTGGGTATCCACCGCGGTGCGCACCGGCGGCGAGGGCGCCGGCGGCGTCTCCATGCTGCTGATTCCCACCGATGCCGAGGGCTTTTCCCGCACACCGCTGGACCGCAAGCAGGGCTGGTGGGCTTCGGACACCGCCACCCTATACTTCGACAACGTGCGGGTGCCGGTGGAAAACCTGATCGGCGAGGAAAACAAGGGCTTCCTGGTGATCATGACCAACTTCAACGGCGAGCGCATGGCCATGGCTGCCGGTATGGAGGCACTCGGCCGGGTCTGCCTGGAAGAGGCGGTAGAGTGGGCCCGGGACCGCAATACCTTCGGCAAGCGCCTGGCCGACCACCAGGTGATTCGCCACAAGATCGCCATGATGAAGCAGAAGCTCAACGCTACCCAGGCCTATATCCGCTGCTGCTACGAGGCCATCGAGGCCGGCAGCCCGGACCCCGGCGATATCGCACTGTTGAAAGTGCAGGCCAGTGAGACCATGGAGTTCTGCGCTCGCGAGGCCATGCAGATTCTCGGCGGCATCGGCTATATGCGCGGCAGTCGGGTAGAGCGGATCTACCGCGAGGTGCGGGTCAATGCCATCGGCGGCGGCTCGGAAGAAATCATGCGCGACCTGGCGGCGCGCCAATACAAACTGTAGGGGCAGGAGATATGACCATGAAGCTCTGGCACTGCAAGGGCGCCCGTTCACTGCGGGCGGTCTGGGCCCTGGAGGAAATGGGGCTGGACTACGACATCCACGTAATGCAGTTCCCACCGCGCATCTTCGAACAGGAGTACCTGGAGGTGAATTCGCTGGGGACCATCCCGTTCCTGAAGGACGGTGACACCGAGATGACCGAGTCCAGCGGTATCTGTCACTACCTGGTGGAACGCTACCAGCAGTGGGATTTCGGCCTCAAGGCAGACCATCCCGAGTACGGCAACTACCTCAACTGGCTGTACCACTCGGATGCCACCCTGACCTTCCCGCAGACCATCGCCATGCGCTACTTCCACCTGGAGCCGACGCCGGAGAAGCAGCCGGTGGCCATTGATTACGGCAAGTGGTTTTACGCGCGATTGCGTCGACTCGACTCCCATCTCGAGAATCACGAGTGGCTGGTCGACAATCGCTTTACGGTAGCGGATATCGCAGTCGGCTACGCCCTGTACCTGGCTGACACCCTGAAGCTGGGTGAGGCGGTGGGGCGCGATTTCAAGCCGCAGACCGCCGACTACCTGGCACGGCTCAGAGAGCGGCCGGCCTTCCAGCGCGCCGACGCCATCGACGGTGATGGCGGCAGCGAAGCCAAGGATTTCATTAAGGAGGACGAGTCATGAACAGTGCCGTAGACGCACCCTCACAAAGCGAACTCGACGATTTTCGCGCCCAGGTTAGCGCCTGGCTCAAGGACAACAAGCCCGCCGACCCGGGCTTCCTGCTGCCGCAGACCTTCATGGAGGTCGGTTCCGACCAGCAGCTCGATTTCCTGCGCGAATGGCAACACAAGCTGTGGTCTGCGGGCTACCTGGGCATGGCCTGGCCGAAGGAATACGGCGGGCAGGGCGTGCCGGCGATTTACCAGGTCATTGCCGACGCGGAAATGCGGCGCGTCGGCGTACCGATCGCCTTCAACGTGATCGGCCTCGGCTGGGCGGGGCCCCTGATCCTGCACCGCGGCAGCGACGAGGAAAAACAGAAGTACCTCAAGAACATCCTCAGCGCCGAGGACATCTGGTGCCAGGGGTTCTCCGAGCCCGACCACGGTTCTGACCTCGGTAACGTGCAGACCCGCGCGGTGCGCGATGGCGACGATTACGTCATCAACGGCACCAAGATCTGGACCACCATGGGGAACTACGCGAAGTACATGATCCTGCTGGCGCGCACCAACCCCGAGGCCGAGCGCAAGTACGACGGCCTGTCATTCTTCCTGTCGCCGATGCAGGTAGACGGTGTCGACCCGCGGCCGATCCAGAAACTCACCGGCGAGTACGGTTTCACCGAGACCTTCTTCACCGATGCCCGCATTCCCGCCAGCTGCCTGATGGGCGAGGAGGGCGAGGGCTGGAAGATCGCCATGCAGACCCTGCAATACGAGCGCGGCGCGGAAGCAGGCGCTGCCGGCGGCCTGATGCAGGTGCGAGTGGTTATCGATGACGTTATTGAGTGCCTGAAAGGCGTTACCCGTGACGGCAAGCCGCTGCTGGAAGACCCGGTCATTCGCGATGAGCTGGTCAAGCTGATGATCGAGGAGAAAGCCCACAGCCTCAGCGGCCGGCGTGCGGGTATTCCGGCGCTGACCTCCGATTATCCGTTCTCCCTGAACCTGTCCGGCAAGCTGCGCAGCAGTGAGTACGCACGCCGCATGCGCAAGTTTGCAGTCGCCGCCCAGGGTGGCCACGGCGGCTTGTACGTGGGTGACGACGACGCGCTGGACGCCGGGTTCTGGCAGCGCGCCTACCTCAATAACTTCTCCACCACCATTGGCGGTGGCACCAGCCAGATCCAGGCCAATATCGTGGGCGAGCATGTGCTCGGCCTGCCGAAGTAAGGAGGCCGATGACGATGAGCAATATACTGAGTTTTACCGACGAACAGGCCATGATCCTCGACAGCGCCCGCGAGTTCTGCCGCGAGAAGTCGCCTGTCTCCGCGGTGCGCGAGCTGCTGTCCAGCGAGACCGCTTTCTCCCGGCAGACCTGGGACGAGATGGTGGCGCTGGGCTGGCCGTCGCTGGCGATTCCGGAAGCCTACGGCGGCGCCGGCCTGGGCTTCGGCAGCATCGTGCCGATTGCCGAGAGTATGGGGCGGGCCCTGCTGTCGACCCCGCTGTTCAGCACCACCCTGGCCGCCCAGGCGATCCTGCGCGCCGGCCAGAACGCCCATAAGGAATACTGGCTGCCGCAGCTGGCGGCCGGCACAGCTGCCACTGTGGCCCTGCTCGACGGCGGCGACTGGGGTGCCACCAGCACCAGCTGTGCCGCAGCTCGCGACGGCGACAGCATCACGTTGTCTGGCGAGAAATGGTTCGTGGCCGATGCCGGGGTCGCAGCCGCATTTGTGGTCTGGTGCGAACTGGACGGCGGCAGCGCCCTGGTGCTGGTAGAGAGCGACATGCTTGCGGCCGATGCGATCCAGCCCCACGCCATGCTGGATGAAACCAAGCGCGCCGCCAAGCTGAACCTCGAGGGTGTCACCGTGCCGGCCGCGAATCTGCTGGATGCCGCCAACGCCGACGGCGTGCTGCGTGACCTGCAGCTACTGGGCGCCTTGCTGGTCGCCGCTGAGGCAACCGGCAGCACCGGTGCCTGCCTGGATACGGTGGTCGACTACCTGAAAACCCGCAAGCAGTTCGGCAAGCTGATTGGCAGCTACCAGGCGCTGAAGCATCCCACCGTGGATATTCTCTGCGACCTCGACGCGGCCCGCAGCCTCATCTACCACGCCGCCACCTTGCTGGATGCGGCAGAAGCGGGGGCCGAGCTCGACCAGGACACGGAAATCGCCTGCCGCATGGCGAAGGCTCAGGCGGTGGAAGCGCTGACCTTTGCCGGCGACCGCGCGGTGCAGTTCCACGGCGGCATGGGTTTTACCTATGAGTGCGACGCCCAGCTCTATATCCGCCGCGCCCAGTATTCACAGCAGCAGTTCGGGGACGCCTGGCACCACCGCAAACGCCTGGCAGGCCTTTTGCTGGACAGCGCGGCCTGAACGCCCGCAGTAACGGGGACAGACCACGTTTTTGAACGCATAAGTAGTTGAGGGGACATCCGGATCGCGCGTAAACGTGGTCTGTCCCCAATTGTTAGGAGAAATTAATGAAAGACCTGTTTGATGTCAGCGGCAAGGTGGCCGTGGTCACCGGTGGCAGCACCGGTATCGGTGCCATGATTGCCCGCGGCTTTGTGGAAAATGGCGTCAAGACCTATATCACCGCCCGCAAGCAGCCGCAGTTGGATGACACCGCGGCGGCATTGTCCGAGTTTGGCGAGTGCATCGCTATCCAGTCGGACCTGTCGAGCATGGACGGCCTCAACGCGTTTGCCGATGCGGTACTGGCGCGGGAAGACAAGATCGACATCCTCATCAACAATGCCGGGGCCACCTGGGGTGCGCCGGTCGATGAGTTCCCCGAGAGCGGCTGGGACAAGGTGATGGACCTCAACGTAAAGTCCATCTTCTTCCTCACCCAGCGCTTCCTGCCGGCCCTGCGGGCGGCGGGCAGCAAGGACGACCCGTCGCGGGTGGTGAATATCGCCTCTATCAACGGCATTACCCACCCGGGCATGGACAACTATTCCTACTCCGCCAGCAAGGCCGCCGTTATTCAATTGACGCGGCACATGGCGGCGGACCTGGGCCCGGACAACATCAACATCAACGGCATTGCCCCTGGGTTTTTCCCCAGCAAGATGACCGCTTTCCTGCTGCCGGACGATCCCGAGGAAATGGAAGTAACCGAGCAGCCGATCCGCCGGCTGGGCCGGGCCGAGGATGCCGCCGGCACCACCATCTACCTGTGCTCGAAAGCCAGTAACTACATTTGCGGGCATACCATCGTCATGGATGGTGGTGTGATAGCGGCTTCCTGATGTCGCTGACCAGGCTGAGTCGCTCGATTCGTGGTAGCCGGGCGCTGATAACCGGCGCCGCCAGCGGTATCGGTCGCGCCACTGCCTGCCTGTTCGCCGATGAAGGAGCGCAGCTGGCGCTGCTGGACCGCAATACCGTGGCCCTCGCCGAATTGAAGGCCGAAATCGAGGCCGCGGGTGGCAGGGTAGCGACCTTCGAAGTGGATCTCACCGAGCGCAATCGCGTCACCGAGGTAATCGGTGCCGCCGTCACCGCACTCGGCGGTCTCGACATCCTGGTGAACAACGCCGGCCTGGCGATTCCCGCGGCCATCGACGCTGAGGATTACCCGGGTTCCTGGGATACCTCGCTGGCGGTGATGGTGGAGGCCCAGGCCTGGGCGGCACGCAGCGCTCTGCCGGCCCTGCGCGAGTCGGAGCACCCGCGCATCATCAATCTCTCTTCCACCGAGGGCCTGGGCGCTACCCGTTTCAACAGCGCCTACGTGGTGGCCAAGCACGCCGCCGTGGGCCTGACCCGCGCGCTGGCCGTCGATCTCGGCAAGGAAGGTATTACCGTGAACGCGGTGTGCCCGGGCCCGGTGCGCACCAGCATTACCGAGGCCATCCCCGAGGCCGACAAGCAGACCTTTGCCCAGCGCCGCACGGCACTGCGGCGCTACGCCGACCCGGAAGAAATCGCCCACGCTATCCTGCACCTGGCGCTGCCCGCTTCCAGCTTTATCACCGGCGCCACCCTGGTGGCCGATGGTGGCGTCACCATTCGCAACGCCTGACAACACTGCCCCGGAGTCCCTATGAATTCTGAAAAAACTGCAGCCCATTTCGACCTCAACGGCAAGATAGTGGTGGTGACCGGCGGCAGTCGCGGCCTGGGGCTGACCATGTGTCGCGCCTTCGCCGAAGCCGGCGCCACTGTCGTTGTGAGCTCGCGCAAACAGGATGCCTGTGATGCCGCGGCGGCAGAGATTGCCGAGGCTACCGGCCAGACTTGCATCGGTATCGGCTGTCATGTGGGCGACTGGGATGCCTGTGACGCGCTGGTGGAGGCGGTGTACGAGCGCTTCGGCCGCATCGACGTGCTGGTCAACAATGCCGGCATGTCGCCGCTGTATCCGTCCCTGACCGAGGTTAGCCGTGAGCTATGGGACAAGGTGGTCGCGGTAAACCTGGCCGGCCCTTTTCGCCTGTCGGCGGTGGTAGGTGAGCGGATGGCAGCGGGCGAGGGCGGTAGCATCATCAATGTCAGCAGTATCGCCGCCGTCTCCCCGACCCCGTCTGAAGTGCCCTATGGCACCGCCAAGGCGGGCCTCAACAACCTGACCCAGTCCATCGCCCGTGCCTACGCTCCCAAGGTGCGTTGCAACTGCATCATGCCGGGCCCGTTTGCCACCGATATCTCCAAGGCGTGGACGCCGGAAGTGGTAGAGATGTTCAAGTCGATGGTGCCGCTGGGGCGAGTCGGGGAACCGGAGGAAGTGGTGGGGGCGGCCCTGTTCCTGGCCAGCGACGCCGGTAGCTATACCACCGGTGCCATCATCAAGATCGACGGCGGCGCCGCCTACTGAAGCGCGGCGCGTATCAGGCGCCGCAATTCGTTCTCGTAGCAGGCCCGGGTTTTCACCAACAGCGGCTTGCCGAACATCTCGCCAAGGGTAGGTTGGGAAACAGCAAAGTAGCTGCCGGCGCCCAGTAGTTGGTACACCAGTGCCAGCGCCTCGGCTCGACTGCGCTTGCGGGTGCCCACCGCCATGGCCATGGTCACCAGCTCGTCAAGATACGTGGTCAGGTACCAGTTGCCCGCCTGGTCGGCGCGCTGTTCGTTGTCGAGCAGCTCGCGCATGATCAGCCGGGCGGAGTCCTGGTCTTTCAGGTAACCACGAAACTGGTGCACCAGCATTTCCTCAAGCTGTTCAGCGGGTGAG
>JASJBK010000085.1 GCA_030066555.1 Halieaceae bacterium
TACGACGTGATGGTCGGTGCCATGCATATGCTCAAGCGCGACGGCAAGCTCTGGCAGCCGCGACTGTGGCGCGAGGGCTGGCAGTTCCTGTTCGCCCGCGACGGCATCCTGCGCCGGCTGTGGCCTGCCTACAAGGACTACTATCGCGAGGGCTTTCATCCCTGGCAGCGTGACACCCACCAGTTGCTCTACGACTGGCGTGCCGGGCAGGGCGAGGCCGCGCCTACCGCGTGAAACGGCTTGTAGGCATTGCGCTTGTCGCGGTCCTGCTGCTGGGGGGCTGGTATGTTTACCGACTGGCCTGGGGCGTTCCGCTCAATATCAATCATTTCGCAGACCGCAGCGCAATCCGCCTGTTGCTCGAATACCCGGAGCTGTTGACCATGTTGGGAGCGGCGGACAACACGCCGCTGGATTTCCACAGTAATCGCTTCAGTGACCTGTCGCCTGCAGCCGACCAGCGCCGTCAGGCGATGATCGAGACAGTGCAGGCACAGCTTGCGGCGTACGACGATGCCGAACTCTCCGGCCAGCAGGCCCTGACCCGAGGGTACCTGCACTGGGCCTGGCACGATCGCATGGCGCCGGCTCGCTTCCCCTACCATTTCACCAACATCGCCTACATCGGCCCGTACCCGATGAACCAGACCTCGGGTGCCCAGGAAGTGCCGCTGGAAGTGCTCAGCCAGTACCAGCGCATCGTCGATGAGAAAAGCGCGCTGCGATTCCTGGAGCGCATGGGTTCAATCCCGTTCTACCTGGACAACCTCGGGCTGGGGGTCGAGTCGCGGGCGAAGCTGGGCGTCATACCCCCGCGGATTGTGCTCCGCCGGCTTATTACCCGCGCCGAGTACCTGCTGGAATCCGAGCCGGAAGACTGGTCGATCTACCAGGCCTTCGAGGCACAGGTCCGGGCAGCCGACATTGACGAACTGCGGCGTCGCGCCTTGCTGGATCGTGGCTTTGCCCAGCTGGAACTGGTGGTGCTGCCCGCCTATGAAGACTATCTCAGCTTCCTGCGGAAGCTGGTGGCGCGTGCGCCTGAAACGGTAGGGGTGTGGGCACTGCCCGACGGTGAGGCCTACTACCAGGCGCTGCTTGAGTTCTATACCACCACGGATTTGACCGCGGCAGAGATTCACCGGCTGGGGCTGGCGCGGGTGGAAGAGATCGGTCGCGAGATGGATGCTGCCCTGGCGGCACTGGGCTTTTCCGAGGGCAGCAGGTTGGAAAAACTGCAGGCCCTCACCGCGGCTCGCCCGCCGGCGCATGATCGGGAGACCGTTCTGGATCAGTATCGGCTGGAGGCAGCGCTGGTAGAGCAGGGCATTGCGCCGGCTTTTGCGATCGAGCGAGTAGAGCCTTTTGAAGTGCGCGCAGTACCGCGGGAGAAAGAGCTGGGCGCCCCCTTTGCCTACTACTCGCCGGCGTCGCTGGATGGCGGGCGCCCCGGCTACTTCTATGTGAACCTGGTCGATCTCAGCCAGCATGAGCCCTTTGCCATGCGCTCCCTGGTGGCGCATGAGGCGATACCCGGGCATCACTACCAGTTCTCCGCGGCACATATGGCGGAGGGGCTGCCGCTGGTGCGCGGTTCAGATGTGATCAATGCCTACGCCGAGGGCTGGGCCCTGTACGCCGAGCGGCTGGTGGCCGAGCTGGGCCTGCATGACGAGGCCACCGACATCGGCCGCCTGCAGGCCGAGATGTTCCGCGCCGTGCGGCTGGTGGTGGACACCGGTATCCACCACTTCCGCTGGAGCCGGGAGCAGGCCATTGACTACATGCTGGAACAGACCGGCCGCCCACGGGTGGACGTGGTCTCGGAAATCGAGCGCTATATCGCCATGCCCGGCCAGGCCTGTGCCTACATGGTGGGTATGCTGGAAATACTCGACATTCGCGAACAGGCTCGCGCTCGCCAGGGTGAGGCCTTCTCCCTGCCGGCCTTCCACGATGTGGTTTTGAAGAACGGGGCGCTGCCCCTGTCACTACTGCGCAGCGAGGTGGAGCGGCAGCTGAACTAGATTCTAGGGTCCCTGGCTGGCGACGGTGGCGACTTCCGCACAGGTTTCTGCAAGGGGTTGCCAGCTTTCCGGCACCGGGTTGTCGAGGCAGATGAGTTTGAGGACCTTGCCGCGCTCCACGGCGAGGATGTCGTCGACGCGGGTTCGCAGTGCTTCAAAGCGCTCATTGCCGTTCAGGGACGCCAGCATGGGGTCGTCGAATAGATTGCTGTCGTACATGTGTTCGTCGACGGCCCGCTCAAAGTAATCCAGCGCGGTGTCCCGGTCACCGCCGAGATAGGCTCGCAGCCCGCGATCCCAGGTAATGTTGCTGTAGCGGCTGGTCGCAGTATCGCCCCGTGCGGCCAGGTCGCGGTCAATTTTGGCGAGCTCAATGTCCGCGGCCTGGGGGTTGCCGCTTTGCTGTAGCAGCCAGGTAAACTGCAGGTGCAGGTCGAGGCCGTAGCCGCCGCTGATCATGGGCAGCTCACCAAGCCCTTCGGCGATTTCACGCCAGCCCTCAAGCGCGGCTGCTTTGTCGCCATTCCAGTACTGGAGGGCGTGCAGGTAGAAAACGATAAATTCGTTGTCCGGGTCCATGGCAATGCGGCGTTCTAGTATCTCCAGTGCTTTGTCGGTGTCCCCACAGATGGCTTCGGCCAGTCCCAGCGTGACATCAGATACGCGGCGCGCTTCCTCCACCATGCCCACGTCGCAGAAGCGCCCGACCATGAACTGGTTTGACCAGCGGTCGAGCGGGTCAACCGCATAGGCGCGCAGTGACCAGTACAGGGCCTCGGTGACCTCACCTTCGGCGATGGCGATGCGCGCCAGCGATGTGAAGCCCGCCCAGGGATGCTGCTCTGCGAGAATCCTGGCGCCCGCCTTGGCCGCTTCCGGGTCCGTCATTGACAGGTGGTTGCTGTAATAGTTGATGCGCCCGACCACAGACAGTGGGTCAACCTCAATCAGCCTTTTTACAGCTTCATCTGCGATCTCATACTGGCCGACAAATAAGGCGCTGGTCTGCACCCAGTTGAGCGCATCGATATACACCGGGTTGATGCTTAGCGCCTTGCGCGCGTAGTCGATGGACTCCTCCAGTTCGCCGTTGGTGCCGGCCAGGATGGCCTTTGCCCCCCAGGCCTCCGCCAGGTTTGGGTTAAGCTGCATGGCCCGCTCGAGGTGCGGCGTCGCGCGATCGTTGACTTCCCCTACGGTCAGGTCGCCGTAGGAAGAGGGGCTATCGTTCGACAGGGTGATGGCAATAGATAGCATCGCCTGGGACGGCGCGAAGTTTGGGTCGAGGCGAATGGACTTTTCAAGCTCGCGCACCGCCTCGGCAATGGCCTTGTTGCCGCGCTGGTTCACCAGGTAGCGGCCCTTCAGGTAGGCCTCATAGGCGGCGGTATTGGCGGTTTCAGCCACCCGCGGCGCCTGCAGTGCCTGGGCATCCTCTATGCCCATCTCTGCTTTGAGGGCATCACCGATCGCCGCCGAGATCTCATCCTGGATGGCAAACACATCGGTCAGCTCGCGGTCGTAGGTTTCCGACCACAGGTGGTAGCCGTTTTCGGCCTCAATCAGCTGGGCGGTGATGCGCAACCGGGTGCCGGCCTTGCGCACCGAGCCCTCCAGCACATGGTTTACCTTCAGCAGCGCGGCAATTTCGCTGATATCCCGATTGTCGCCCTTGAACTGGAACGAGGAGGTGCGGGCCGCTACCCGCAGCTCCGGCACCTGGGCCAGCACATTCAGCAATTCCTCGGAAATACCATCGGAGAAGAACTCCTGCTCCGGGTCGGAGGACAGGTTGACGAAGGGCAGTACCGCGATGGATTTCTCGTCGACGCTGCTGCTTGCCGCCGGCTCGGAGCCAGCCGTTGCGGCGGCCGATTCAAGGCTTGCGGTCTCGGTTTCCGGTGTTTCCCTGGCGACCTGCGAATCCCAGACCATGAAGGCGCCCAGCACCACCAGCATGACGATAATGGTGACGTCGAGTTTGTGGGCGGTCTGGTGGGTGATGGAGGCTTCGCGGTCGATCTCGCTCTCGCGCTTCAAGCCCTCCGGGGTCATTTCGAAGGCCCAGGCAAAGATGAGTGCCGGAAAGAAGCCCAGCGCCAACAGGCCGAGCAGGGCGGGCATGACCCAGTCGGGGGTGCCGAGGGCATCGAGCAGGGTGTCGGCGATCTGCAGCAGCAACCATGACGTGACCACATAGGCCACGCCGACTCGCACCACGTTACGCCGCTGCAGTTCCCCGAGGAAGCTCATCCCTGGCTCCATTTGATCGAAGATTAATCAACGATAGCAGTTTGGGGCGACAGGCGGTAGCGCAGCTGTGGTGCGCCTCTGAAGGGATAGCCGGTGGCTGCTTACTCGACCAGCGCGTTGAGTTCCAGGGGCTGGCCGCGGCGGATGATCGACACGGTCACCCGGTCTCCGGGCTTGACCCGTCGGTAGGTGCGGTAGAGCTGGCTGAGCCCCGAATCGGTACCTACCACTTTCGTGCCATTAATGCCGGTGATGATGTCGCCGCCCAGCATCACCTCCATGCCGCCGATTTCCGCGGGGATGTAACCCGGCTTCAGGCCCAGCTTGTCGGAAATGGAGCCTGCGGTGACCGTCTGGATCAGCATGCCCGCCGGCTGCCCGGCGTTGAGGGCGGCGGCGAGGTCGTCGTTGAGCAGCATGTAGCTGGCGCCCAGCCAGACCGCGGGCTCATCCAGCAGCAGGCGGCGGGCCATGTTGGAGCTGGCCGCAAAGCCCAGCCCCTCGCTACCGCCTGACTGGCTGGAGATGTGGCTGACGATGCCGATCACCTCGCCCTTCATGTTCAGCAGCGGGCCGCCGGAATTGCCCTTGTTGATGGCGGCGTCGGTCTGCAGGAACTCGATGTCGCCAAACGGCGTGCCCTTGCTGAGCCGACGTCCCGACAGGTAGCCCACGGTGAGGGAGTGGGTGAGGCCGTAGGGGCTGCCGATCACGAACACCTGCTCGCCGATCTTCACAGTGTTGGAGTCGCCCAGCGGCGCCGAGGGCAGGTCGGCGGGCGCGTCGAGGATGCGGATCAGTGCAATGTCGCTGACGCCGCTGGAGGCAATGACTTCAGCGGGGCGCTCGCGGCCATCGCGCAGCATCACCACTATGTCGTCCGCGGTATCGACCACGTGGGCGGCGGTCATCACCAACCCCTCGGGGTCGATGATCACCCCGGATCCGAGGCCGCCTTCTTCGGTGGTCTGGATGCCCCTGCGGGTCAGCGTTTCACGCTGGGCCTTGGTCGTGATTACCACCACCGCCGGGTCGGCTTTTTCAAAGGCCCGGCTCAGGTCCTGGCCCTGGGTGGCGCAGCCATTGCCCAGCAGCAAAAGGGCCGCAAGACCCATGGCAATGTGTTTCAGTCGCATTGTCACTCCCCGGCGCGCGGCAGCTGCTCGAAGGCTCGGCGCACGCCACTGCGAAGGGCATTGCGTGTGCGATCGCGATCGGGCGTGTTGGCGTCGGCGATGATCTTGGTCAGCACCGCGCGCCAGACCTCCCGGTTGGTTTCGCCGTTGTTGATCTGCAAGGCGATATTGCGGGTTTCCTTCACACCTGACAGGGCGATGGCGTTGTCGCGCTCGGCCTGGCTGATGGTGGTGTTGGGGCGCACACCGGCGCGAGGTGCAATATTGTCGGTGGCCAGGGTCGGTGCTCCCAGGCGGACACCGGGCGCATAGATGTAATCGACGGTGAAATCGCCGTTGCGGGCGACCAGCCGGTAGCCGCGGGCCGCCAGCTCTTCATCCACCACGTCCCGCAGGATGGGGTCGATGACGTAGATCGGGTCGCGGAAATAGAAGTCGCTGGAGAAAGGCTCACTGCGCCAGGAGTAGGTCTCGAAACCGCGACCAGCGAATTCCTGGGAATCCCAGACGTCGACTTCAACACTCGCGCAGCCACTAAGCGTTCCGACAAGCAGGCCGAGAAGCAGGGCGGCCAGGGCAGTTCTCATCGGCGGTCATCTCCAGTACTGAAAAGGCGCACCATAGTAGCAGCATCTCGTTGTGGCGCAATTGTCGCAAAGGCGCGGGCTGCCAAGCGACTGGCGCCGCCGGCCACGGTGCGACCCGCGCCGCGGTGGCACCATCTTCACATCGCCTGCAAGGGCCTGACCGAGAAGAGAGGAACTGCCATGTCTGCCGTATATCCGCGCCTGTACCCGACCCTGTTTTTTGGCCTGATTGCGCTGAAGGGGTACCTGTTGCTGGTGTTGTAAACCGCGTCATCTGGGGGCTGGCGGTATTATTAGTAATCGCTATAATGTTCGGTCGGTAACATATGAGAAAGTTATTTCTTGTCTATGCTATCGCGGCAACTGTTACGAACTGATTTAAACCTGCTGCTGGCCCTGCAGGTGCTACTGGAGGAGCGGAATGTGACCCGCGCCGCCGAGCGCCTCAATGTCTCGCAACCCGCCCTCAGCAAGACCCTCCAGAAGCTCCGCGAAAGCTTCGACGACGAGCTGTTTACCCGCACCGCCCATGGTCTGATACCGACCCCCCGCGCCGAAGAGCTGGGTCGCGGCCTGCCTGAGGCCCTGGAGGCGCTGGACGCCATCCTGCAGCCGGAGGAGTTCGACCCGGCGGTCTACGACGCTACCTTCCGGCTGGCGCTGCCCGCCATGTTTACCGAAGTCCTGTTGCCGCGCCTGATGCATGAGCTGGCGGAGGCAGCGCCCAATGTGCGCATTATCAGCGGCGATGTCGGCCTCGACTTCCAGGAGCGGCTGAAGCTTGGCGAAATCGATTTCGCCATCGCGGTAGTGGAGCGCACCGACACCGACGTTCACGCTGAGCCCCTGCGTACCATCAGCCCGCGCTGCTACCTGCGCAAGGGCCACCCACTGATCGAGAAGACCATTACCCTCAAGGATTTCCTCGCTTACCCCCACGTGCGCCTGTACCTGCCCGGCCTGACCCGGGAGAACCTGGGCCTGGTAGACGAAGTGCTGGCCGAGCGCGGCCTCTACCGCAACGTGGTGCTGGAGACCACGCAGTTCGCCCCGGCGGTGGGCGTACTGTCTAATACCGACTGTATCCTGATCGCCAATGCGGGCCTCGCCAACAGCCCGGCGGTGGAAGACAGCATCGTGGTACAGGACATCCCCGATGAACTGTCGCGGCTGTTTTCCGGCCACAGCGGCGGTAAGCGCACCCGCCTGGCGCTGGTGCGCCACACCCGCACCTCCAACAGCGAACCCCACCAGTGGTTGCGTCGCCTCATCGTCAAGCTCATGTCCGAGCAGGACACCATCGACTAAACACCGTAAAGTCGCTGACTTTTGCGGCGCCTTGCTGTACAAAGCCCTCTTTCTTTCACCGGTCCGGAGCCATCATGAACCGCTCAGTCTTCATCACGATTCACATGTACCTGTCCGCTTTTTTCGCGGTGTTTGTCCTGCTGGTCGCCACCTCCGGTGGCTTGTACCTGCTGGGCTACAAGGGTTCGGTGGCCACCGAGCAGGTGCATGCCGAGGCCGACACTACGGGTCTCGCGGAGCAGAATGGTGAGGCGTTGGAAC
Source organism: Halieaceae bacterium (assembly GCA_030066555.1). Taxonomy (GTDB): domain Bacteria; phylum Pseudomonadota; class Gammaproteobacteria; order Pseudomonadales; family Halieaceae; genus JANQIO01. Next base: position 7,573 of record JASJBK010000085.1, read on the forward strand.
AGGCGGTGGCGAACCTGTTGGGCCGGGCCGGCGTCGAGGGCTACAGCTTCGAGTACGTCAAGGTGAAGGGCTCGACGCTTTACACCCGCCCCACATCACGCATTCATTACATGATCGAACTCGGTGACGAGATCACCGTCAGCCGCCGCGAGCCGAGCCTGCAGTCGGCCATGATGGAGCTGCACATGGGCCACGGGCCACTGGCCTTCAAGACCTTCCAGAAGGTCTTCGCGGTGGGCATGGTATTCATCATTCTCAGCGGCCTGTGGCTTGGCCTGTCTGCCGAGCGGCTGCGGATGCGCACCCTGGCGGCGGCCGGCTCCGGTGCGGCCCTGTTCTTCATCGCGGTGCTGGCCCTCTAGAGACCTACCTGCCGATCGAGGCGCGGTAGGCGCTCGGCGAGGAGCCGATGGTCTTGCTGAACATCCGCGAAAAATACAGCGGGTCGTCATAGCCCACTGCCCCCGCCACCGCCTGCACCGTCATATCCGTGCTGTCCAGCAGGCGGCAGGCGTACTCCATCTTCATGTTCAGGAAATGCTTGATGGGTGAGTAGCCGGTGAGCTGCTTGTAGCGCTTGGAGAAGTGGTACTTCGACAATCGCGCCAGGGCGGCCAGGTCATCGAGGCTCAGGGGCCGGTCGACGTGCTCGCGCATATAGGCCTGCACCCGTGCCAGGTCAAAGCCGCCCTCACCCCGGCCTCGCTCCAGGCCTGCCTCGAGCGCCAGCATGGTCAGCAGGTGGCGCAGCTGGTTGGCGGCATTGATAAAGGCCGCGGTCGAATACCCCGACTGCCGCACTTCGAGCAGGCTGTTGAAGTTGCCGTTCAATACCGGGGAAAGCCCGGCGCTGATCACCGGGCGTCCCTCCCGGTAGCCCAGGTTTTGCAGGAAGACGCCGCTGGCCGAGCCCTGGAAGTGCACCCAGTACACCGTCCAGGGTTGCAGGCGGTGGGCCCGATACTCGTGGGGCAGGCCCTGGGGTAGCAGGATCAGCTGGCCCGGGCCGATGCGCCCCGACCAGTCGCCGGCGGCCAGTGAGCCGCGTCCCGCGGCGCAATAAATCAGCAGGTTGTCATCGTGGCGCTGGCGCCGCATGCGGTGTCCGCTGGCCTGTGGGTAATAACCCATGGCCGTCGGGTAGCAGTCCTTGGTGAGCGGGTGCCGGGCCAGGAGACCAATCATGAAGGCGGGGGTGATAAAGCGGATTCCCGCGTCCGGCAGGGGCCATGTCGAGGGGATACTCATACGACAATATAGTCCATGAACTACCCAATTTCCTCAATACCCGCCTTACGCTCCCTCTGCTAACCTTTCTGGCTCGAATATACAAAAACCCTATAACCAGTTACCCAGGCCCCCGCGAGCCAGGAGAATCCCATGTCAGAAGCCAAGAAGCTTGCCGATATCCACGAACCCGAAGAGCTGGCGCGCCAGCACATCGAGGAACTGATTGCGCGCTCTCGCGCCGCCCAGGCCCAGATCGCCGACTACACCCAGGCCCAGGTCGATAACCTGATCCGCGCCATGGTGTACGCGGTGGCCAAGGAAGACCGGGCCGAGGAAATCGCCCAGTTCACGGTCGACGAGACCCAGCTCGGCAATTACTCCGGTAAGTACCTGAAGATTCACCGCAAGACGCGCGCCACGCTGATGGACATCATCAACGACAAGTCGGTGGGCGTGATCGAAGAGCTGCCCGAGCGCAACATTTACAAGATTGCCAAGCCGGTCGGCGTGATCGGCGCGCTGTCGCCGTCCACCAACCCGGAAGCCACCCCGGTGATCAAGGCCATCTCCGCCATCAAGGGCCGCAACTCCATCATCGTGGCACCGCACCCGCGGGCCAAGCTGACCAACAAGAAAATCTGCGACTACATGCGCGACGCGCTGGAGCGCATGGGCGCGCCGGCCGACCTGGTGTTGGCCATCGAAACCCCGTCCCTGGAGCTGACCCACGAGCTGATGCGCCAGTGTGACCGCATTCTCGCCACCGGCGGCGGCGCCATGGTGAATGCCGCATACTCCTCCGGTACCCCGGCACTGGGCGTTGGCGTCGGCAACGCGGTGATCACCGTGGACGATACCGCCGACCTCGACGAAGCCGCCGAGAAGATCCGCGTCTCCAAGACCCTGGACCTGGCGGCGTCCTGCTCCTCCGATAACTCGGTGCTGCTGTTCTCCTCCATCTACGACGAGATGCTGGCCAAGCTGCAGCGCGAGGGCGGCTATGTGCTGGATGACGTCGAGAAGGAAAAGCTGAAGAACACCATCTGGAAAGACGGCTACCTCAACGTCGATATCGTCGCCCAGCCGGCCCACAAGATCGCCGGGATGGCAGGTATCGAACTGCCTGAAGGCAAGCAGTTCCTGATCGTGCCGGAAACCGGCACCGGCAAGGAGCACCCGTTCTCCGGCGAGAAGCTGTCGGTCACCATGGCCCTGTACAAGGTCGAGAACATCGACGAAGCCATCGCCCTGACCAACGATATCCAGTCCTACCAGGGCCAGGGGCATTCCTGCGGCATCTACAGCTACAGTGACGACAATATTCTCAGCTACGCCAACGGCACCCACACCTCCCGGGTGATGGTCAACCAGCCCCAGGCGGCCTCCAACAGTGGCAACCTGTGGAACGGCATGCGCCAGACCTTCTCCCTGGGCTGTGGTTCCTGGGGCGGCAACAGCACCAACAACAACATCACCTGGCGTGATCTGATCAACGAGACCTGGGTTTCCAAGCCGCTGGCCGTGACCAAGGCGATCCCGGAAGATGCCGAGCTGTTTGGTGCCGAGGTGATGGCCAGGTTCGAAGACCAGGCTGCCGGGTAAACTCCATGGACTTTGCTCTTTCAGACGACCAGCAGGCGTTCGTCGAGAGCGCCCGTGCCTTCTCGGAAGGGGTGCTGGCACCGAAGGCCGCGGAATGGGATGCCACCTCCCACTTTCCGGTCGCGGAGCTGGCGCAGGCGGGCGAGCTCGGCTTCATGGGCATGTACACGCCGGAATCTGCGGGCGGCCTGGCCCTCTCACGTCTCGATGCCAGCCTGATTGTCGAGGAACTGGCCAAGGGCTGCACCACGACGGCCGCGTTCCTGACCATTCACAACATGGCCACCAGCATGATCGGTAAGTACTGCCGCCAGGAGGTGATCGACGAGTGGTGCCCGGAGCTGGTGATGGGCTCGAAACTCGCGTCCTATTGCCTGACCGAGCCCGGTGCCGGCTCCGACGCCGGTAGCCTGCGCACCAGTGCCGCCAGCGATGGCGAAGACTACGTGATTAACGGCAGCAAGGTTTTCATCAGCGGCGCCGGCGATACCGATGTGCTGGTCGTCATGCTGCGCACCGGCGATGCCGGCCCCAAAGGGGTTACCGCAGTGATGGTGCCGGCAGACGCCGAGGGCATCTCCTACGGTAAGAACGAGGAGAAGATGGGCTGGAAGGCCCAGCCCACGCGCATGGTCACCTTCGACAACGTGCGCGTGCCCAAGGGCAATCGCCTCGGTGAAGAAGGCCAGGGCTTTGCGATTGCCATGGAAGGTCTGGACGGCGGCCGCATCAACATCGCCACCTGCAGCGTGGGTACCGCCCAGCAGGCGCTGGAGGAAGCGGTGGCCTATGTGCAGGAGCGCAAGCAGTTCAACACCGCCATCGCCGACTTCCAGGCCACCCAGTTCAAGCTTGCCGATATGGCCACCGACCTGGTGGCGGCCCGGCAGATGATTCGCCTCGCAGCGTGGAAACTGGATAACAAGGATTCGCAGGCCACCACCTACTGCGCGATGGCCAAGCGCTTTGCCACCGATGTGGGCTTCGAGGTCTGCAACGATGCACTCCAGCTGTACGGCGGTTACGGGTACATCAAGGAGTACCCCCTTGAGCGCCACGTGCGCGACACCCGGGTGCACCAGATCCTGGAAGGCACCAACGAAATCATGCGGGTCATCATTTCCCGCCGTCTATTAATGGAAGGAGCCCTGGAGGTGATTCAATGAGTTTGAGTACATCGGACAAGCTGAAAGTCGAGGTCATCGACCACACGGCGCTGGTCACCATCGACAATCCGGCGGCGAACACCTGGGATACCGAGAGCCTGCCGGCGCTGAAAAACCTGATTGAAGAGCTCAACGCCAATCGCGATATCTGGGCGCTGGTGCTCACCGGGGCCGGCGAGAAGTTCTTCTCAGCCGGCGCCGACCTCAACCTGTTTGCCGACGGCAGCCCGGACACTGCCCGCGACATGGCCCAGTACTTCGGCGAGGGCTTCGAGTGCCTCGCGGACTTCCGCGGTGTCAGCATCGCAGCCATCAACGGCTTCGCCATGGGCGGCGGCCTGGAAGTGGCGCTGGCCTGCGATATCCGCATCGCCGAAGAGCACGCGCAGATGGCGCTGCCCGAGGCCAAGGTCGGCCTGCTGCCCTGCGCCGGCGGCACCCAGCGCCTGGCCTGGCTGTGTGGCGAGGGCTGGGCCAAGAAAATGATTCTCTGCGGCGAGCGTGTCGATTCCGCCACCGCCGAAAAGATCGGCCTGGTAGAGGAGGTCGTGCCCACCGGCGGCGCCAAAGAGCGTGCCCTGGCGCTGGCAGAACAGGTTGGCCAGCAGAGCCCGATTTCCGTCACGTCCTGCAAGGAGCTTATCGGCCAGGCCCGTGAGAAAGCCATGGAAGGTGCGCTTCCTTACGAGCGGCAGAAGTTCGTCGACCTGTTCGGCACCGAAGATCAGAAGGAGGGCGTCAACGCCTTCCTGGAGAAGCGCAAGCCGGTGTGGAAAAACGCCTGATGAGTTCTCCGGTCCTGTTTGAAGAGCTTGCCGCCGCCGGCGGCAAACTCGGCCGCATCACCCTGAACGTCGAAGCCACCCTCAACTCCCTGACCCTGGAGATGGTGGACCTGCTGCAGGCGCAGCTGGATACCTGGGCCGATGACGAATCTATTGCCGCTGTCTTCATCGACGCGGTGGGCGAAAAGGCTTTTTGCGCGGGCGGCGACGTGCAGGCCCTGCATGCCTCGGCGGTAGAAACCCCGGGCGGGCCCTGCGAGTACGCCGAGGCATTCTTTGCCCGCGAGTACCGCATGAACTACACCCTGCACACCTGGCCCAAGCCGCTGGTGTGCTGGGGCCACGGTATTGTCATGGGCGGTGGCCTCGGGGTGATGGCGGGTTGTTCCCATCGCATTGTCACCGAGCGCACCCGCATCGCCATGCCCGAGGTCACCATCGCGCTGTTCCCCGACGTGGGCGGAAGCTGGTTCCTCAATCACATGCCGGGCAAATCCGGTGAGTTCCTGGCACTGACCGGCGCCAGCATCAATGCCGCCGACGCGATTTTTACCGGCATGGCAGATCGCTTTATCGCCAGTGAACACAAGCAGGCGGTACTGGCCGCGCTGCTGGCGCAGGATTTTGCCGCTGGCGATGCTCACGCGCTGGTGCGCCATGCCCTTCGACCCTTTTCTGAAAAGAGTATTGCCAGTCAGCCGGCCGGGCAGGTGGAGCCGCACCTGGCTGCCATTGCCAGGCTCTGCGACGGCGATTCCATCCACGACATCATCGACAACATCGTTGGCATGGAGACCGATGATCCCTGGCTGGCAAAGGCCCGCGATAGCCTCGCCCACGGCAGCAAGCTGGCGGCGCGCTGGATACACCGCCAGCTGTATGAAACCCGTCATGCCGGCTTGAAGGAAATTTTCCAGGCGGAAATCCAGCTGGTCACCAATATCGTGCGACACCCTGAATTTACTGAAGGCGTGCGGGCGCTGTTGATCGATAAGGACCGCAATCCGCATTGGGCCTACCCCAGCTCACGCGAGGTGCCTGAAGAGGTATTGGACGGCTTCTTCACAGCCCCCTGGCCCACCAACCCCCTCGCAGACCTGTAAACATGGTCTGTTCCCGGTAGGAGAATAGTTATGGCAACTGTGGCATTTATCGGGCTCGGCAATATGGGCGGCCCAATGGCAAAGAACCTGGTCGCTGCCGGCCATGCCGTTACCGTGTTTGACCTGGTGCCTGAGGCTTGCGCCGAGCTGGAAGCGGCCGGCGCCAGCGTCGCCGAAACGGCCGCCGCCGCGGTAGCGGGTGTCGACTACGTGATCACCATGCTGCCGGCGGGCAAGCACGTGCGCGCTACCTACCTGGGAGACGATGGCAACGGCCTGCTGTCACTGCTGGATGGCAGCACCACGGTACTGGACTGCAGCACCATTGACGCCGAAACCGCCCGCGATGTGGGCCTGGCGGCGAAGGATATGGGTATCGGTTTCATGGACTCGCCCGTATCGGGCGGAGTTGCTGCTGCCGCTGGCGGCACGCTGGCCTTTATGTGCGGTGGCGAGGCAGAGACCTTCGAGAAGGCCAGGTTGATCCTGGCCGACATGGGCAAGAATATCTTCCATGCCGGGCCTGCCGGCGCCGGCCAGGTGGCCAAGGGCTGCAACAATATGCTGCTGGCCATTCATATGATCGGCACCAGCGAGGCGCTCGAAATGGGTGCGCGTCATGGGCTCGATCCGAAAGTGCTGTCGGATATCATGCTCGCCAGTTCCGGGCGCAACTGGTCGCTGGAAGTCTACAACCCCTACCCGGGCGTCATGGAAACGGCGCCCGCCAGTAATGGCTACCAGCCGGGCTTCATGGTCGACCTGATGGTCAAGGACCTGGGCCTGGCGATGGCCATCGCGGAAGGTGCCGGCTTCGACAACCCCATGGGCCAACTCGCGCGCGACCTGTACGAGGAGCACCAGAAGGACGGCAACGGCCCCCGCGACTTCTCCAGCATCCTCGAAAAGCTGCAGTCAGAATGACCGACGCCGCGCAGCGGCAATACGATGCACTTCTCGCTACCGCCCGTTGTCAGCAGGCATCGGGCCTGGCCTGGCAGCAATGGAGTGACCCCTCGGCGGGCCCGCGCCTGCTACTCCTGCACGGGGGCTTCGGCTCCTGGAATCACTGGTTTGCCAATATCGACACTTTGCGCCGGCAGCGCGAGTTGTGGACCCTGGACCTGCCGGGGCTGGGGGAGTCTGCGGATATCGAAGCCGCCGCGGTGCCCGCTGATTTCGCCGCGCGCATCCTCGCCGGTATCGACGCGCTGTGGCCAGGTGATCGTCCGCTGGAACTTGCGGGTTTCAGTTTCGGGGCCATGGTCGGTGCCCGGCTGGCGGAACAGCTCGGGCAGCGCTGCCAGCGTTTTACCGCCATCGGCGCCGCCGGCTGGGGCGAGCTGCACGTGCAGGTCCCGCTGACACCGCCGCCGCGCCCGGGCACGCCCTGGGAGACGGCGGCACCGGTGCACAAGGCCAACCTGCGCGCCCTGATGTTCAGCGAACAGTTCCCCATCGATGATCTCGCCATCCACCTGCATGCTGACAACCTGGCGCGGGCGCGATTCAACAGCCGGGCCCTGTCGAGAACCGACGACTTTATTGCTGCGCTGTCCGCCATCGAGGCACCCTGCCTGTGTGCCTGGGGCAGTGCCGATGCCACCGCCGGCGACAGCGAGGCGCTGGCTTCCCGGCAGAGACTATTGGTTGAGCTGGGTGCAGGGTTCGAGCTGTTGCCGGGTATCGGCCACTGGGCCATGTACGAGGCCCCGGCGGCGATCAATGAGCTAGTCCTGGCTGGGTAGTCGTACCGGGCCCAGCAGCACGATCGCCAGCAGCATCAGCCCCGAGAATACCAGCAGGGTGGCAACGTAGTTGCCAAAGGCATCGTGCATGCGCCCCACGAACAGGTAGGCGGGCATCAGCAGCAAGGTGATGATCGGTCCCATCAGTCCCATGGCGCGCCCGTAGCTGTCGACGCCAAAGACCCGCGCCATCATCGAATTCCACACCGGCAGCAGGCCACCGGTGGCAAGTCCCATGCAGATGGCGGCAATGACCATTACCCAGTAGGCGGGTTCGGTGGACATGATCAGCAGCGCTACCACCACCAGGCCCTGGGCGGCCCACATGCCCCATTTCAGCGGGTAGCGGTCGGCACCGGCGCCGAACAGCAGCTTGCCGATCAGCCCATGAATCGCCAGCACCATGATCAGTGTCGAGGCCTGGGCATCACTGGCGCCAAGTTCGGTGGCATAGGGAGACAGGTTGGAGAGCGTCGAAGAGAACACCGCGATCAGGAAGCCGACACTCAGGCCGATCAGCCAGAATTCGCGGGCACTGACGATCTGTTTCATACCCGGCGGTTCCATGGGCTCGGGGGATTCTTCCCCGGCTGGTGCCGCACCGTCACCGTCGGGTTCCATGCCAAGGTCAGCGGGCCTGTTGCGGATGTTGAACCATACCCAGGGCGTGGCCAGCAGCGCCAGCACTGCCAGGTTCTGGAAAGCCACCCGCCAGCCGGCAGTGTCGATCCACCAGGCGGTGATGGCCGGCAGCAGGATGCCACCTACCGAGGAGCCGATGGTCATGATTCCCAGGGCCCGGCCGCGGCTGCGCACGAACCAGCGCGACACTGCAGCGCTGGTGGCCACCGCGCCGGCCAGGCCGTTGACCACGGCAAAGCTGGTGCCGTACACCAGGTTGAATTCGAAGATCGAGCTGACGTGGGACATGGTGTACAGACTGCCGGCAAACAGCAGGCAGCCGAGGGTCATCAGCGTGCGCACCGACAGGTGATCCACCAGGTAGCCGGACACCGGCCCCACCAGCAGGCTCAACAGGGTGCCGAGCGTCAGGCTGTACATCACCGCTTCGAGCCCGACGCCGAACTCCTCGCGCAATGGCACCACGAACAGGGTAAACGTATAGGTGAAGAAACCCAGCACCAGCAGCATGGCCACAAAGCTGCCGGCGACCACGCGCCATCCGAAGAACATCCAGTTCACTCCCAGGTCAGTCCCGCCAGTGTAATACAGCCTGCGCACTGACCGGGCTAAACCACTGGAGAATAAATGCTGCTCTGGATATGCTTTCGCACCCTGTCATACCAAGCTTGGGAATTCCGCATGAAATACCCCTCGATAGTATTCGCTCTGCTGTTCAGCAGCCTGGCCTGGGCCGAACCTTTTGCGCCTGAAGACGTGTTTCGCCTCAACTGGGTCAGTGGGCTGCAGGTCAGTCCCGACGGCAAGTTCGTGGTTTACAGCCACAACTTCATGGACATCATGGAAGACCGCCGTCGCGCCAACCTGTGGCGTGTCGACAGCGACGGCAGCAATGCGCGGCCGATCACGACCGGCGCGGTAAACGATCGCGGTGCGGTCATTTCACCGGACTCCACCCGGGTGGCCTACGTTTCTTCGGATGACAAGGGTTCGCAGATATTCGTGCGTTGGCTGGAAGGCGGCGAGACCCTGCAGTTGACCCGCCAGGCCAAGGGCCCCGGGAATCTTGCCTGGTCCCCCGACGGTGAGTACCTGGCCTTCACCATGCAGGTGCCCACCAAGCCCACCACCATCGGCAAGATGCCCGCTGCACCCAAGGGCGCCGAGTGGGCCAAGCCGCCCACGGTGGTCGACCGTATTCCCTTCCGCGCCGACGGTGCGGGTACCTTGCCGCTGGGTTACACCCATGTGTTCGTGGTGCCCGCTGCTGGCGGTGCGGCGCGTCAGGTGACCGAAGGCGATTTCAACTACGGCGGCCCGGCCTGGGCGGCCGACGGCAAGAGCCTGTTCGTGGTCGGTAACCGCAACGACGACTGGCGCCGTAAGCCTTTGCATTCCGAGATCTATCGGGTCTCACTGGACGATCTTTCCATCACTGCTTTGACTGACCGCGACGGTCCCGATATTGGGGTCACGGTGTCGCCGGACGGCAAGCGCCTGGCCTGGGTGGGTTTCGACGATAAGCGTCTCAGCTCCCAACAGTTCAAGCTCAACATCATGGACGTGGATGGCGGCAACAAGTCGGTCCTGTTGGGCGACCTCGACCGCAGCCTCAACGGTCTCGAGTGGGCGGCTGACAGCCGCAGCCTGTATGTGAGTTACGACGACCAGGGCCTGACCAAACTGGCCAAAGTCGATTTGCGCGGGCGCATGACGGCGGTGACTGACGCCCTGACCGGCCTATCCCTGAGCCGCCCCTACAGCGGTGCCGAGTGGGCGGTAGGTGGCAATAATGTGTATGCCATTACCACCGGCGATGCCCAGCGCCCCGCCGAACTCGCCATCGGCCGCGGTACCGGCAAACCGAAGACGGTAACTCGCCTCAACGACAACCTGGTCGAGCATCGCGAGATGGCGAAGGTGGAAGAGCTGTGGCTGAAGTCCAGCTACGACGGCAAGCCGATCCAGGCCTGGGTGGCCTACCCACCGGGCTTTGACAAGGACCAGAAGTACCCGCTGATCCTCGAGATTCACGGCGGCCCGCATACGGCCTACGGCCCGCACTTTGCCGCCGAGATCCAGCTGTTTGCCGCTGCCGGCTATGTGGTGGTTTACGTCAACCCGCGCGGCAGCACCAGCTACGGCAGCGAGTTTGAACTGGAGATTCACCACAACTACCCGAGCCAGGACTACGACGACCTGATGTCGGCGGTGGACGCGGTGATCGACAAGGGCTCTATCGATACCGAGCGCCTCTACGTGACCGGCGGCAGTGGCGGCGGCGTGCTGACCGCCTGGACCGTGGGCAAGACCGATCGCTTCGCCGCCGCGGTGGTGGCCAAGCCGGTGATCAACTGGATCAGCTTCGCGCTGAGTGCCGACAACCCGGACTTCTTCAGTCGCTACTGGTTCTCGGCCCTGCCCTGGGAAGACGTTGACCAGTACTGGGCGCGCTCGCCCCTGTCCCTTGTGGGCAACGTCACCACGCCGACCATGCTGTTGACCGGCGAATCCGACTGGCGCACGCCGATGTGGGAATCCGAGCAGTACCACGCGGCGCTGATGCTGGAAGGTGTGGACACTGCGCTGGTGCGCATCCCGGGCGCCTCCCACAGCATCGCCCGTCGTCCCAGCCAGCTCATTGCCAAGGTGGCGGCGATCCTCGGCTGGTTCGAGAAGTACGGCCCGGAAGACGAGGAGTAGTCACAGCTGCACTGGCTACTGCCGCCAGCAAGCTGGCCAGTGTGATCAAGACCCGGAGGGAAGCCGCCATTGCAGGCGGCTGTCCTCTTTATGGAGTGCGGAAATTCGTCCCGCGGGTTCAGCAACTGTTCAGCATGCGCTTGCTAGTTTGTACGCAACGGTACAAAGGAGGCCGCAGCATGAAAAGGACAATTGCTATCTTCACCTGCCTGGCAGCGCTGGGACCGGCGGCAGCGCTGGCGCACCATGGCCAGCCCAGCCGGGTAGTCGTCAAGGAATACTATTCGCACCCTCATGAAACGACGGTTGTGAAAACCGTGGTGAAGGTAAAGGAGCACCGTGGGCACAAATACCGCGGAAAGCGGTCTCACGATCATGGTGTGGTG
>JASJBK010000086.1 GCA_030066555.1 Halieaceae bacterium
CGCCTTCGCGGGAATGACGGGCAAGCGCATCTGGTTTCTCTGACGTACGAGGGCGTGGGCTGGTGCTACCCCCTCCCCGGACCGTCAACGGCCAGGACGGCCGTTGCCGAGCGAGCCATGGACGGCATGCTTTTAGCGTGTCCGGGGAGGGGGTAGTACCAGTTCACGGCCGGCCTACGGAGCAATAAAGCTATACAGTCAGTGCGCCCGGGCAGGGTGCAGACCCAGTTCGCGCCCGACCTACGGAGCAGAAACCTCAAACCGCCAGGCCATCGTTAGAGCGATTTGCCCGTGAAACCGTATTCAGCTTCGTGAGATGACCGCGCTGCTATATTTGTCGGTATAATCGCGCCGCCTTTTGAACAGGGAGTCTCCATGAGCGACAAGATCCAGGTCGCATCGCCACTGGTGGTGCTGCACGGCGACGAAATGGCCCAGGTGGCCTTCGAGCGAATTCTCGACATGTTTGTGAATCAGCGGCTGGACATGCCGCTGGTAGAGATTGACCTGTCGGCAGAGAAGCGCCTGGTGAGCAACGGCGCCGTGGTCAATGAAGCCATCGAGGCCCTCAAGCAGCACGGCGTCGGCATCAAGAACGCCGGCATGACCGTCAACCGGGCCCAGCTCGACGAGCTGTTGGCCAAGCACCCCGACGTCGACGAAGGCAGCCTCGACAAGCTTGCCACCAAGTCCCCCAACGGCGCCATCCGCAAGGGTATCGGCGGCAACATCACCCGCGAGGACATCCAGTTCCGCAACATCAAGAATACGCCGCCCGACTGGGTGGGCCGCGACATCGTGGTCGAGACCATGGAGAACGGCGGCATCAAGGACAGCTACAGCACCCTGTCCAACGACACTGGCATCGCCAAGCTGGTGTTCGTGGGCGCCAGCGGCGAGCCGCAGGAAATACACCGCCGCCGACTCAATCGCGGCGACCCCTTCATGCTCGCCACCAATTCCCATGCCGACGTGGTCGGCTGGGCGCGCCAGTTTTTCCAGCGCGGCCTAGACGACAAGCGGGATGTCTACCTGGGCCTGAAGGATACGGTGATCCCCGGTTACGACGGCGTCATGCGCAAGGCCGTGGAAGACGTGTTCGAGACCGAGTTCAAGGCCGACTACGAGAGCGCCGGCCTCGCCTACCACTATGAGCTGATCGACGCCCAGGCGGCGCGCATCATCGCCAACCCGCCGGAGCGGGCCCTATGGGGCATCCCCGACAACAACACCGGCCGGCGCATGGTGAAGTTGGTGGACACCCTGCGCAAATACGGCATCCCCGATCGCAAGTTCCACGTGTCGATCTCGCGGATGAGTGCCGGCGGCGGCGACCAGTACGGCAGCTACAACCTGCCGGCCCCGGAGGACGGTATCATCAAGGTGATTGTCGATGGCGAGGAACGCTGCGCCCGAGACGTAAAGGCCAACGACCCGATCCTGTTCATGTCCAACGACCGCAACGCCATCCGCGACTGGGTCATGCAGGTCTACCGCGATGCTTCCATGAAAGAGAAGGAAGTCTACTTCGGCCTCAAGCGCGAGTACTTCCCCTACGACGATGTATTCTCGACGGTGATCAATGAAGTGCGCAACGCGTTGGTGGCAGACCACGTGGAGCCACCCTCGTTCATGATCATGCGACCCTCTAGCCAGCTCAAGAAGATGATCTCCGACCCACCGCGCAATGCCCTGTACCCCGCCCAGAACCTGGACGGTGATATCTTCTCGGACATCGCCGCTGCCCTGGGCGGCAGCCTGGCCACCGCCAGCTCCATCATCGAGAGCAAGGACGGCACCATGCTGTATGAAGCCCCCCACGGCACCGCCCACGACCTGTACCTCAAGTACCTGGAGACCAACGGCGAGACCGCGATCTTCAACTCGTCGGCACTCATCTACGCGCTGGCCAACGCACTGGAGACCCTGGGAAGCCGCGAGGGGAATCCCGCGCTGACCCAGTACTCGGCGGACCTGAAGGCCGCCCTCATTGACACCGTCGACCAGGGCACCATCACCGGCGACATCAAGGGCAAGACCACGCGGCCCGAGCAGGAGACCGTGGTCGACATGCAGGGTTTCCTCGACGCGATTGAGAACAACCTGCCGGCCTGATGCAAAAGCCCGGCCTGCTACTGCTGTTCCTGCTGCAACCGCTGGTCGCCTGGGCACCGTTCGCATGGTCGCAGGCCGCTCCTGCGGATGACTTCGCGGCCTGCCTGGCAGACCTGCAGGTGGAGGCGCGCGAAAGGGGTTTACCACCCTGGATTGTCGACGAGCTGATACCCGGCCTGGAACAGCAGCGGCGCGTGATCGAACTCGATCGCAAGCAGCCGGAATTTGTGCAGACCTTCGAGCGCTACCTCAATGCCCGCGTTACCACGGCGCGGGTCGCGCGGGGTCGCAAGCTCTACGCCAAACACCATGACTTCCTGGACGCGCTGACCCGGCAATACGGAATTCCCGGCCACTACCTGGTCGCCTTCTGGGGCCTGGAGACGAACTATGGCGGCTACCTCGGCAGCACGCCGACGCTCGATTCCCTGGCCACCCTGGCCTGCGACCAGCGCCGCAGCCGGTTCTTCACCGGGGAATTGATGACCGCACTGGAGCTGATGCAGCGCGACGACCTCGACCCGGACACGATGCGCGGCTCCTGGGCCGGCGCCATGGGTCACACCCAGTTTATGCCCTCCACCTACAAGCGCGCCGCCGTGGACGGCAACGGCGACGGCCGCATCGACCTGTGGGGCAGCCCCGAGGATGCGCTGGCATCGGCCGCTCGCTACCTGCAGCAACTGGGCTGGGAAAGGGGCCTGCGCTGGGGCCGCGAGGTGCGCCTGCCAGGGGATTTCCCGTACCAGGCGACGGGCCTGGAGAATCCACAACCACTGCGCGACTGGGCGAGCACAGGCGTGCTGCGCGCCGATGGCGCCCGCCTGCCACCCACCACCCTGGAAGCGGCGGTGCTGGTGCCCGCGGGCCACGAGGGACCGTCGTTCTTGGTCTACCAGAACTTCCGGATCATCATGCGCTGGAACCGCTCCGAGTTTTACGCGCTGGCGGTAGGCCACCTGGCTGACCGCATAGCCGGCGCCGGACGGCTCTACAACCGGCCTCCCAGGCAGCAGGCCCTGACCCGCGAAGCTATCAGCGCCATGCAGCGCCACCTCGCCGCCGCCGGCCACGACCCGGGCAGCAGCGATGGCATCATGGGGCCAGCCACCCGACGCGCGCTGCGCGACTTCCAGGCTGCAGCGGGGCTGGTTGCCGACGGCTACCCGGGGCCGGCTACCCGCGCCGCACTCGAGCAGTTTGATGGAGGCGGCTAGATGGACGAGTGGCTGAGCGAGTACGGCGTTACCCTGGGCGTGGGGGCGCTGATCCTGTTCATGATCTTCATCGTCTGGGACCTGGCCAGGCGCAGCAATGCCGGCAAATTCGGCACCATGATTCTCTACATCGGCCTGGCGCTGGGGATTTTTGGCTTCCTGATGAAGTTCGTGATCACTTACCTGTTGAAACAAGCCGGCGTTTAAGCCAACAGCTTATTACTGGTACACTTTTTCACTTCAGAGAGTCCTGTTAGAACGATCTGTTATGGAAGGGGACATTCCCCACCTACCGGCCCAGCAAGCCGGCGCGGTGTATAGACAGTTCCTCGCACAGCTTCGCCAGCTGACGCACGCCGCGGGTGTCTCCCTCTACATCGACGGCGGCGGCAGCCCGGAGCGCAGCCTGCTGCTGCACAGCGGCGGCACCGACACCGTTCCCGAGTTCGAATCCATGGATCGCGCCAGAACCACGACCTATGCCCTGCTGGGTCCTGGCGGCGGCACCGGCGCAGCAGCACTGCAGGTCTATTCCAGCGAAGCCGACGACAGCTGCCTGGTGCGCATCAGCATCAGACTCGACTTCCAGCAACCGGCGGTGGACACCGAGCGACGCCACGCTACCAATGCGGAGCCGGAAGCCGACCGGGCTATCTGGATCGGCCTGCGCTATGAGGGCGGCCAGGTTCCCGCGGAGATCTCCAGCCTGGCGCCACCGGGCATCGACGCGCCGGAGAGCGCCGGCGAGTGGCTGGCACACAGCCTGCTTAGCAGCGCCAATATGGTCTGGGAAGCCAACCAGCTGAGCCAGCTACTGCGTGACCCCACCAGTCACCTGCCCGGCAGGGCCGAATTCCAGGCACGCCTCAATGACGCCATGGAGCAAGCTCGCGGCAAGCACCCGCTGGGCCTGCTGCTAATCAACCCGGACGATTTCGACCTGGTCAATCGCCGCCTCAGTCGCGACAGCGGTGACGCGGCACTGGCGGAAATTGCCACCCGCCTGTGTGACAGCCTGCGCCACTCCGACGAGGTATTCCGCTACGGTGGCGCGGTATTTGCGGTACATATGCCGGGCTCCAATCCTGACGAGGTGCAGGAGGTTGCCGAAAAGCTGCGCGAATCGCTCACCGGCGCCTACCTGAGCGGCGCCATGCGCCTCACCTTCAGTGTTGGCGTGGGCCTCTACCAGCCTGACCAGACCGAGGACCAGGATCTCGACGAACTTGGGCTCGTGCGCCGCGCCGATGCCAGCCTGAATGCCGCCAAGGGCAAGGGCGGCGACTGCGTCATGGTCTGGCAGAGCGGCGACGAAAGCCTTGAAGTGCGGGGACGCGATCGCCTCAGCGGCATTTTTACTGCCGATGCAGAAAAGGACTACCGCAACATGCTGGTGCTGTGGGACACGATCTCCATGGTATCTACCGCCGCCGACGAAGCGCAGATTGCCGCCGGTTTAGTGGAGCGTATCCAGCTCGCCATGCGAGGCGCCTGGGTGGCCCTCTACACGCGGCGCGAGGGCGGCGAAGAGGTGCTGCTGGCCGAGAGCGGGCGCTCCAGTGCGGGCCCCGACGGCGAGGCACCGGAGGAAGTCAGTAAATTGATGGAGCGCGCCAGCAGCGTGCAGCGCAACGAGCGCCTGCGGCGCCCGCCGCGGCCCTCGGACGAGGCAGGCTCCAGCGACCGGCTGGGCTACGCCATCCCGTTGCTGGCGGACGGCCGGGTCATGGCCGTGTTGTATATCGAAGGCGCGGAGTCAGAGCTGATCATCGACTCCTCCGACCTGGTATTCCTGAGCGGCCTGGCCGGGCAGGTGGCGCTGGCGCTGGACCGCGCCGACCTCGCTGCCAAATGGCAGGCTGAGAAGGAGCGCGAGAGCCGTCAGCTGCGCAGCGAAGTGCACGGCCTGCGCCAGGCCGTGCAGAGCGCCCGGCTGGTCTATACCTCGCGGCAGATGGATGCCCTGTTGGAGACCGCCCGCGCGGCGGCCCCCACCGACGTCACGGTACTGATCAACGGCGAGAGCGGCACCGGCAAGGAAATGCTGGCCCGCTCCGTGCACGAACTCAGCAACCGCAAGGGCAAGCCCTTTGTTACCGTAGACTGCGGCGCCATTGCCGCCAACCTGATGGAAGCCGAGCTGTTCGGCCATAGCAAGGGCGCCTACACCGGGGCCGACAAGGCATCCCTGGGGCGCATCGTCCAGGCGGACGGCGGCACCCTGTTCCTCGACGAGATCGGCGAAGTGCCTCTCGACGTGCAGGCCAAGCTGCTGCGCTTCGTACAGGAAAAGGAGATACACCCGGTAGGCGCCGCGACCTCCCGCAAGGTAGACGTGCGTATCATCGCGGCCACCAACCGCGACCTGGCCAGGGAAGCAGCGGCGGGCCGCTTCCGGGAAGACCTGTACTACCGGCTCAACGTGGTCACCCTCACGGCGCCGCCCCTGCGAGAGCGCCCCGATGACATCCTGCCCCTGGCCGGCCACTTCCTGGAAAAGTTCGCCCTGCAGTACGAAAAGGGCGTGCGTCGCTTCAGCCAAGCCGCGGAGCGCCTGCTGCAGTCCTACAGCTGGCCTGGCAACGTGCGCGAACTGCAGAATGGCATCCTGCGGGCGGTGGTACTTTCCACCGAAGAAATCATTGATGTCGCGCAACTGGTATTCGAAGAGCCCGCCGACAGCCTGTCGATGGCGGCCCCTGAAATTGCGCCGGGCAAACCGAAAGTAAGCGCTCACATTCAACCGCAGCCAGAGGCTGAGCACGGGCAGCCGGGCGAACCGTGGATCTTGCTGGCGGATGAACTGGAGAAGCAGGTAGACGCGGCACTGCAGTCAGATGCCAGCGCCACCGCACCCCTGGGCCGCTGGCTCAGCGAAGACCTGGTACTGAAAGTCGACGAGATTGCCCGCGGCACCGCTCGCCGCGGCGCGCGCCGTCTCGGGGTTGCCGAAACCACCTACCGGCGCCAGCTTGAAAAGGCGCGACGCCTGGAAGCCCAGGGCCTGCTGGTGCGTTCTGACGCCTGGACCCGGCTCAAGCCCACTATCAAGTTGCTGGCAGATTCGCTGGCAGAGGATAACCAGACCAACGTGATTGAAGAGGCCCGCGCCCACCTGCTGGACGCCGTGGTCGCCAGGGTGGGTGAAGACGTGGCGCGGGGTTCTGCGCTTATGGGCATTACGGTACCCACTTATCGGCGCTGGACTGCACAAGCGCGCTAAATTTCGGCGTATTTTGCCAAAACACACCGTTATTTCGGAATAAACGCCACTTTTTTAGCTTATTCGCAAATTTTGATTCCCGATTTTTCCATCACAAAGCCGCAAGGCGCGCCACTTTTTTCTTTGTCTGAGTAGCAAAAGTGTTAACCAGTTAACACTTTTTCAAACCCGCCTAACACGAACCCAGGTTTGGCATACCGCTTGCGATGTCATTACATGCGCTCCGCAAGGGGCTCTCAACCAGGACGTGCGGATAATGACGAAGAAGAGCAACACGATCGTGGATATAAGGCGACTGCTGCTGATAATTACCCTGCTGCTGGGCTCGACCGTCGCTACGGCCGAGCAGGCGGCACTGGAGCCGAGGACGGCTCTCTTCGATCACCTCACTGTTGAAGATGGCCTCAGCCAGTCCGTGGTACACACCATCGTCCAGGACGTTCAGGGCTATATATGGCTCGGCACCCAGGAGGGCCTCAACCGCTGGGATGGCAACGAGCTGCGCCTCTACGAGCACGTTCACAACGACCCCTACACTGTTTCTGACAATTACATCTGGTCCATCATGGTCGCCGACGATGGCACCCTGTGGCTGGGTACCGATGCCGGCGGCCTCAACCGCTACAATCGCGAGAACGATACCTTCACCCACTTCCGCCATGCCGCGGACGACGCTACCAGCCTCAGCAATGACCGGGTTCGCGTGGTCTACCAGGATCGGCTTGGCAACATCTGGGTGGGCACCGACGGCGGCGGCCTGAACCTGCTGAACGCCGAGAGCCGGACCTTCCAGCGCTTCCAGCATGACCCGGCAGACCCCAACAGCCTGCCATCGGATTCCGTGCTGGCCATGCTCGAAGACCGCGATGGCAATTTCTGGATTGGCACCTCCGGTGGTGGCCTGGCTCGCATGGATCGCGACAGCGGTCGCTTCGAGCGCTTTACCCACGATGCCAATGACCCCGCCAGCCTCAGCGACAATTCGGTGCGCGCCATCTACCAGGATCGCGACGCACGACTTTGGGTCGGTACCTACGAAGGCGGTCTCAACCTGTTCGACGTGGCCTCCGGCAGCTTCCAGCGCTTCCAGCATGACCCCGCCGACGACCGCAGCCTCAGTCACAACCGCGTACGCGCGATCTACCAGGATTACAACGGCGCGCTCTGGATCGGAACCGACAATGGCCTCAACGAGTGGCGCCCGTCCTCCGGCGGTTTTGCCCGCTACCAGCACAACCTGGCTGACGACGCCAGCCTCAGTGACAGCCGCGTCACTACCATCACGCAGGACCGCGGTGGCGTGCTGTGGGTCGGCACCTACGTGGGTGTGAACAGCTGGAACTACCTGAGCGATGCCTTCACCTACTTCCAGGCCGAGGGCACCGCCCTGCGCCTGAGCAGCAACATCGTCACGTCGGTACACGAATCCCGTACCGGCAAGCTGTGGGTCGGTACCTATGGCGGCGGCCTCAACCTGATCGACGAGGCCAACGGCGAAACCCGGATTTACGACACCGCCAACAGCATCCTGCCGGATGACCGCGTAATGGCGGTACACCCGGACCAGCAGGGCCAGATCTGGCTGGGCACCCGGGCCGGCGGCCTGTTGAAGCTGGACCCGAATACCGAGCACTTCACGGTCTACGCCCACGATCAGGACGACACCACTTCGATCAGCAGCAATGCGGTCACCTCTATACTCGCCGAGCGCAGCGGCATCATCTGGGTCGGCACCTACGGCGGCGGCCTCAACCGGTTTGACACTGCGACCGGCCGCTTCGAGCGCTTCCAGCACGACCCCACCGATGCCGCCAGCCTGTCCAGCAACCGGGTACTGGCCATCTACCGCGATCGCCAGGGCACCCTGTGGATCGGCACCGAGAATGGCGGCCTCAGCGCCATGGAAAAGGGCGAAGAGAGCTTCCAGCGCTTCAGCCGGGACGACAGCAATCCCGACAGTCTCAGCAGCAACACCGCCTGGCTGATTACCGAAACCGGCGATGGCTCGCTGTGGGTAGGCACCAATGGAGGCGGACTCAACCGTTGGACACACGAGGATCGCCGCGACCAGCGCGTGCGCTTCGAGAAGATTCGCCGCAGCGACGGCCTGCCCAGCGATACGGTGCAGGGCATGGTCGAAGACAGCGACGGTCGCCTGTGGGTGAGCAGCAACCGTGGCCTGGTCCAGTACAACCCCACCAATGGCCAGATGCGTTACTTCAGCCGCAGCAACGGCCTGCGCAGCAACGACTTCATGTTCAGCGCGGTGCACCGCACCCGCTCCAGCCGGCTGCTGTTCGGCGGCATCAAGGGGCTGCTGGCCTTTTACCCGAATCACATAACGGTCAACCGCCACGAGCCCGACATCGCGCTGACTGCCTTTGATCGCGGCGGTCCGCTGGCCACCCGCTACAGTACCGACGAGAACGACGAAGAGCTGAACCTGGATTACAGCAACGACCTCATCACGTTCTCATTTAGCGGCCTGGACTACTCGGCGCCGACTCGCAACCGCTACCGCTACAAGCTGGAAGGTTTCGACCAGGAGTGGAGCGTCCCGGTGGAGTATGACCGCGCTACCTATACCAACCTGCCCGCCGGCAGCTACACCTTCCGCGTTCAGGCCTCCAACAACGACGGCATCTGGAACGAAAAGGGCGCTGCCATGAATCTGATGGTAGTACCGCCGCCCTGGGCAACCGCCTGGGCCTACGGCGGCTACGCGCTGGCGATCCTGGCCGCGATCCTGATCTTCACTCGCGTCAATGCCATGAAGCTGGCACACGCCGCCCGCAAGCGCGAGGAACTGGAGCAGATCGTCGCCAAACGTACGCGCGAGCTGGCCGAACGCAACGAGGAGCTGCTGTCGTTGAACGACCAGCTCAAGGAGTCCAGCCTCACCGATACGCTGACCGGCCTGCGCAACCGCCGTTTCCTGGAAGACTTCATTGCTACCGAGGTGGCCCATGCCCGCCGCCAGGCCGGCGACATGGCTGACGCCAACAATGGTGAAGCCCTGGATATCGCGCCGGCGCTGTCCTTCATGATGGTGGACCTGGACGGCTTCAAGCAAATCAACGACGCCCATGGCCACGCCGCCGGTGACGCAGCCCTGCTGCAGGTACGCGACGTGCTCGACGAGTGCTGCCGCAAGTCCGACACCATCATCCGCTGGGGCGGTGACGAATTTCTCATCGTCAGCCGCAATACCAGCAACCGCGCCGCGGAGAAGCTCGCAGAACGCATCCGCGTCGGCCTCGCCGAATGCCAGTATCAACTGGGTAACGGCGAGACTGGCCGCCTGACCGGCTCCATCGGCTTCGCCGTGTACCCCTTCTCGCCGATCAAGCCCGACATGGTGACCTGGGAGCAGGTGGCCAATATCGCCGACCAGTGCACCTATATCGCCAAGCAGAACGGACGCGATGCCTGGGTTGGCATCTACGGCACCCGTGAAACCAACATGGAAGACGTGGAGCGCATTGCCACTGACCTGGAAGGCCTCCTCGGTGAGCGCAAGGTCGGCATCCGCACCTCCGTCTACGGCAAGCTGCGCCTCACCGAGTTGCGCAAGCAGGAGCAGAAGTGAGGAGCGCTATGAAAAATTCAGACACCGAAAACAACACAGAATTTTCAACTGCGCCGCAGGGATTGCGGCAGAGGAGTCAAACCGTGAAACAGGTAATGATGAAGACGATGGCCGTATCAGTGGCCGGCGGCGCTGTACTGGCCGGTGTGCTGCTGACTGGCAAAACCAGCGAGCAGGGAATGCCAACCGAGGAGCAGCCTGCCCAGGCTGCCGAGCAGATCACGCCGGCGATGCACTCCGTGATCGTGCAGGGCGGCAGCGGTGATGCACTGCACGCCGCGGTGCAAGCCGTGGGCGGCACTGTGGTTCGCGACCTGTCCCTGATCAACGCCGTCAGCGCCGAGCTGACCGATAGCCAGCTGGCTGCTCTGAAAGCCCACCCGGGGGACTTCCGCATTCACGACAATGCCGGGGTCAAGACCACCTCCACCGGCAGCTCTGACCCGTACACCCTGCCGAGCTCCAGCGTGCCCTACCTGGACTTTCCGCACCTGGTGGGTGCAGACCAGCTGCATGCCCAGGGCATCGACGGCCGCGGCGTCACCGTGGCGGTGATCGATTCCGGCCTCAGCGTCAAGTCCGAGCTGACCGACACCCCTGACGGCATGTCTCGCCTGACCGCTTCTATCGACGCCACCTCCGGCTCACAGAATGCCGGCGTCATCGTTGACGAGTACGGTCATGGCAGCCACGTCAGCAGCATTATCGCCAACTCCGAGGCCAGCGACACCAGCAAGTACAACAGCATTGCACCCTGGGCCAACCTGATCTCTGTAAAAGCCTTTGGCGCTGACGGCAACGGCACCTACGCCGATGTGATCTACGCCTTGCAGCAGGTTTTCAACATGCAGGCCGCGTCCAATATCCGGGTCGTCAACCTGTCCTTCAGCGCCAGCCCGCGCTCGCGCTACTGGGATGACCCGCTGAGCCAGGCAGTGATGCACCTGTGGCGCGCCGGCATCGTGGTGGTAGCCTCTTCAGGCAACACCGGCCCGGACCCCATGACCATTGGCGTGCCGGGTAACGTGCCCTACATCATCACCGTGGGTGCGATGACCGATAACTGGACCCCGGCCGATGGCAGCGACGACTACCTGGCGCCGTTCTCATCCGCCGGCCCTACCACGGAAGGTTTTATCAAGCCCGAGATGGTCGCCCCGGGCGGTCACGTGACCGGCATGATGGACAGCACTGCGACTCTCGCTGTCAACTACCCGCACTTCCACAGCTTCGGTGAGTACTTCACCATGTCCGGTACCTCACAGGCCACGGCCGTGGTCAGCGGCATCGCAGCTCTGATGCTGCAGCAGAGCCCTGGACTGAGCCCGGATGACGTCAAGTGCAAGCTGATGGCGACAGCGCGCCAGGCAGCCTATGCAGACGGCTCCCTCGCCTACAGCGTATTTCAGCAGGGCGCCGGCCTGGTGAATGCAGTGGATGCCGTGTACAGCGGTGAGACCGGCTGTGCCAACCAGGGCCTCGACATCGACGCCGATCTCGCCGGCACCGCCCACTTCGCGGGCCCGGCGCGCCAGGATGAAAACGGCAACTACTACGTCCAGGGCGTAGACGGCCACGGCTGGAATCCCAGTGAGGTGAACGGCCCCGGCTACTTCTGGAACGACGGCTACGTCTGGAATGACAGCTTCGTATGGAACGACAGCTTTGTCTGGAATGACAGCTTCGTGTGGAACGACAGCTTTGTCTGGAATGACAGCTTCGTGTGGAACGATAGCTTTGTGTGGAACGATAGCGCCACCGCCTTCAGCAACTCCCTGACCGAAGAGCAGGCCGGCGTTAACACCTGGGCACCCCAGGAGTAATCCATCGATGGGCAGCGAACATAAAATCAGCCAACCCGGCAAGGTCGTACACTTCGACCGGCGCGGCAGCAAAGGCCCATTGCCGACCACGCCGGCTTCCGGCGGTGAGCTGGGCACCACCCTGTGCCGAGAGTTGCTCTCTGCCCGCGCAGCGGGCCAGAGCGCACAGCTGCTGGTATTCCGCATCAGCAACTTTGACCTGCTGGTGGAAACCTTTGGCCCCGATTTCGGCAACGCAGCGGAGGCGGCACTGCTGGAGCAGCTGCGCGGCCTGCTGCGGCGGCGGGAACCCGTACAGCGCATCCAGCCCGGCGAGTTCGGCATTGTCGGCCAGGGCATTCGTAGCGAGGAGGCGCTCCGGGCCATGACCAGTCGCGTGGTCGAAGGCGGCACCGGACACTATGAAATTGAAGGCGTGCCCTGTCGGCTCAAGCTGCAGATCGGCGTCGCCGCCTGCCCCACCGACTCGGACGAGCCGGAGGAGCTGCTGCACTTCGCCCGCTTCGCACTGCGCGGCCTCGGCGATAGCCTTGATAGCTGCCGGTCCTTCTCGCGGGATGAACTGACCCGTCGCAAGGCCATGTTCCGCATGGAAGCCGAAATGGAGAAGGCACTTGAGGAGCAACGCTTCATCCTGCAGTACCAGCCACAATTTGCGGTTTCATCGGGAGCGGTAACGGGCATGGAAGCCCTTGTTCGCCTGGTGCGTGATGACGGTACCCGGGTGGCGCCAGGCGAGTTCATCCCGCTGGCGGAGGATAATGGCTTCATTGTCCGGCTGGGCCACTGGATCATTCGCGAGGCCTGCGAGCAGCTGGCGCGCTGGCGTGCAGCCGACCTCTATGTGCCCCGCATCGCCCTCAACGTCTCACCACGACAGCTTCAGGACCCGCGGCTGGTGGAAGTGACCGAGTCCGCCGTGGCCGACAACGGCCTCAGCATGAGCGACCTGGAGTTCGAAATTACCGAACGCTGCATGCTCGGCGAAAGTGAAAAGGTAACAGAGACCCTGACATCCCTGCGCCAGCGCGGCGTGCGCCTGGCCATCGATGACTTTGGCACCGGCTACTCGTCGTTTGCCTACCTGGCCTGGCAACCGCTGGACCTGATCAAACTGGATCGCTCGTTCCTGGCCCGGGTCGGTAACGACAGCCGCACTGACGCCGTGGTGCAGGGCATGGTAAACATGGCCCGGCAGCTCGGCCTGGGGCTGGTAGCGGAAGGCGTGGAAAACGAACAGCAGGCAAACTTCCTGCGTCGGGTGGGTTGCGAGGTCGCCCAGGGTTTTGCCCTGGCGCACCCCCAGGATCCCGAGGCGATTACCCAGCTGTTGGTGGAGGCCGAGTGCGCCTGACGGCGTGACCTCGGCCCAATCACCCCTCGGCTGCGCGCTCTCCGGCAGCGTCAGGATTCACTTCCACCATCACCGCGCCCGCGGCAGCTGTGGCTTTTTCCCGTGCCATCTGCGTGGTGTTGGCCCTTGCCAGGGCAACGCCCATGCGCCGACGGCCCGCCACCTCAGGCTTACCAAACAGGCGCAGCTCGGTATCGACTTCCTGCAGCGCCGCATCGACATTGGCATAGCTGATATCGGTAGACTCACCTTCCGCCATGATCACTGCCGAGGCCGAGGGGCCGTGTTGGCGGATATTCGGGACCGGCAGGCCCAGGATAGCCCGGGCGTGCAGGGCAAACTCTGACAGATCCTGGGAAATGAGTGTCACCATGCCGGTGTCGTGGGGCCGGGGCGACACTTCACTGAAATAGACTTCATCGCCGCTGATAAACAGCTCAACGCCAAACAGGCCACGCCCACCCAGTGCCCCGGTAATCTTCTGCGCAACGTCACGTGAGCTGGCCAGGGCTTCGCTGGACATGGCCTGGGGCTGCCAGGATTCCTGGTAGTCGCCATCCTTCTGGCGGTGGCCGATAGGCTCACAGAAGCTGGTGCCGTCCCGGTGACAGATGGTCAGCAGGGTGATCTCGTAGTCGAAATCGATAAAGCCCTCGATAATCACCTTGCCGCCACCGGCACGACCGCCTTCCTGGGCATAGTGCCAGGCATTGTCCACATCCTCTGGCGCGGCCACCGTGCTCTGGCCCTTGCCGGATGAGCTCATGATCGGCTTGACCACGCAGGGTAAGCCGATAGCCTCGATGGCGCTGTCGAATTCTTCCCGGGTCTCGGCAAACTGGTATGGCGAGGTGGGCAGGCCCAGCTCTTCAGACGCCAGTCGGCGAATGCCTTCGCGGTTCATGGTCAGTGACGCCGCCCGCGCCGTGGGCACTACGTGAAAGCCCTCGCTCTCAAGTTCCAGCAGCGTATCGGTAGCAATGGCCTCGATTTCCGGAACGATGTAGTGGGGCTGCTCGAGTTCGATCACCCGGCGCAGTTCCGCACCGTCGAGCATGGAGAAGCAGTGTGAGCGGTCGGCCACCTGCATGGCAGGCGCGTTCTGGTAGCGATCGCAGGCGATCACCTCCACCCCCAGGCGCTGGAGCTCGATCACCACTTCCTTGCCCAGCTCGCCGGACCCGAGCATCAGCACGCGCGTCGCCGAGGCACTGAACGGGGTACCAATTCTGGTCATTGCATTCTCCAAATGGTCGGCTGGGGGCTTCCCAACGGCGCTTCATGATAAACGGAGAAGTCGCCCTTGTCCTCACCCGACCGGGCGAAGTATTCCTGACGCGATTCAGCGTGGTTGCCGTATCAACGGCGAGCCGATAGCATCCCGCCATTCCCTGTTCGAAGCAGCCTGAGACCTTGAAATCGCGCGCTTCGCCCCGAACTATCCGGATGTGAAACAGTCTCACACAAGTTGATGACAGCAGGCCGGAGAGACCATGAATACTGCGGAGGAAATACCCTTGGCCCATCGCGAACACATCGCCGAGCTGGAGCGTTGGCTCGGGCAGCAGATCATCGGCCAGGCAGAGCTGGTGCGGCGGCTGCTCATTGCGCTGCTGGCGGACGGCCACCTGCTGGTGGAGGGCGCACCTGGCTTGGCCAAGACCCGCGCCATCAAGAGCCTGGCCGACGGTATCGAGGGCAGCTTCCATCGCATCCAGTTCACCCCCGACCTGCTGCCAGGCGACGTCACTGGCACCGAGATCTATCGCCCCCAGGAAGGCGGCTTCCATTTCCAGCGCGGACCGGTGTTCAACAACCTGATCCTGGCTGACGAGATCAACCGCGCGCCCGCCAAGGTGCAGTCAGCGCTGCTGGAAGCGATGGCAGAGCGGCAGGTCAGTGTCGGCAGCGAAACCTACCGGCTGCCGGAGCTGTTCCTGGTCATGGCCACCCAGAACCCGATAGAGCAGGAGGGTACCTACCCGCTGCCCGAAGCCCAGCTTGACCGCTTCCTGCTGCACGCCTACGTCGACTACCCGGATCGCGAGGCAGAGCGCGACATCCTGCGGCTGGCCCGCAACGAGGCTGCCGCCACCCAGCTGCCGCAGCCCCCCGAGCTACCCCAGGATGCCATCTTCGCCGCCCGACGCAGCGTACTGGAACTGCACATGGCGGAGCCGGTCGAGCAGTACATTGTCGAACTGGTGATCGCCAGTCGCGACCCGTCCCACTATTCCAGTGAGCTCCACAGCTGGCTCGACTACGGCGGCAGCCCCCGCGCCACGATTGCGCTGGATCGCTGTGCCCGTGCCCACGCCTGGTTGCGTGGCGGCGACTTCGTGACCCCGGATGATGTCCAGGCGGTCGTACACGATGTACTGCGTCACCGCCTGATCCTCAGCTTCGAAGCCGAGGCCAACGGCATCAGCGCCGACACTGCCATCGACGAACTGGTGGCGCGAGTACCCGTCGCCTGAGATGGCGTCAGCGCCCTACAAAGCGCCGGCCCTTGGGGCCTACTGCGAACTGGCCGAGCTTATCGAACAGCGCCATCCGGCCGGCAAGCTTGACCTCAACCAGCGCAAACGCGCCCTGAGCCTGCTGTCGGGACCGAACAAGACCAACTTCCGCGGTCGCGGCATCGACTTCGAGGAAGTGCGCGCCTACCAGCCCGGGGATGACATTCGCACCATCGACTGGCGCGTGACCGCCCGCACCGGCACGGCCTATACCAAGCTGTTCCGTGAAGAGCGCGAACGCCAGGTACTGGTGTGCGTAGACCAGCGCAGCAACATGTTTTTCGGCAGCCGCACCTGCTGCAAGTCGGTGCTGGCGGCTCGGCTGGGAGCCCTGCTGTCCTGGGCAGCCCTGCAGCGCGGTGATCGGCTCGGCGGCCTGGTGTTTTCGGAACGTGAGCACCATGAAATCCGGCCGCGTCGCAGCCGCCGCTCGGTACTGGGATTGCTCAACGCGCTCACAGCCATGAACCAGGCCCTGCCCCTGCCGCCCACCGAGAATCCACAGTCGTTTGCGGACATGCTGGCGGAACTGCGGCGTATTGCCCGGCCCGGCAGCTCGCTGTTCCTGGTCAGCGATTTTCGCGGTGCGCTCGAGACCAGCGCCCTCGAGCAGCTCTACCAACTGGGCCGGCACCTGGAAATTACCGCCCTGCACTGCTCTGACCCACTCGAACAAACCCTGCCCGACGCCGGCCGTTATGCGGTCACCGACGGTGAATCCCGCGTTCAGCTGTTTACCGGCGAGGCCCGCCTGCGCGACAGCTTCGCAGACCGCTTCCAGGCGCAGCTTGCCGAACTGCGGCAATCCCTCGGCAAGCTGGGCATCCCGATGATCGAGGCCAGCACCGCGGAATCGCCCCTGGGCATCCTGCAGGCCTACTACGCCGGCGGAGGCAGCCGGTGACGCCCGCCGACCCGCTGGCGCAGTTGCGCGACATTCACCTGCCGGAGCCGGTCAGCGCCTGGCCGCCGGGACCGGGCTGGTGGGTACTGGCAGGCCTGCTGGTGCTTACCCTGCTGGCATTGGCGTTCTGGCTGTGGCGCCGCCACCAGCAGAACGCCTGGCGACGCAGTGCGCACACCGCCCTGTCACAGGCCCACAGCAACTGGCAGGAAAACGGCGATCCCGACGGCTACCTGCAGCATGCCAACGTCATTCTCAAGCGCGCAGCTCTGGTGCGCTTCCCGCGTGAAGACGTGGCGAGCCTCAGCTGCGAACGCTGGGACGCCTTTCTCGACAGGCAGTGGCGCCAACCGCCTGCGGCCGGTTTCAGCGAGCTGGGCTTCGGCCTGCTGGCCTATAACCCGGGGGCGTCAGCCGATATCGACCAGGTACACAGACTCTGCCAGCGCTGGGTGTCACAAGTGGAAGGCGTGCCGTGCTGACGCTGCAGTGGCCCTATGCCTTGTTGCTTGTCCCCCTGCCCTGGCTGGTATGGCGCTTCTGGCCCGCTGCCGCCGGTGAAGAGGCGGCACTGCGCGCACCTTTCTTTGATAGCTGGCAAGCCCTCGAGCAACAGGGCAGCGGCGGCCGCAGCGCTGGCAGCCTGTTCGGCCTTATCGCCCTGTGCCTGCTGTGGCTTGCCCTGCTGGCCGCCCTGGCTCGCCCCACCTGGGTCGGCGAGCCAGTTAGCCTGCCCGCCAGCGGCCGCGACCTGCTGGTCGCCGTCGATCTGTCGGGTTCCATGCAGGTGGAGGACATGGTAGTCGGTCAGCACACCGTGTCCCGTATCGATGCGGTCAAACAGGTGGTGGGCGAGTTTATCGACCGCCGTCGCGGCGACCGGCTGGGCCTGATTCTGTTTGGCAGCAACGCCTACGTGCAGGCACCGCTGACCTTTGACCGCAATACCGTGCAGCGCTTCCTGCGCGAGGCCCAGCTGGGTTTTGCCGGCCGCGAGACTGCCATCGGTGACGCCATTGGCCTCGCTGTGAAGCGGCTGCGCGAGCGGCCGGCAGATAGCCGGGTGCTGATACTGCTGACCGACGGCGCCAACAACGCCGGCGAGGTTGAGCCCCTCGATGCCGCGCGACTGGCAGCGGACAATGGGGTCAAGATACATACCATCGGTATCGGCAGCGACAAGATGGTAATGCCCGGGCTGTTCGGCTCGAGCTTCGGTTCCAAAGTGGTCAACCCGTCGCGCGACCTCGACGAGAACACCCTGCGAGAAATCGCCGAGCGTACCGGCGGCAACTACTTCCGCGCCCGCGACCCGGCGGAGCTGATCAATATCTACCAGCTGCTGGATGCGCTGGAACCGGTTGAGCAGGAAGCCCAGAGCTACCGCCCCCAGCGCAGCCTGTTCCACCTGCCGCTGGCGGCGGCCTTCGGGCTGAGCCTGTTGCTGGGAGCCGTGCGGGGGATGAGCCGGTGAGCGAACTGCTGGCCAATTTTCATTTCCTGCGCCCGGCCTGGCTGCTGGCCGCCCTGCCCATCCCGCCATTGGGCTGGCTTTTGTATCGCCAGCTCGGCGCCGGCAAGGCCTGGTCTTCGATCATCTCAGATCAGCTGCTCCCCCACCTGCTGAGCAGTGGCCGGGTCGCGAGCCGCTGGCCGCTGGCTGTGGTGCTGGCGGCCTGGCTGCTGGCGGTGATCGCCCTGGCGGGCCCAAGCTGGGAGCGACTGCCGCAGCCGGTGGAGCGCCGGGAACACGCCCTGGTAGTGCTCTACGATTTGAGTCTGTCCATGTACGCGACTGACATAACGCCGTCGCGGCTGGTGCGCAGCCGGCAGAAACTGCTGGACCTGCTGGAGAAGAAGACCGAAGGCACCACCGGGCTGATCGCCTATGCCGGCGACGCCCACGTGGTGAGCCCGTTGACTGACGACCTGCGCACCATTGCCAACCTTATGCCGGCGCTGACCCCCGGCATCATGCCCACCAGTGGCAGCCGACCGGCTCGGGCCGTGGATCAGGCGGTGCGCCTGCTGCGCGACAGCGGCCTGGAACATGGCCAGATCTTGCTGGTCACCGATGGCGTGCATCGTGGTGACGACAAGGAAATCGCCGAGGCGCTGCAGAAAACCGGCTATCGCCTGTCGGTGCTGGGCGTGGGTACCAGCGAGGGTAGTCCCATTCCCACCGGCGAGGGTTTCCTGCGCGATGACAAGGGCAGCATCGTCGTGGCGAACCTGGACCGCGAGCCCCTTAAGGCCCTCGCGGCCCGCTTTGGCGGCAGCTACAGCGACCTGGAGTTGGGCGATGACGACCTGGAACAGATTCTCGCCCTCGACCCCTGGGGCGAAGACGAGACCCAGCAACTACTGGGGCGCAGCGTCGACACCTGGGAGGACATGGGCTACTGGTTGGCCCTGCTATTGATTCCGGTAGTGCTGGGTGCCTTCCGCCGCGGCTATATCCTCTGCCTGCTGTTGCTGCCGCTGGCAGAGCCGAGCGAGGCTCAGCCGGACGCGGCGCGGCCGGACGCGGCCCGGCCTGCCGAGGCCCGAGGCCTGCGCGATTACTTTCTCAACCGGGACCAGCGCGGCCAGCAGCTGCTGCAGGCCGAGCAGCCGGAAGCGGCGGCCGAGTTATTCATGAATCCCGAGTGGGCGGCAACCGCCAACTACCGGGCCGGCAACTACGAGCAGGCGCTGGAGCTGTACCAACAGGGCGAGGGCGCCGATAGCTGGTATAACCGCGGCAACAGCCTGGCCCGCAGCGGCGACCTGGAGCAGGCGATTGCCGCCTATGAGCAGGCGCTGGAGATCGCTCCGGACATG
This sequence comes from Halieaceae bacterium, assembly GCA_030066555.1. Classification (GTDB taxonomy): domain Bacteria; phylum Pseudomonadota; class Gammaproteobacteria; order Pseudomonadales; family Halieaceae; genus JANQIO01. The sequence goes on from JASJBK010000086.1 coordinate 19,568, forward strand.
GAAGATGCCGCTTTCAACAAGGCGCTGTTGGAGCAGCTACTGGAACAACAGGAGCAACAGAACCAGCAGGACCAGCTGCAGTCCCAGGACCAACAGCAACAGCAGGATCAACAGCAGTCCCAGCAGCAACAGGACAGCGCACAGGACCAACAGCAACAGGCGCAGCAGGAACAATCAGAAAGCCAGCA
>JASJBK010000087.1 GCA_030066555.1 Halieaceae bacterium
CGGCGTGATTGTCTGCCAGCGCCTGCAGGCCTGGCTGTACCTTCCTGCAGTAGGGGCACCAGGTTGCCCAGAAATGAATCACCAGCGGCCGGCCGCGAAAGTCCTTGAGGCTCACCAGGGTGCCGTCGGCAGCGGGCAAGACAAAATCCGGGGCCTTGCCGCCCTTGGGAGCGCCGGCGTACGACGCGGTGGACAGGAATACCGCAGCTACTGCAAAAAGCAGCGCGGGGATGAATGTGCGAAGAGGGTGCATGCCTGAGCCCTGTACCTGAATGACTTAACAGACCCCGGGAACGGGCCCGAGTTCCGGCGTCAGACGTCGCCTTCGGTGAGGGATGCGATGCGCGCCTGCTCGGTTTCTACGAAGCGCATCCACTGGCGGGCCCATTTTTCGCTGCTGTCGTACTCCGCCGCCTGCACAAAGGCTGTACGAGCGGCCTCGAGCTTGTCGCCGCGGGCCAGTGCCATACCCACCAGCAGCCAGGCGTCACCCGGCTCCTCCAGGTTCTCCGTGGCCAGCGCCTGGCGTGCGACCTTCTCCGCGTCGCGCCACTGGTAGAGATCCATGTGCAGGCGCGCCACCCTCAGGTACAGCTTGCCGTCGTTTTCCATCTCGGCTGCCACCAGCAGCGGCGGAATAGCCCGGGCCTCATCCCCGGCCAGGTACCAGGCCTGTGAGGTCAGCTCCAGGTTCTGGCGCGTCTCCGGCACCCGGCCGGAGGCGATTTCACGTTCCAGCAGCTGCGCCGCCTTGTGGGGCACGCCCTGGGACAGGAACAGGTTGGCCAGCGTGACAAAGTGGAATCCCTTGTTGAGTCGCTCGTCGTCTTCCAGGGATTCGATCAGCGCCAGCTGCTTCTCGGGTTCACCGAGCTGGCCGTTGAGGGCCGCCAGGTTGAGGATGTAGCGCTCGCGCGGGTAAAGCTTCACCACCTTGTAGAGCAGGTCGCGCATCTCCACGTACTTTTCCTGGGCGTGGTAGATCGAGCTCAGCATCACCATCCAGTTCTCACGGGGCGTGGCGCCGCTTGCCTCCAGCATGGCCAGGGCCTTTTTCAGGGGGCCCTCGGCGTCTGCCCAGCGTTCCTGGCCGACATAGGCCTGGGCCAGCAGCACCTGGCTCAGCGGCTGCGGGGCCTCCGTCTCGGCCTCGAGCAGGCGCTTGGCATAGGCCTCCGCCGCCGGGAAGTCGCCAATCGACAGCGATACCTGGGTCGCGGAATTGAGCAGGCCGCGCACCTGGGAGTTGGGCAGGCCCTCCTGTTCCAGCGCCTTGCCGAAGTTCTCCAGGGCTCTGTCGTTGTCGCCCATGGAGTAATAGATGAAGCCATACATGTTGAGCATATGGGCGGTCTCGTAGCCGCTCAGCTTGCGCTTGCCCATCTGCTGCAGCGACGCTATCGCTTCATCCCACTGCTCCGCCTCCATGAAGATCTGCACTTCGTTGAGCGTGTCGTAGGTGCGCTTGTTCATGCCCACCACCGTTTCCTTGGCAGATAGCGGCGCAGCCAGTAGCAGGACGATCAGCAGTACACCGGTTCTCACTGGGCTTCCTCCTCCTGGTAATAGAACATGTTGAGCACGCCCTGCACTTCCACCGCCACACCGTCGATGATGCGCGGCTTGTACTTGAAGCGCTTGGCAGCCTCGACGGAAGGCCGGTAGAACACCGAGTGGGTGCAGCGTTCCTCGATGACCTTGATGTCCTTGGTGGTGCCGGCGGTGGTTACCGTGTACTCCACCAGGCACTCACCGAAAATCCCCTGGACCGCGGCGCGCTGCGGATAGATTGGCGCGACCTTGACGATGGGCAGGTAATCACCCTCGCCGGCACCGAAGCCGATGCTGCCGCGCTGCAGGTTTAGCCCGGCGTCCGCCGGCAGCGACGATACCGCCAGCTGGGTGCTGGAGGCGTCCATGGAATCCTGGGGCATGGGCGGTACGTCTGGCGTCTCCTGCAGTTGCGGCTTGGGCGGCGTGCGATCCTTGCGCTGGGCGCTCTCTTCACGCTTCACCCGCACGAATTCCAGCACATGCACACGCGCCGACTCGTCCAGGCGCAGGTCCGAGAAGCGAATCAGGTAATCCATAAACCAGCCCAGCGCCAGGGCACAGAAACCCCCGGCGGCGAGTGCGGCCAGCACGTTCAGCCAGTGCCGCAGGCCGCGCGGCGTGGCCAGCGCCTTGTCGATTGCATTGATGCTGCTGGGTTCCAACATGATCAGGGCTCTGTAGCGGCGATCGCCACGTCAGCGACGCCGGCCCGGGTGGCGGCGTCCAGCACTTCTACCAGTATCTCGTTCTTCGACGCCTTGTCTGCCTGTACCACAATCGAGCCGCGGGGGTTCTCCGCGTGCAGGCGCTCGATTATGGCACGCAGGCCACGGGGATCGACATTGCGACGATCAATCCACACCCGGTTCTCTGCGTCGATCGCAATCAGGATGCTGGCCTTGTCCTGCAGCCCCGCGGTGAAGGCCAATGGACGGCTGACCTCAGTCCCGGATTCCTTGATAAATGTGGCGGTCACAATGAAAAAGATCAGCATGATGAACACCACGTCGAGCATCGGCGTGATGTCGATAGTAGATTCTTCGCTCTTGGGTATCAGTCGCCTAAGCACTGGGCTGCTCCGTGATGAATGAGAACCGCGCCTCGAGGCGGTCACGCTCGGAGATCGCGCGGCGCTCGGCAAACTTGCCGATCAGCAGGCCAAAAATCGCCACCACCATACCCGCCAGGGTCGACACGGTGGCCTTGGAGACACCCGATGCCATGGAGCGCGGGTTGTTGGACCCGGTCGCCGCCAGCGCATCAAAAATCTCCAGCATGCCCGCCACCGTACCCAGCAGGCCCAGCAGGGGGCACACCTTGATGATAGTACCGATCATCGAGTAGTGCTTGTTGAGTTCGGCACTGATGCGGTGGCGCAGGTGGTCCCGATATTGGTGGGCAAACCAGGAGGTCTTGTCCTTGCGTTCGTTCCACAGCCTGACCGCGTTGCGGGCATGCTCGGGGTAAACGAAATAGAGAAAGTAGAGACGCTCACACAGCAAGGTCCACAGCATGAAAGCCATGAACAGGATCAGGGCCAGAATGTTGCCGCCCAGCGACAACAGGTCCCCGAGCCAGGGCAGGTAGACGTCAATCAGCGCCATCATGCGGGCTGGTCTCTCTCCGCGCGCTCGGCCACCACAGCGACCGCCTCATGTTGCAGGATATCGGTGATGGTCTGGGCCCGGCCCTGTACTACGTTGTGCAGCAACAGAGTCGGGATCGCCACCGTCAGGCCCAGTACCGTGGTAATCAGCGCCTGGGAAATACCGCCGGCCATAAGCCGCGGGTCACCCGCACCAAACAGGGTGATGGCCTGGAAGGTGATAATCATGCCGGTTACCGTACCCAGCAGCCCCATCAGCGGCGCCACCGCGGCGATAATCTTCAGCAGCGGCAGGTGGCGGTTGATGTGCGGCACCTCGCGCAGCACCGACTCGCCCATCTTCAGCTCCAGTGCTTCCACGTCCAGCTCGCGGTCCTCGCGGTAGGCCTTGAGGATGCGGCCCAGGGAATTGTCGTCCCGCGGGTGCTCCAGGTCAGCCAGCTGCGTGCGGATGCGGCGAGATTCCAGCGACAGCGTCACAAAGCGCCAGATAGCCAACAGTACACCGCAGATGCCGATGGTGATAATGATGTAGCCGATCACCCCACCCTGTCCGACACGCTCGCGGAGGTTGGGTGCCTGGGTGAGAATGGTCAGCAGCTGGCCGCGCACCGGGTCGATGGCGAACGGGAAATACTCGCTCTCACCGTCGGCAAAGGACCGCGGGCCCTGCATGAAACGGCCGTCGGGTTGGCGAGAGAATTCCAGCAGCCGGCCGGTCTCCGGCACGTACTGCAGGAACTTGCCGTCAGCCACCACGTTGAACAGGCCCACTCGGGTCACCGGGCGCTGTTCTTCCACCCCGTCTGCCGTCACCACCGGCAGGGTCTGGGTGACAATGCGGCCAGACTCCACCATCTCCCGCTGCAGCTCGAACCAGAGCTGCTCGATTTCCCGCAGCTCCGGCAGGCGGTTGGCCTTGCCCATGCGGCCGGCAAAGTCGATCAGGAAGTCGTTGCGGTCACCGAACTCCAGCTGGGTCAGCGACACGTAGAACTGGGCCTGGGCATCACTGGAGACCTGCTGCAGCACACCGAACAGTTCCTTGAGGGAGCCCATGCGTTCCTTGAGGCGCTCTTCCAGTTCGCCGATCTGCGCCTCGTTTTGCTCGAAGCGGGCTTCGCGCTCCTTACTGATGGCTTCCTGGCGACGTTCCTCGGCAATGATGTCTGTCAGCATCTGCTGGCGACGATTGCGCTCGCGACGGAAGTCCTGCAGACGCTGTTCGTTGCTGCGGCTCTCGGCCAGGCGACCGCTGCGCACCGCTTCCAGCAGCCCGTCGAGGGTGACCGGGTTTTCAGCCTGTTCCTCGGCGGCAGCCGCCTCCGTGGATTCAGCCTCCGTGGCCTCCTCCTGTGCAGTCGCCGGCAATGCCAGGCAGCTCAGCACCAGGCCCGCGGCCAGTAGTTTTTCCCAGAGTCGTGCGTTCATCGCTGCACCTCCTGTGCGGGATCAATCGCCACCGAAATCAGCTCCGGGGCGACCTCCTGGCGTGCCACTTTCAGGCCCTGGTCCACATAGCGGCGCCAGCGGCCGGAGGACAGGGGTACCCAGTTCTTGTCGTTCTGGTCCCAGAAGCCGATGTCGTCGCTGCCGACCACCCGGTACATCAGGGCCACCCGGCCCACCCGCAGGAAGTCGGCATCAAAGCTCGCGGTGCCCAGGTCCAGCTTGCCGCGATAGGCCTCGATGGTGCGGCCGTAGTCGTTCTCGATCTGGTATGCCTCCATCACCCGGCGGGTCTTCTCCGCCACGGTGACATCGGCTCGCGGCAGCAGGGAGCGCAGGTCCGCCACCCGGTCCTGCCGCTCTTCCATGAGGAAGGGCACGTCGAAGCCGATGAACTGCTCGAGGCCGTCGATCATGCGCGACATGATCGGCAGGATCTGCCGCTCCACGGTCGCCACTTCGGCGATGGAAGTCTGCAGGATGTCGATCTCCTCGAGCTGGTTGTTGAGCTGGCGCGCCAACATGGCGTTATAGAGCTTGAGGCCGTCCACCAGCTTGAGATGGGCGTAGTACTCGTCCACCAGGTCCCGGGACTCCCCGTGCAGCTTGTCTACCTGCTGCTGGACCTGGCGACCCTCAGCAGTGCGCTCAATGCCCTGCTGCTCGATTTCACCGATGGTTTCTGCGGACGAGGTGTCCTGTGATGGATTGTCCTGGGAAAATGTCGGGCTAGCCGCCAGACAGGCCAGGATGAGAAGAGAATGCCAGGTTCGCGACATACGATGCCCCCTTCTTAGTGGTGGCGCAGATAACCTGTCACCACGCTTTATTGGTAGGCCTCAAGCATACGCAGGTATCGACGCCAACCACCTTGATACAAGTCAAGGCCGAGCCGTGAATGCCGAGCCGTGAATGCCGAGCCGCGCAGGCCGGGCCGCGCAGGCTAGCGCCCGGCCAGTGGAGGGAGCCGCTTCAACTGCAACAAAGGTCGGCTAGTCGGCCGCGAGTACCTGCCGATAACCTGACAAAGGGAAGGGGTATAGACGCCGCGGCGGATGCCGCGACGCCTGCATGAAGGATCAGGCGAGGAATTCAGCCCGGGTGCTGGGATCGGCCTTGAAGGCACCGCCCAGTGAGGTGGTCTGGGTGCGGGAGTTCACATCCATCACCCCGCGCGACTTCACGCAGTAGTGGGTGGCGTCGATGGTAACTGCCACGTTGTCAGTCTCCAGCAACGTTTGCAGTGCCACCAGCACCTGCTGGGTCAGGCGCTCCTGCACCTGGGGCCGCTGGGCAAAGAACCGCACGATACGGTTGATCTTGGAGAGACCAATGATCTTGTCGCCGGGGATGTAGGCCACCCGCGCCATGCCGTCGATGGTGACGAAGTGGTGCTCGCAGGTGCTGGTGATGGAGATTTCGTCCACCTTCACCATCTCTTCCACCCCCATCTTGTTGTCGATCACGGAGATCTTCGGGAAGTGGCTGTAGTCGAGGCCGGAGAAGATCTCGTCAACATACATCTTGGCGATGCGATGCGGAGTCTCCTGCAGGCTGTCGTCGCTGAGGTCGAGACCCAGGGTCTCGGCCACGTCGGTGAAGGATTCACACAGACGCTGGTACTTCTCATCCCGCGACAGGCCGTTATAGACCATCGGTGTTTCCAGTCCGCGCTCGACCAGGGCATCGCGCACACGGCGCGCCTCGGTGCTGATCGCGAGCTCAACGTTCGCGTTCAAATTAGCTTCGGTTTTGGCAATAGCTTCCATTTGCTTGTCCTGTTTGCAAAGCTCTGGGGGGATGTACGTGGACCCCGGGGCCTTGGATTGCCTGGCCTGCAGTCGACGAACCGACACTATTTGTCGTGCAGATGGCACCCGAAACCGGCATATTGGGCGCTTTTACCGTCAGGAGAGACCATGTCGGAACGTAATTCCAGGCCGCCCTTTATCGAGCGACGCCGCGTCCTTAAAGGCCTGGCGGCCGGCAGCCTGCTGCCGCTGCTCGGCGGCAACCTGCTGGGCTGCTCAGACAGCGATGACACCTTCCTGGCAGACCCCGGCGTCAGCGCCAGTTTCCAGCATGGCGTGGCCTCCGGCGATGCCAACGATAACTCGGTCATAATCTGGACAAGAGCCACCCCGGACGCCGCAGGCCTGGTGAGAATCCGCTGGGAGGTCGCCGCAGACGAGGCCTTCGACAGCGTGGTGGCCAGCGGCGAGGGCACGACCACGGCAGACGTGGACTACACCGCCAAGGTCGATGTGAGCGGCCTGGATGCGGGCACCACCTACTTCTATCGCTTTGTCGTGCAGGACGTGGTCTCCCCGGTGGGCCGCACCCGCACGCTACCCGTCGGCGCCGTGGCCGCCACCAGCTTCGCGGTGGTGTCCTGCTCCAACTACCCGGCCGGCTTTTTCAACGTCTACCGGGAAATCGCCAACCGCGACGTCGACGCGGTGTTGCACCTGGGTGACTACATCTATGAGTACGGCGTCGATGGCTACGCCAGCGAACGCGCCGAGGAATTCGGCCGCCTGTCACAGCCGGAAGACGAGATTCTCAGCCTGTCCGACTACCGCACCCGCTACGCCCAGTACCGCAGCGACCCCGACCTGCAGGCCTGCCATGCGGCCCACCCCTTCTACGTGGTCTGGGACGATCACGAGATCAGCAACGACGCCTGGCGCGAGGGCGCGGAAAACCACCAACCCGAGACCGAGGGCGATTTCGAGGACCGCGTGACCGCGGCACTGCAGGCCTGGTATGAGTGGGAGCCGATCCGTCCACCCTCGTCCAACCGCGAGGTAATCTACCGGCAGTTCCGCTTCGGCGACCTGGTCGACCTGCTGATGCTGGACACCCGCCTTATCGGCCGCGACTTGCAGCTCAGCTACCTCGACTACACGAACGGCGACATGATCGACCTTGACGCTGCGCGGGCCGCCATCGACGACCCGAACCGGCAGCTGTTGGGTGAAGACCAGAACGCCTGGCTAAAGGACCGCCTGACCAACAGCACCGCCACCTGGCAAGCAGTGGCACAGCAGGTGCTGGTGGGGCGCTACAACCTGCCGGCGCCGATCCTGCTGGCACTGGACCCGGCCTTTGGCGGCAACCTCCAGGACGGGATTGCCGCGGTGCTCGCGTCCGTGGCCGCAAAGAATACGCCGGAAGACCAGCGCACGCCGGAGCAACAGGCGCTGCTGGATTCAGCAATTCCCTACAACCTCGATGCCTGGGATGGCTATGGCTTCAACCGCGACGACGTACTGATACACGCCGCCTCAGTAAATTCGCGGCTGGTGACCCTGGCGGGCGATACCCACAATGCCTGGGCCTCGCAGCTGACAGACCAGGACGGCACCCCCGTCGGTGTGGAGTTTGCAACCGCGAGCGTGACCTCGCCGGGTCTGGAAGGTGTGCTGGGTGTAGAAGCGGCGGCCCTGTTCGAGGGCCCGATTGTGACCCTGGTCGATGACCTGCAATACGCCAACCTCAGCGACCGGGGCTGGATGGAGGTGACCTTTACCGAGACCGCGACCACCGCGGACTGGTACTTCGTCTCCAATATCGACAGCACCAGCTACACATTAATGGAGAACCGCGCCAACAGCCTCAGCGTCAGCGCGGACGACCTGCTGCTCGGCTAGGCCTGGCTCTCGGCCTTGTCGAGCTTGATCGAGGCCGAGTTGATGCAGTAGCGCAGTCCGGTCTCGTCCTGGGGGCCGTCTTCAAACACGTGCCCCAGGTGCGCGCCGCAGTTGTCGCACATGACCTCGGTGCGAATCATGCCGTGGGAAGTGTCCCGGGCCTCGCGGATAGTGTCGCCGTCGGCGGGTTGGAAGAAGCTGGGCCAGCCACAGCCGGAATCGTACTTGCTGTCTGACAGGAACAGGGTCGTACCGCAGCAGCGGCACTTGTAGGCACCGACGTCCTTGGTGTTCCAGTACTCGCCACTGAAGGCGCGCTCGGTGCCCTTCTCGCGGGTAATATGAAATTCCTCCGGTGTCAGCTTGTCGCGCCAGTACTCGTTATCTTCAAGATCTTTACTCATGTGCTGTACACTCCTCGCCTTGGAAACAAAAACAAACCAAAAAACAGAATAAGCTTACCCAGCAAGCGCCCCACGGACCATGGCCGACCTGCATATCGATGATTTCTACCGCGACTGCGCAATGATCTTCCTGCGCCTGTACGCGACCTTCCCACGCAAGACCGTGCTCTACGTGGACGACATCTGTGGCCCGGATACACCGGACGAATTCGGCCTGCACTCAGAGCGCCACCAGGCCTGCTTCAGCGCCATGACCTGGATGGCAGAAGCCGGTTACATCAACTTTGCCGAGACCATTCGCGAGGAGGCCCTCGACCAGGCGGTACTGACCCAGCGCGGCTTCCTGCTGATGTCCTCCCGCTCCGAGCTGGAGCTGGGCATTCCCGAGGATGAGGTCGACGATGGCCTGCCGCCCTCGGTCATGGAACGCTCCCAGACCAACGTCACCCAGGTGCGTCGCGCCCTGCGCGAGGGCTCTTCCATCATTATCCAGCAGGTGATGCACTACCTGCTGGACAAGTAACCCACCCTACTCCAGGCCGATCGGCGAGCCGGGCGGCGGTGTCGGCGCCTTCCACTCTTCCGGCAGCGGTGCCTCCAGGGCCTGCTCCACCAGCCGCTTCGCCGCGAGATAATGGGCACGGCTATTGAGATCACCCGTGGGAGCCCGCGCTCCCGCAATTCGCTCCAGGGCCCAATAGGTCTGGGCGCGAACATGCATGCTGGCATCGGCGTTCTGCGCCAGCGCCAGAAGACCGGCCAGCACCTGGTCATTCACCGTCAACCGCAATGGGCTCAGCTTGCTCATTCCTTCCACCGTCTGATCCAGCCAGGTACGCGCCAGCAGGGCCTCCAGTACCCCCAGGAAATCGGGTCTCTGCTGGCTCGCCATCCTGTTCATGCGGGCAGCCCGCTGCGGATTCAAGAGCACGTCCAGGGTAAGTCGGGCTGAGGCCTCCGCCGCCGCGAGTGGATCGAACACCGAACCGGTATTGCGATCGAAAAGTTCACGGGTGGCCTGGAAGCCGGGAGGGCGCGCCGGGATCATGGCAACCAGCTCGGGATCCAGGGCCAGGAAATCCTCTGACAGGGTGCCGAGCAGTTGTTCGAGGGCGCGCTGCTGCTGGGCCGGCGGCACCGGCCGCGTGCCCGTCTGGCCATCGCCGCGCAAGGCGTAATCAAAGTACTGGCCACCCAGGTACTTGCCCGCCGCCTGCACCTGGTAGCGATGCAGCAGGTACATGGGCACCAGCGCCTCTTCGATCTGTGCCAGCGGCCGGCCCTCGCGGACCACCGCAGCGGAGAAGTTATCAAGCACCTTGCGGCGCACCGCAGAGAGATTGTCTAGCTCGTCCATGGCGTTGGCGCCGTTGTCCCAGAGGCTGCCGTAGGGGTGGGCGGAACCGACGCTGCGAGAGTCAACGTCTGCAACATAGTGCAGGCCTGAGGCCAGCGTCGCCGCCATAATCTCGGCGCGGCCGGCATCGGCATCGACGCCTTCCGGGAAATCCTGGTAACCGTAGATGATCACACGCTTGTCCCACTCGCCCATACCCACGCCGTAGGCGTCGCTGATATCTACCTCACCATCTGCATCGAGCTTCAGCAGCGGATGGGGATAGTCCATCACCGAGGCGCGGTCATTCACACTGGCGGCGAAGTTGTGGGCAATACCCAGGGTATGCCCAACCTCGTGGGCGGAGAGCTGCCGCAGCCGGGCCAGGGCGAAGGCCTCGACCTCGCCACTGCGATCGTCATCGCCATAGGGCTGCAACAAGCCCTCGCCCAGCAGGTAGTCCTGGCGCACCCGCAGGGACCCCAGGGTCACGTGGCCCTTGATGATCTCGCCGGTACGCGGGTCGCGCACCGAGGCACCGTAGGACCAGCCGCGCGTGGCGCGGTGCACCCACTGGATTATGTTGTAGCGCACATCCATCGGGTCAGCGCCCTCGGGTAACACTTCCACCCGGAAGGCATCCTTGTAGCCCGCCGCCTCAAAGGCCTGGTTCCACCAGCGCGCCCCGTCCATCAGCGCCGAGCGCACCGGTTCCGGGGCACCGCGGTCCAGGTAGTAGACAATCGGCTCCACCGCCTCGCTCATGTCAGCTTCGGGGTTTTTCTTCTCCAGCCGGTGGCGCGGCAGCCAGGCCCGGTGCAAACGTTCATGAATCGGCGTCGCATAGTCGGCAAACTGGCCATAAAAGGCCGGATCGAAATAGCCTGAGCGCGGCTCATAGGGCACCGGCGTGTAGTTGTCATCCGGCAGTCGCACCAGCGAGTGGCGCACGTGTACCGACACGTGGGTCGGGTCCGGTACTACCGTGGGCAGGTACTGACCCTTGGGCTTGCCGGTCAGCGTGACGATGGCTTCCACCTCGGTGTTGTCCGGGAAGGCCCTGGTATTGGCCAGGTAAATGCTCGACAGATCCGCTGCCGCCTTGTAGTCGCCCTCGTTGCGAGCCTTCAGGCGATCGGCGACGCCATGGGCGTCGCGCAGGAAAAAGTCGGTAGCGTCTACCAGCACCCGGCCGTCAGAGGCCTCGGCGGCAACGTCAAAACCGCCGAGCACGGAAAACGCGAAGGACTGCTGCACCGCCGCGCGCTCATCCGGGTCCTCGGACTCGGCCCGGTAGTCGAGATTGTCCTGGGTAAGCAGTACCCGCGGGCCGATGCGCTGGAAACGCGCCACCCGGGTGTCGCCGAGCTGCCCGCGGTCCAGGCCCAGGTCATTGGAGCCCACACCCCGGGCCAGCCAGGAAACATACAACAGCGGGCTGTCGAACTCGCTGATTTCCAGGTACAGCTTGCCGTCACCGCCATGCCAGTACAGGTTGTAGAAACCCTCGCGCGCCTCGGCGGCGGCAACAATGCTGTTGAAGCTGTTGCCAGGCGCAGGTTCGGCCGCCTCCTGCGCGCAGGCGCCCAGCAGGGCCGAGAGCGCTATCAGCGTCAGTAACCTGGTGATGGTATGCATGGTGTCCCTCCCAGCTTCAGTCGTCTAGGCCCGGCAGCGTTGCCACCGGGTAGAGAATGGCGTCATGGTAGCCGGTTACCACCTTGCGGTAACCGCAGAGCTCGGCGTCCAGCGCCGGATCGTTGGTGTCCACCAGCAGCGGCTCGCCGTTGAGGCCCTTGATCTTGCCCTTGCCCGCCACGATGGTGATGTTGTCGAGGCCCACCATGCGCAACACCGCCGGGCTGAACTGCTGGTTGCCGCGCCCGAACACATGACCCTGGCCGCCGATGGCCGTAACGATGATCTCGGCGGGTTTGTTCTCACGCGCCAGCAGTTCCAGCAGCTCGGGCTCACCGGCATCATTCAGCAACACCTCACCGTCACAGATCGCGTCCACCCCCAGCAGGGTATTGGCAAGCCCCAGCTCCGTCATGATTGCAGCCGTCGTGCTGCCCGGCCCGATCAGGTAGATGGTTCCCGGCGCCAGCGATTCGACAATATCGGCAGCGATGTCCTCGGCCACCAGCGCTTCGGACTCGACCCCGGCCACCTTGGTGCGCTGCAGGAAATGGCCCTCCTCCGGGGTCAGCAGTTCGCCGTAGTAGCGCGCCTTGACCACGCCCTCGCGGAATGCGTCTTCATCGATATCGCGGACTTCGCGCAATTCGACGTTGACCAGGCCAGCCTGCGCCAGTCGCTTGAGCAATTCCCCCGCCGCCTCCGGAGACACCGCGTACACCGCCGAGTGCATCTTCACGCCGCTGGGAATGCCCAGCGCCGCCACCCGGTCACCCACCGCGTCGAGTATGTCCCGCGCGGTGCCGTCACCGCCGGCAAACACCAGCACGTCGGGTTCCTCCGCTGCAATGGCCTGGGCGGCCCGCGCGGTGTCCTCGGCGCTGGTAGGCTCAGCGGCCGGCTTGCCGCAGGACTGCCAGGGCAGCTCCAGCCCTTCCAGCGCATCGCTGCCCATGGCGCCTTCCCAGCAGACAATTTCGATATCGACATCTACATCGGGATGGGCCAGCACCGCCAGGGCCCGGTGGGCGCGCTCAACGGCGCGGGGTTTGGCGCCGCGCTTCAGTGCCTCGTCGCGTATGTCCGCCCCATCACTGCCCTTGAGCCCAACCGGGCCACCGAGTCCCGCATAGGGATTTACCAGCAGGCCAAGCTTCAGCATTCGATGTGCACTCCCTCAGTCCAGGGGCTCATAGCCGACCAGAGCCTCACACAGCGCGCGGGCCTCGCAGTCCAGGTCGGCGAGGTTGGATATCGATATCAGTCCCAGCTCCCGGCGCAGTCGATAGCTCTTGCGCAAGCGATCAAAACCCGCGGCGTCAGAGCGCAACAGGGCGTCATCTTCCCCGATGTCATACACCTGGCCTACCAGCCAGCCGAGCAGTTCCTGCCCGGCAAGTGCTGCCGGTACCTCCAGCTTGACCGGCGGTAAACCCAGGGCAGTCACTGCGCCACCGTCCAGCGCCAGCGCCTGGCACAGCGCCTTGGCCAACATGCGCGTGGCCCGCAGTTTGCCATCGGTGCTGTAACCGGCGATATGTGCGGTTCCGAACCGGCTCGTGGCCAGGAGTTGTCTGTTTACGAACGGCTCGCCTTCCCAGACGTCCAGCACCAGGCTGATATCGGGTCGTCTGTCGGCCAGCGCCAGCAAGGTATTGGTAGCGATGAGTTCACCGCGGCCGGCATTCACCAGCAGCGCCTGTTGCGGCAGCTGCGAGAGCTGGTCGACAGAGAGCATATGCTCGCTCGGCCAGGGTGCTTCCCGGGTCAGGGCCGCATGCAGGCACAGCACCGGGCAGGCCAACACCTCATCGAGACCGGTGAGCGCCTCCAGTCCGTCCAGCCAGGGATCGTAGGCGCGGCAGTCAATACCCAGTCGCGCCAGGCGCTGGTGCAGGCGCCTGCCGATATGGCCATAGCCGACAATGCCCAGCGGTTCGCCGGCCAGCAGGCGTGCCAACTGCTCGGGATGGTGGCACAGGGCGCTCATGACGTAGTCGACCACGGAATCAGCGTTAGAGCCCGGCGCGTAAGCGAAAGGAATGCCGCGAGCCTCCAGGGCGGTACGATCGACGTGGTCGATCCCGCTGGTGGCCGAGCCTACAAAGCGCAGTGCGCTGCCCTCCAGCAGCGCATCGTCAATCCGGGTGACCGAACGTACCAGCAGCGCATCGGCAGTGCGCAACTGCTCGCGATCCAGCGCGCGGCCATCAAACAGGTCAACTTCACCGAGGATTTCCAGAGCATCGACCCCGGCCATATTGCGATCCACCAGGATCTTCACAGCACCGCCTGCAGTCGCTTGAGGCGGCCAAGCACCGCGCCGCCGAGTTCAATCTGCTCGAGGTAGTCGAGCGTTTCCTCAATCGGGTCGGCACTGGCAGTATAGGGCCCGGGCAGCTCGACCTCCGGCACCGAGTCATCGAGGCGTGCCAGTTCTCGAGACAGCAGGGCCTGCTCCCAGTGCTCTTCCAGCGCCTGGCTGATTCGGGCGGCACCGCGCAGGCCGAGCCCATCGAGATCGTTCCGCCTGGTCTCGAGGGTTTCCAGGTCGCCGAAGGCGCCGATCAGTTTTGCCCCTGATTTGGCACCGATCGACGGCACCCCGGGAATATCATCGATGGCATCACCTACCAGACCCTGGTAATCGGGAAACTGAGACGGCGTCACGCCAAAGCGTTCCTCGAAGCCCTCGGCATCCAGCTGAGAGCCCGCAGCGAAATCCCACAGCCGATCCTCCGTCGACAGCAACAGCTGGCCCAGGTCCTTGTCGCGGGTGACCACGCTGACCGACCTGCCCGCGTCACGCGCCTGAGACGCCAGGGTGGCGATGTAGTCATCGGCCTCGTAGCGCACGCCGCCGAGGCAGGGAATGCCAAGAGTCTCCGTGACTGTGCGGCAGGCATTGAGCTGGTAGGCCAGGGCCTCGTCGGGCAGCTCGCGGCTGGCCTTGTAGCCGGGATAGAGATCATTGCGAAAGCAGGTACCGAGGCTCTCATCGAAGGCGGCCGCCAGCACCACGTTGTCGGGCAGCTGCTCCAGCAACTCCACCAGGAAGCTGGTGTAGCCGTACACCGCGTTGAGGGGATAGCCCTCGGGGCTATGCCAGCGCTCCGGCAGGGAAAAATAGGCGCGGAAAATATAGATGCTGGCGTCCACCAGCAGGGCGGTGCCATTCACGCGCGAGCGACCTCGTCGCCGGGCAGCTGGAACTCGTCGGGGCCTGGCACGGCAGGTCCCTGGAAACGCCGCGCCAGGGCCGCCCTGAACACCGCGGCACGTGGCGGCAGGGGCGCTCGGCAAAACAGCCGCGCCTGGGCCAGCACCGAGTGGGCAAATTCCTCGCAGGAAGTGGCGGGTGCATCGAGATTGTCGACACTCACCCGGAACGGCACACCGGCCGCCAGCGCCAGGTGCCACTCCACGGCCTGGGGCCTGACCTCGACGGTTTCAAAGGCACGCTGCTGTTCCTCGTCGCGGCCGTCCGCAGCGTACCAGTAACCGTAGTCCTCGAGCTGGCGACGACCCTCGCCGGCGATGCACCAGTGCGCGACCTCGTGCAGGGCACTGGCGGCGAAGTCTTCCCGGTAGTAGATCATCGCCTCGCCATCACCGGCGGGCGTATACAGGGGCTCGGCGGCGCCGCCCTGCAGGCGGGTCCGGTAGCGTTCGTAGAAACAGTCTGCGAACAGCTGTTCAATGGCGGCCGCGCGATTCACTGCTTGCGTATCAGGTAGTGGAATTCGTCGCCCTCTTCCCGCTCCTCCACCAGCTCATGACCGAGGAAGGTGCAGAAGCGCGGGATATCGCGCTGGGTTGAGGGGTCGGTGGCCTGCACGGCGAGCAGCTCGCCGCTCTGCATTTCGCGCACTGCCTTGTGCAGCAGCATCACCGGCTCCGGGCAGTAGAGGCCGCGCGCATCGAGCTGGTGCTCGGCCTGCCTGTTGTCAGCAGCGCTCACAGGTCCAGCTCCGCCAGGCGCTCGCGGTTGCAGAGGTCGTATTGCTCGCTGTCTAGATCGTAGACCAGCGCCAGCTCACCGTTATCGAGCTGGCGCCGCAGGGAGCCGGCCTTTTCTTCCAGGCTGCGCTCGCGCAGGCCGTAGTCGGTGCCATCGCGGCTGGCGAACTCTTCCAGCAACGCGGTCAGCGTTTCCGGCTCCAGGCGAGCGGTGGGAATTTGTACAAGTTGCGCCATGAAGTCCTGTAAAGGTGCCCTATCTCTGCGAGCCCGCTAATATACGTGCTGACCCGCCAATTGTGGAGTATGCGCCGTGCCAAGCACGTTCATTATTACCTTCATCGGAGACGACCGGCCCGGCCTGGTCGAGGCCCTATCCACTGTGGTAGCCGACCACGGTGGCAACTGGCTGGAAAGCCGGCTGTCGCAGCTGGCGGGCAAGTTCGCCGGCCTCATCAGCGTCTCACTGCCCAGCGAATCCGGGCCCGCCCTGGAGGCGGCCCTGGATGCACTGCACGCCGAGGGTATCAGTGTGCGGGTGACTCCCTGCGACTCGTCAATTGCCCAGGATGACCACCAGCGCATTGTGACCCTGACGGTACTGGGACCGGACCGGCCCGGCGTGGTGCGGGAAGTCTCCGCCGCCCTCAGCAAGCTCAAGATCAACGTGGTGGACATGGAGAGTTTTGTCAGCCCGGCGCCGATGAGTTCCGAGCCGCTTTTTCAGGCGCAGGTTGAGGCGGTACTGCCCACTGGCTGCGAACTCGAGGCACTGGAAGAGAGCCTCGACCAGATTGCCGACGAGATGCACATGGACATTACTCTGGAGGCGCCTGCTTCCTGAGCAGCGCCTTCACCCCCACTACCAGGCCCACGCAGATAGCCGCCAGCGCCATGGTGGTAAACACCCCCAGGAAGCAGTAGAGCAGCAACCAGGCCATCTCCTCTGCGGGCACGTCGAAGCGGTCGATGGCCGCCCAGATAAAGACCACGGTGGCCAGCACGCCGAGAAACACCGTGCGCCGGCCGCGATTGCGACTGCCGAACATCATTCCTGCGCACTCTCTCCGGAAATGTGCCCAGGAATATTGGGGGTAGGCGATTCCACCCCGGCATTCTGGCCGCGATGACGCAGGAGGTGATCCATCAGTACGATGGCCAGCATGGCCTCGGCGATGGGCGTGGCGCGAATACCGACACAGGGGTCGTGGCGGCCGGTGGTGATGACTTCCACGGCGTTGCCGTCCACATCGATACTGTCGCCGGGCAGGCGGATACTCGAGGTGGGCTTGAGCGCCATGCTGACGGTAATGTCCTGGCCCGAAGAGATGCCACCGAGCACGCCGCCGGCGTTGTTGGAGCGAAAGCCACCCGGCGTCAATTCGTCGCGGTGCTCGCTGCCGAGGGCCTCCACCGAATCAAAGCCGGCGCCGATTTCCACGCCCTTGACCGCGTTGATACTCATCATGGCGTGGGCAATATCCGCATCGAGGCGATCGAAGACCGGCTCGCCCAAACCCGGCATCACTCCCTCGGCCACCACGTTGATGCGGGCGCCGATAGAATCGCCGGACTTGTTGAGCGCCGCCATGTACTCCTCCATCTCCGGCACTTTGGCCGGGTCCGGACAGAAGAACGGGTTCTGCTCGACCTGCGACCAGTCCAGCGCCTCGGCCTTGATCGGGCCCAGCTGCGACAGGTAACCGCGCACAGTGATGCCCTGGGTGGCCAGGTACTTCTTGGCGATGGCGCCTGCCGCCACCCGCATGGCGGTTTCCCGCGCCGAGGAACGGCCGCCACCGCGGTAGTCGCGGCCACCGTATTTCTGCTGGTAGGTGTAGTCCGCGTGCATGGGGCGGAAGCGGTCGGCGATCTTCGAGTAGTCCTTGGAACGCTGGTCCTCGTTCTCGATCAGCAGGCCGATCGAGGTGCCGGTGGTCTTGCCCTCGAATACGCCGGAGAGGATTTTCACGGTGTCGGATTCGCGGCGCTGGGTGGTGAAGCGCGACTGGCCGGGCTTGCGTCGGTCGAGGTCGACCTGCATGTCTTCCTCGGTCAGTTCGAGGCCGGGCGGGCAACCGTCGACAATGCAGCCAATCGCCAGGCCGTGGCTTTCGCCAAAGCTGGTGACGGTGAAGAGTTTGCCTATGCTGTTGCCTGACATGAATCTGCGGCCCTTGAAAAAAGCGCGATTATAGCGCCTTCAGGCCTCCTGTGTTGGCGCCCGCCGCGGGTGGTGCTCGGCCAGCTCGCGGGCGGTCAGCACGAACACACCGTGGCCGCCACGCTCGAGCTCGATCCAGGTAAAGGGAATATTTGGGAAGGCCTCCTGCAGCGCTACCCAGCTATTGCCCACCTCGCCCACCAGCAGCCCGTCGGGGGCCAGGAAGTGTACAGCGGTTTCGAGAATACAGCGGGTAATGTCGAGGCCGTCGGCACCGGAGCCCAGCGCCAGGGCCGGCTCGTGGCGGTACTCCGGCGGCATGGTAGCGAGGTCTTCCTCGTCCACGTAGGGCGGGTTGGTCACGATCAGGTCATACTGGCGGCCACGCAAGCTTTCGAACAGGTCTGAGCGGATAATCTCCACCCGCTCCTGCAGATTGAGCAGCTCGCGGTTTTCCTGCGCCAGTGCCAGCGCGTCCTCGTCGATGTCCACCAGGTCGACGCGCGCCTCCGGGTTCCAGGCCGCCACCGCCAGGCCAATACAGCCGCTGCCACAGCACAGGTCCAGCACCCGCCGGATCGACGGGCCCGCGTACCAGGGGGCGAAGTCGCGCTCGATCAGCTCGGCAATCGGCGAGCGCGGGATCAGCGCGCGGCGATCGATCTTGAACTCCAGGTCGGCAAACCAGGCGCGCCCGGTGATGTAGGGCACCGGCACGCGCTCATCCACCCGCCGCCGCACGTTGCGAATCAGCTGTTCTTTCTCGCTGTCGTTGATGCGCACATCGAGTACCGCCGGGTCGCTTTCCATCGGCAGCTGCAGGCTGCCCAGCACCAGGTGCAGGGCTTCATCCCAGGCGTTGTCGGTACCGTGGCCGAAGTAGAGCTCCGCTTCCTCGAAGCAGGCTTCCACCCAGCGCAGGCCATCGCCCACCGTGTCGAGCTCGGCCTTGATCTGTTCCTCGAGTTCCATGGCGCCAGTGTACCCCGCAATTGCGGGGCCGACAGCCGGTTGCTAGTATCGCCAGCTCACTCGCGCCACGAGAGCAGCGCATGGAAGACGCATTCAAGAGCATTATCGAGGCCTGCGGCGAAGACCTGACGCGCCCGGGCCTGGCAGAAACCCCCGGACGCGCTGCCAAGGCCTTCGAGTTCCTGACCCAGGGCTATCACCAGCGCATCGACGACGTGGTCAATGAAGCGCTGTTCCCGTCGGACTCCAGCGAGATGGTCATCGTGCAGGACATCGAGCTGTACTCCATGTGCGAGCACCACCTGCTGCCCTTTATCGGCAAGTGCCACGCCGCCTACGTGCCGACCGGCAAGGTGCTGGGGCTCTCGAAAGTGGCGCGCATTGTCGATGTCTTCGCCAGGCGCCTGCAAATCCAGGAACAGCTCACCATGCAGATTGCCGAAACCATCCAGGAAGTCACCGAGGCGGAAGGCGTGGGAGTGATTATCGAAGCGCAGCACATGTGCATGATGATGCGCGGCGTGCAGAAGCAGAACTCGGTAATGAAGACCTCGGCGATGCTCGGCAGCTTCCGCGACAACCCGACCACCCGCTCCGAGTTCCTGTCGCTAGTCAACCTCCACAGATAGCTATCCAACCGATACAGCCCCACGTTGTACTTCGGCGGAGATGTTGCTTCGTAGCACGGGCGCGAACTGGATCTACCCCATCCCAGGACGCGCTAAAAGCATGACATCCCTGTCTCGCTCGGCGCAGGCCGTCCTGGCCTGCGACGGTCCTGGGATGGGGTAGACCCAGCTCACGCCCTCATCCAAGACCAGGCCCAGACGCTTACGCCCGTCATCCCCGCGAAGGCGAGGATCCAGTTGAGACTCTGACCAGCGGCTGGATTCCCGCCTTCGCGGGAATGACGGCGAAGACTTCCATCAATGAACCT
>JASJBK010000088.1 GCA_030066555.1 Halieaceae bacterium
ACCGACACTGGTGACGACCGTGGCATTACCCAGCGGGTCTTCAGCCGTAATCTCGACATCGTACGTGCCTGCCACCAGATCATTGCCAGCAGGAATGAGCAGTGACCAGGTGCCATTGGCATTGACGGTGAGGTCGGGGCCGGAAGCCAGGTACGTTACCCCGTCTATAACAACCTGGGTGACGGTGCCATCCGTCTCGTCATAGGTTCCGGAGATGGTGGGATTGCTCTGGCTGGTGGCCAGGGCGGTTACGGTCGGCGCCGCCGGGCCGGTGTTGTCTACTACCAGTTCGCCGGTGGTGGCATCCACACTTACATTGCCAACGCCGTCGACGGCGGTGACAGCGACGTCATAACTGCCTTCCGGCAGCTCATTGCCAACCGGGATCGTCAGCGTCCAGGTACCACCCGGATTCACCGTCAGGTCAGAGCCAGTCGCCAGATAGGTAATGCCGTTGACGACCACCTGGCTAACCGTGCCGTCGCTGTTGTCGTAGGTACCGGTAATCGTCGGCAGGCTGCTGGTCGTGGTGAGGGGATTGACCGCAGGTTGGGCCGGCGGTGTGTTGTCTATAATCAGCTCGCCGCTGGTTGCGTCAGTACTGGTATTGCCAAGTGCATCCTCGGCGGTCACCACGACATCGTAGGTGCCATCCGGCAGTGCATCGGGCGGCGGAATCGTCAGTGACCAGTTGCCGGTGACACCGTCAACCGTCAGTGCGGGGCCCGAAGCCGGGTAAATAATGCCGTTGACCTCCACCTGGGTCACCGTGCCATCGGTCTCGTCGAAACTGCCGGTGATGGTGGGCGTAGTAGAAGTTGTGGTGAGACTGTCCACAATCAGCCCGGACGGGCCAGTAGTATCAATCACCAGCTCACCGGAAACCGTGTCGGTAGTCGAATTGGACAGCGCATCCTCGGCGGTCACTGCCACGTCGTAGGTGCCATCCGGTAGCTCGTTACCGACCGGGATAGTCAGGCTCCAGGTGCCGTCGAGATTGACTGTCAGGTCGGGGCCGGTGGCTAGATAGGTGACGCCGTTGACGACCACCTCGGTTACGGTGCCGTCGGTATTGTCGTAGGTGCCCGTAATCGTCGGCAGATCGTTGTTTGTCGTGAGCGGATTGACCACGGGCTCTGCCGGGCCGGTGCTGTCGATAAACAGTTCTCCGGAGGTAGCGTCGAGAACGTTACCCGCGGCGTTGGTCGTCGTGACCTGCACGTCATAGGTGCCGTCTGCCGAGATCGGGTTGCTGGGACTGCTGAGGTCCAGCGTCCAGGAATTGCCGGCAACGCTCAGGCCGGGCGTGAACGACGGGCTGCCGCGCAGGGAAGAGCCGGTAAAGGTCTGGCCGTCCACTACCACGACCAAAGTGTCCGAAAAAACGTCGTCAAAGGTGCCGGTGATAACCGGCTCAAGCGTGGTTGCAGTCTGGGAAGCCACAGTTGGCTGAGTCATGACTCCCACCACGTCAATGGTGGTCGTCGCAAGCGAACTGTTGGTCTCCCCGTCACTGAGGACGATGGTCACTTCCCGATCAGTCTGGTCAATTGCCAGGCCGTCGCCGTTGGCGTAAGTAATTGCTTCCAGCGCGGCTACAACATCAGCGGTCGATGTGGCGCTGTCGTCAAAATCGATAGTTAGCGTGACTTCACCGGGCACCGAGGTATCGATGTTGGTGCTATCGATATTGGCAAGGCCAATCGTGTCGATAGCCAGCGCATCGCTGCCGGTGGCGTTGGTGAGGCGAATGGTGGCCGTCTGGACTGTGGTCGTCGGGTCAAAGTTCTGCAGCGAAACGTCTCCGACGTCGACGATGTTCGCCGGTGCCGAGCCCGTGCTGACATCAAACTGGGTCGCGTAATCGATCCCGCTGGCGTTGCTGTCGTCGGCGTCGATATCAAGGCGAAGTGCCGAGCCCAGCCAGTCGAAGAAAGCGGCCGAGTCGTAATTGGTATCCGAGTGGTCGGCCAGGGCGAACTTGATGGTGAACTGGGTGCCCGGCGCAGGATTACCCAGGTCCAACACCGCATTCTGGACGCCGGTGACAAAATTCGATTCAAAATCGCCCGTGGCGTTGGACTGCAAGGGCGCTGAGAGCGGGCCACCGCCATCGGGGTCGGTGTGCAACTCGCGCAAGTTGCTGAACACGAACTCCTGGAAAGTCCCCCCAGCAGTGTCGTTGCGAATATAGATTCCGAACAGGTCCGGATAGTTACCGAAAGCAAAGCCCTGGTCTTCCTCGGTGGCGAACACATAGTTCAGCGCAACCTTGTTGACGTCGGTGTTGGGTGTGAACGTGAATTCAAAAACCGTGATGTCGAACTGATCCAGCTCCTGGCCGGAGTCTGCAAGCCAGGACGCATTGAGGTCTGGTTCATCGTCGGCTTCACCAGCCACACCGGGGCTGTTGAGGTCGTCGCCCATGATACCGCCGGGCGCGTCGTCGAGACTGTCTACGAAACCGGTCGATATCACCACGCCGCGCTCCAGTAGCACATTGCCACTGGGGTCATTAAGGTCGGTAAAGGTACCGATGGCGTTGTCATCGTAAACCGTGTTGTCAAATACCACGGAGCCGATGTCCACGCCGCTGCCGGGCGGCGCCAACTGGTCAACCAGCGCCTGGTTGGCTGCTGCGTCGTCGCCAACATCGCCACCCAGGCTACCCCGGTCGGTAACCGTGACCAGCAGGTTGTTCCAACTGACCTGGGTCGACTCGGGAATTGCCAGCTCGGTCTCTACCTGTCCGGCAGACACCTCGAGATCCCAATCCCCACCCAGGGCCGCGGCGCCGGTATCGTCGATCGAGGCGGCAATGTCGGCGCCGGTAATATCCGCCAGCTGCTGGACAAAGGCGGTACCCGCTTCACCCTCGGCCACGCTGCAGCCGTAGATAAGGATGTCGCCGGTCTCGGTGAGACTGTTGCCCCAGGCCTGTACGTGGCTGAGGGTTTCACCCACCAGGTTCTGGCTGGTCAGGGTGGTGGTGCCAAGGCGTAGCTCGCCGGCGTTACCGTGGCTGACGATATGAATTGCTGAATAGGTCTGGTCGCTGTTCTCCAGGACATCGGCAATGAGTGCGGCCCCATCGTCATCCGGGTCGATGAAGTAGACCTCTATATTGTCATCGAGGTTTTCCAGCAGCTGGTCGATATCATCGACCTGGCTGTCGACAAACAGGATTTCAGGGCCGGCTTCAGCGCTAGCCGCCTGGTCAGCCTGCTCCTGGCTTTCGCCGAGTGCGGCGATAAGGTTGGTAAGCTCCTCCTGCTCCTGGAGGTGTTCCGCCCGACTTTCAGCCTGGGCATCGGTGGAATCCTGGCTGTCTGCTGTGTCGGCACTGTCGGCAACCGTTACCGCGCCTGCTGCATCAAGCAGTACCCGGTCTTCAAGGCGGCGATAGCGCTTTTTCCAGTTCACCCATGTTCCCCGTTGCAAGACCCGTTTCAGGGCCGACTGGCGACGAAAACACCCGCCCACCTTGCGGTGGGCGGGCGGCTAGCGTTCCCTGCTATAGCGTTCCCTGCTGTTGTCACCTTTCGGTGACGACTTGTGCTTCCGGCCGGCCATCAAGCTGACCTTTCCCTGAAACACGCCTGCATTCTATGGTTCGCCGACCCAGTTGGCTTATTTTTGGGCCGAGTCTGTGACAGCGTCGACAAACAAGCAATGAAACCACTACACAATGCGTAGCGACCCGGCTGTCACCATCGCCCGATCAGGCGCCAGGCCAGAGGCAGTGCGGGTTTCCGGTCACTATGTAAGCCCCTGCGCTATACTCCGCTGCGAGCCATTGATAAGAGCCATATATGTTAAAAGCCGTGCCGGTATCGGCGGTACTGGGGGCCGAAATCGAAGGTCTTGATCTGCGGGAGCCCCTGTCGGAATCGGACTACCAGGGCTTACGCGCGGCGCTGGTGGAACACGAGGTGCTGTTTTTCAGGAATCAGGCCATCGAACCTGCCCACCAGCAGGCCCTGGCGGAGCGCTTTGGCCCGCTGCAAACTCACCCGGCCTACCAGACCGTGCCGGGACACCCGGCGGTGACCATCCTGGAAAGCACGCCGCAAAAGCCCAGCCTGATCGAGAAATGGCATACCGATATGACGTTTCGCACCCATCCCCCTATGGGCACCATGTTGCGCTCAAGAATCGTGCCCGAACGCGGCGGCGACACGCTGTTTGCCAGCATGACAGCGGCCTTCGATGCCCTGTCGACCCCGCTGCAGGGTCTGCTGGAATCGCTCAGCGCGGAGCACAGCTTTGAGCACGGTTTTCGGGAGAGCCTGGCTGAACCGGGGGGCCGGGAGAGGCTGGCCCAGGCGCTGGCCGACAACCCGCCGGTGGTACACCCGGTGGTTCGCACCCACCCGGAAAGCGGCCGCAAGCTGTTGTTTGTAAACGAGCTGTTCACCACCCGAATCTGTGAGCTGAACGCGCAAGAAAGTGAATACTTACTTTCGTTTTTGTTCCAGCATATCCGCAGCCCGGAGTTCTGCTGCCGCTTCAGCTGGCAGGAGAATTCCATCGCCTTCTGGGACAACCGCAGTACCCAACACAAGCCCGTGAATGACTACTTCCCTGCTCACAGGCGCATGGAAAGGATTACCATAGACGGCGATCGGCCCTACTAGTCGTGATGGGTCGCTCTCCGTCCGCCACATAAGGACCCGGTCTATGCCGGTCAACAGTCTCACCACCCGGCTGGTCTTGCTGCTCACGCTGACAATCGCGATGACGCTGACTGCCATCACCATCGTGGACTACCTGTCCTCCCGCGAGCGCATCCTGCAGGCCCAGGAAACCCGGGTGGAAACCACGGTCGACGATGCCGTCCGAGACCTGGAGACGCGGCTGATGGTGCTGGAAGAGACCGCCGACCTGCTAGCCGAAGTGGTCCAGAGTGGCGATTACAGCGAGGCTGAGCTGCGAAACCTGCTCTACGAGGCAGTGGATGACCGCACCGACCTGTTCGGGGCGGCATTGGCCCTGCACCCGCCCTTCGCCAGCAACCCGGTGCGCGGCTTCGCGCACTACTACTTCTACCGGGAGGGGCGGATCGAATCCAGCGACCTCACCGAGGCCTACGACTACCTGCTCAGCAGCTGGTTTCGGGAGGCCCTGAGCCGCGGCGAGCCGATCTGGACTGAACCCTATTTCGATGCCGGCGGCGGCGAGGTCAACATGGTGACCTACTCGGTACCGATGTTTCGCGAGGTGGATGGCGAATCGGTATTCTATGGAGTGGTCACTGCCGACATCACCCTCGACGAGTTGCAGTACTACCTGGAGCGCATGCAACTCGGTGAGCGCGGCTTTGGATTCCTGTTGAGCCGCAGCGGCAAGGTCATGGTCTCCCCAAACCCCGACAACCGACTCAGGCCCTGGGCCGGCACCATGCCCAATCCCGAGCAGGCGGAGCGCTGGGCGGGAATCATCAGTCGGGTAACCGCGGGCGAGGCCGCCTCCGACAAGATCGCCTGCTTCGACCAGGACCAGCAGTGCGTGATCAAGCTGGC
The DNA here is from genome assembly GCA_030066555.1 of Halieaceae bacterium. GTDB lineage: Bacteria > Pseudomonadota > Gammaproteobacteria > Pseudomonadales > Halieaceae > JANQIO01. Next base: position 5,523 of record JASJBK010000088.1, read on the forward strand.
ACCCCTGGAGTCGACGCGCTGGCCGGTGGGCGCTTTCTACTCCGAGTACGAGATTCTGGGGCCCTTGCGGGACTACCTGACCAAGAGCGTGCTGTCGCAGCTGCTGACCATGGTGCTGCTGTTGATCGGCATTACCTGGGTTTCCAGGCGCATTACCCGGCCACTGACTTCGCTGGCCACGGCCACCGAGGAGATCGCTGGCGGCAATTTCCACACACCCCTGCCGCCGGCGCGCAGCCGCGACGAGCTGGGCCGACTGGTGACAGCTTTCTCTACCATGCAGGGCGAACTTGAGCGCTACGTCTCCCAGCTACAGGCGGAAACCGCCTCCCGCAACCGCCTGCAAGGTGAGCTGCAGGCGGCCACCGCCATCCAGATGTCGATGTTGCCCGGTGCCGGCCGCGCCGGCGTCATTGAGGACGGCTTCAAGCTCTGGGCCCACCTGCGCCCGGCCAAGTCAGTGGGCGGCGACCTCTATACCTTTCACATCCAGAGTCGCAAAAGGCTGTTCCTGGCAGTGGGTGATGTCAGCGACAAAGGGGTTCCGGCGGCGCTGTTCATGGCCCGGGCCATGACTCTGCTACAGCAGTATGTTTACTCCACGCTGGACGCCGGTGCGATCATGGCGCAGCTCAACGAGGAACTGGTGGAAGGCAATGAGAACTGCATGTTCGTCACCCTGTTCATCGGCTGGCTTGAGCTCGAAACCTTCACCTTGCGCTTCGCCAGCGGCGGCCACACGCCGCCTTCCCTGAGTCGCGGCGACAGGGTTGTGACCGTGGAGCAGGAGTCGGGCCCGGCGCTGGGCCTGGCAGAGGCGCAGGAGTTCCCGCTCAACACCGTGCAACTGGCACCGGGCGATCAGCTTGCCATATTCACTGACGGCATCGATGAAGCCTTCGACGCCGACCAGGCCCAGTTTGGCCTCGACGCCGTGAACCGGGTGCTGGCCGACAACCGCGGCCAGAACCTCGAAGCCATCGGCCAGGCCCTGCTGGAGGCGGTGGACGCCCACCAGGGCGAGGTGCCGCAGTCCGATGACATTACCCTGATGCTGGTGGAACCGCGGGAACTCGGCAGTGCCCGCAACCGTATTACCCTCACCGACGATGCCGGCGCAGTATCTACACTACAGGCCTGGATGGCCCAGTTAATGGGAGAGGCCGAACTGCCGCTGGACATCCGGGCAGAGATGCAGCTGGTCGCGGAAGAGGTCGTCACCAATGTCTACAAGTACGGTCAGCTGGCATCCGGCCATGGGGTGAGCATGGAGCTGGAGATTGCCGAGGACCGCGTGAGCATGACCTTCCGGGACAGTGGCGTGCCCTTCGACCCGCTGGCCGAAGCCAAGCGCTCGTCGCTGGGCGAAGACATCGATTCTGCCGCCATCGGGGGCCTTGGTGTACACTTGCTTGAAGGTCTCACCGACGAGCAGGAGTACCGGCGCGAGGGTGACGAGAACTGCCTGCTGCTGGTCAAGCACCTGCGCCAATAAGCTAACAACGCTGATTGAATTAAGCCCGGAACAAGGAAACCGCCATGGAACTGAGCACCAACGTGGAAGTCGATGAGGAGCGCTCGCTCGCCCGGGTCAGCCTGGTCGGCGCGCTGAATACCGATACCGCACCGGGCTTCGAGTCGCGGCTGCAAGACGTCATCAGCCGGGGCTTTGCCGTCACCGTGCTGGACATGAAAGACCTGGACTACATCAGTTCCGCTGGCCTGCGGGTGATCTTCAAAGCCGCCAAGGAAGTAAAGGGCAGCGGCAATCGGCTGGCCGCGGCGAACCGCAAACCTCACATCGAGAAGGTGTTCGAGATCCTCAAGGCACTGCCAGACATGGCGGTGTTCGCCAACGATGAGGAGATGGACGAGTACCTGGACTCCATGCAGAACCAGGTCAAGGGCGAGTAGAGCCTTCAGCTCAAGACAAAGAGCCTTCAGCTCAACCTAAAGCGCCCTCAGCTAAATAGGGATCCCTCAGCTAAAGAGAGCGCCCTCAGCTCCGCAGAAACTTTACGATCCAGTCAGCTACCCGCTCGCGATCCAGGTCGCGTGTGAGGGAAGCCTTGCCACCGTGGTAGTTGTCCTCGCCGTAAAGCTCACGGCGCAGCTCCAGCAGGCTATGTGAATAGGCCTCGATAAACTCCGGGTGACCCTGCAGGGTCAGGATGTGGTCGCCCAGTTGGCACACCGCGTTCTCGCAGAAATCGCTACCTGCCAATACCTCCGTGCCAGGGGCCGTCTCCACCACCTGGTCCTGGTGGCTGACAATCAACACGAACTCCGGGTCCTCTCCATCGTGCCACTCGGGCAAGCGGTGGAACAGGGCGTCGTGGGCGCCCACGCCCCAGCCCTTGTCAGACTTTTCGGTGCGCCCACCGAGGGCATGGGCCACCATCTGGTGGCCAAAGCAGATGCCCACCAGCTTCTTGCGATGTTCGTGCAGGTCGCGCACGAAGTCAGACAGGGTGTGAATCCACTCCTTGTCCTCGTAGACGCTCGACTTGCTGCCGGTCATCAGGTAGGCGTCGACCTCGTCGATGTCGGCCGGGTATTCGCCCTCCTCCACGTCGTACACCACGAACTCCAGTCCCGGATCCACTGGCGACAACAGTGCCTGGAACATATCCGGGTACTCGCCGAAGTCGTCGGCGAGGTCCTGGTGAACATTGTCAGTCTTGAGGATGCCTATCTTCATTGCCTTCTCAATCACCGCGGGCGTCGGGTTAGAATGCGGCATGGTAAATGAAAACGCGGGTGGGATCGACGCGACCATCAACGCCGTCGTAGCACCTGTGGCCGAGGCGCTGTCGAGCTTTATTTTCTACGGGGTGCGCATCGGCGAGGCAGAGCTACCGCTGATCGTTGCCTGGCTGATCGCGGCCGCCACCTTCTTCACCTTCTACTTCGGCTTTATCAATATTCGTGGCTTTCCCCACGCCTTCCGGCTGCTGCGCGGCGACTACGCGGATCCCGAGCACCACGGTGAAGTCAGCCACTTCCAGGCCCTGGCCACGGCGGTGTCGGGCACGGTAGGCATCGGCAATATCGGCGGCGTAGCGGTAGTGATCAGCCTTGGTGGGCCGGGCGCCACCTTCTGGCTGATGCTGGCAGGCTTCCTCGGGATGTCCACCAAGCTCGCCGAGTGTATCGCCGGGGTCAAGTACCGCCGCATCAATCCCGACGGCACCGTGTCCGGCGGGCCCATGTACTACCTGGAGCAGTCCCTGCGGGATCGCGGCCTGGCGCCGTTGGCCAGGCCACTGGGCGCCTTCTACGCCATCGCCATCGTTATCGGCTGCCTGGGGATTGG
>JASJBK010000089.1 GCA_030066555.1 Halieaceae bacterium
CTCAGCCTCTGGGACTTCGAAGACGGCAGTGATAAATGGACCCAGGCGGACCGCGCTGCCATTGCCCCGATCATCGCCATTCCCACCACCGCCGGCACCGGCTCGGAACTGGGGCGCGCGGCGGTGGTGGGAATGGCGATGATCGGGGCAATGGCAGCGCGGTCCGCCTGGGTCCATTTATCACTGCCGTCTTCGAAGTCCCAGAGGCTGAGAGACTGGCGCGCCACCAGCGCAATAGACTTGGCGACATCCAGTGCCGAGCCGCCGCCCAGCCCAATCACGCCGTCGCAGTCTCCCGCCAGGTAGGTCGTCACGCCAGCCTCGACGTGGCGCCCGGTGGGATTTCCCTCAACGTCGCTGTGAAAGGCTTCGCCGAGTCCCGCCTCAGACAGCAGTGATCGCGCCCTGGCTACGAAATCGAGTTCAGCCAGTCCGCGGTCTGTTACCAGAAGCGGGCGCGACATCCTTGCGCTCTTACAGGCGCGAGGCAAATCCTGCAGGCGGCCGTCGCCGAACCACATGCGTGTGGGGTAGTGCCAGTTGCTGCTGGGTAAAGCCATCAGGAATCCACTAGATAATCTCGAAATAGCGCTTGAGCTGCCAGTCGGTGACAGCCTTGCGCTGTTCGGCGTCTTCCCACTCGCGAGTGTAGGCATAGTGATCGACGAACTCCCCGCCGAATAACTCCCGCGCGGCCTTGGATTTGCGCAGGCGTGCCGCGGCCTCAGTCAGGGTGGCGGGGAGCTGCATGGCGCGAGGGAAGCGGCCACTGTAGGCATCGCCCGAGAAGGGTTCGCCGGGTTCGACCTTGTGCTCGATACCCCAGAAGCCGGAACCGAAGGCAGCAGCCAGCGCAAGGTAGGGATTGATGTCGGCCGCGGCGATACGGTACTCGACACGCTGGGCCGCGGGTTTGCCGGGAATGGCCCGCAGTGCACAGGTGCGATTGTCGATGCCCCAGGTGGCGGCGGTGGGGGCCCAGAAACCGGGTACCAGGCGGCTGTAGCTGTTACAGGTTCCCGCCACCATGCATAGCAGCTCCGGCAGCAGCTTCTGCTGACCGCCAATGAACCAGCGCATGGCGTCCGACATGTTGTGGGCCTGGCTTTCATCAAAGAACACGGCATTGCCATCGTTGTCCTGAAGCGACAGGTGCAGATGCCCGGACTGCCCCGGGTAGTCTGTTGACCAGCGCGCCATGAACGTGGCCATCAGGCCCTGCTGCTGGGCCAGGACCTTGGTAAAGGTCTTGAACAGGGTGGCGTTGTCGGCAGCACGCAGGGCGCTGCTGTGTTCCAGTGCCGCTTCCAGTACGCCCGGCCCGGTCTCGGTGTGCAGCCCCTCAAGTGTCATGCCCATGCCGGCCGTCATGCCCATGAGCTGGTGATAGAAATCTGCATGGGTGGAATTGCGCAGCACCGAGTAGCCAAAATTGCCCGGCGTCATCGGCTGCGGGTTGCGATAGCCCCTGTCTTCCAGACTGTCGGGGGTTTCGTCGAACAGGAAGAACTCGAACTCGGCGGCGGCACTGGCAGTGAAGCCCAGGGATTTGCCGTGGGCCAGCACTCGCTTGAGCAGGGCTCGCGGGCATACTGCGGCCGCCTCGTGGTGTTCGAAATCAGCCAGGAACAGAGCGCTCTGGTTGTCCTCAAGTGGCAGTGGCCGGCAGCTTGACGGGTCGATCTGGGCCCAGGCGTCGGGAAACGCTCGCTCCCAGCCGGTGAAGGAATCCTCTGCGTAGAGTTCGTCGGCGGAATCCCAGCCGAAAATCCCATCGCAGAAGCCGAAGCCCTTCTCCAGGGCCGATAGGAATTTCTTACGGCTGACATATTTGCCGCGCATGATGCCATCGAGGTCGGTAACTGCCAGCTTGATATTTTCGATGCCGGCTTCGCGAACGAACGTTGCGGCACTTTCGCTGTCAATTACATTCCTGGCATCCACTGGCGGCCCCTTGGGTGGTGTCGTCTAACAGGTTAAGCCTCGCTATCATAGACTCATGCTCGATACTCGACCACTGCTACTGGAAACCGACTTCCCGGAGATTCATCGCCAGCAGATCAGCACATTGCAGGTGAACCTTGGCTACCGTTGCAACATGAGCTGCGTGCACTGCCATGTGAACGCAGGCCCCAGCCGCACTGAGGAAATGACCGCGGAGACGGTCGATCAGCTGATACAGCTGCTTGATCGTCTGACGCCGGCGACCCTGGACCTCACCGGCGGTGCACCGGAGCTCAATCCGAATTTCCGGCGCCTGGTATTTGCCGCCCGCGAGCGCGGCATCGAGGTCATCGACCGCTGTAACCTGACCATCCTGTTCGAGCCTGGCCAGGAAGATCTCGGCCAGTTCCTGGCGGACCAGGGCGTGGTCATCACGGCGTCGTTGCCCTGTTATCTCGAGGAAAATGTCGAGCAGCAGCGGGGCAAGGGTGTCTACGATGACAGCATCCGGGCCATCCGTCTGCTCAATGAGCTGGGCTATGGCAATGAACTGCAGCTCAACCTGGTCTACAACCCGGTGGGCCCGGTGCTACCTCCAGCGCAGGCCGGACTGGAGGCGGATTACAAACGCGAGCTGGCAAGTCGCTACGGCATTGCCTTCAACCAGCTGTTCACGATCACTAATATGCCTATCAGTCGTTTCGGCGCGGTGCTGCTTGCACAGGGGCAGTACCACGACTACATGACCCTGTTGCGCAACAGCTTCAGCGAGGCCAATCTCGATACCGTGATGTGCCGAAGCCTGGTCAGCGTCGACTGGCAGGGCTTTCTGTATGACTGCGATTTCAACCAGATGCTGGAAATTCCCCTCGTGGCCAGCGACCGGCGTCGCCATATTCGCGACCTCTTGGACGACACGTCGATGGCCAACACCGTAATTGCTACCGGCGAGCACTGCTACGGCTGTACCGCCGGGCAGGGCAGCAGCTGTGGCGGCGCCCTTGAAGGCGACGGCTAGCAATAGCCCGGATCATTGAGCCCACCCACCCTCAGCCTGGTCATCCCGGTCCTGAACGAAGCGCCGCGACTGGCGGCCAGCCTGGATGCCCTGCAACCGTGGCGAGAGTTCGCGGAACTGGTGCTGGTGGATGGCGGCAGCAATGACGATAGCCCGGCGATTGCGGAAGGGCGAGTCGACCGGCTCGAACTCAGCGAGCGCGGTCGTGCCAGGCAGCAGAACGTCGGCGCTGCCCTGGCGCGCGGTGACTACCTGCTGTTCCTGCACAGCGACACGACCCTGAACATTGCACCGAAGGAATTCCTGGAATACCTGGCGGAAGACCCGGCCTGGGGGTTTTTCAGCATTCGACTCGACGGTCGCGACTGGCGCTTTCGCATCATCGAACGATTCATGTGCTGGCGTTCCCGCCTGACCCGGGTGGCGACTGGCGACCAGGCCCTGTTCGTACGCCGCGACCTGTTCGAGTCGCAGGGGAGATTTGCGGACATCCCGCTTATGGAAGACGTTGAAATCAGCAAGCGCCTGCGCCGTGTTGCACCACCCCGGGTGCTGGGCCCGCCGGTGTTTACCTCAAGCCGGCGCTGGGAGCGGCGGGGTGTACTGCATACCGTCTTGCTGATGTGGGAACTGCGGCTGCGTTACTGGTTGGGTGCTGACCCGGCGGACCTGGCCCGACGCTACCGTGGCTGAGTTACTGATTGCCCAGCTGGCGCGGGCGCCGATTCCCGGCCAGGTAAAAACCCGACTGCTGCCTGCACTCGATGCCAAGCGCGCCGCCGACCTGCATGCGGCGATGGTCCTGTATATCTGCCGACACCTGGCTCCGGCGGGACGCCTGCAGCTATGGGTCGAGGGCGACATGACGACGCCCTTCTTCAGCAACTGCCTGGCCGCCGGTGCAGACAGCCTGCAACAGCAGCGGGGCGAAGATCTCGGGGCGCGCATGGCGTACATCGTCGCCTCCGGCCTGGCGAACTTTGGCAAGGTGGTGCTGGTAGGCAGCGATGCGCCGGGGCTCAACGCCGGTCATATCGCAGCTATTGATGAGGCGTTGGAAAGCGCTGATGCCGCCTTCATACCGGCATTGGATGGAGGCTACGTGTCGCTGGGGGTGACACTACCGTGCCCGGAACTGTTTGCCGACATGCCCTGGGGAACTGACCGGGTGCTGGAGCTGAGCCTGGCGGCGCTGGCGGCAAGCGGGCGGCGGGCGGCGGTGCTGGAGCCAGTGCCGGATATCGACAGGCCTGAGGATCTCCGATACCTGCCGGATGACCTGCACTGGTAGTTTGTGCCAGCCGCTCAGGCGATGACCGCCGCGCCCTCCGGGCCAGAGCTCTTCATCGGATTCGAGCGCTGGTACAACAGGAACGCAATCGCCGTGCAGTAACTCAGATTGGTCTGCAGCTCCTTGTCGGGATCGCTGAGGAAAGCGCGCTGGCTGGCCAACCCACGTACCCTTGAAGCCAGGTCGGGGTTGAATGCCAGGTGCTTGTCCCAGATATCACGATGCTGCTTCGGCGTGATGTGGAAAATACCGAGGCCGTCGCGGCGAGCAGAGAATAAACCCAGCTCAGGCGCGTTGGTTGCCGCAGAGAGCAGGAATGCTTCGATGTCGTGTGTCCACACCCCCAGGTACTTAAGAGTGGGCTGGATAACCTGTTCCTTCAGGTGTTCCCCCGTCACATACATCGTGTAGCCACCTCGCATAGTGCCTTGCTGGCGCCTGGTCGACGCTGCAAAGACTTGTCCAGTCAGGGCGGACGCCAGCTATACGGGCGATCCGTTTAACTTTATACCGTTATGCTTCTTGTCAATGGTCTGGCAGGGTGTTCAGGCCTGCCGGTGCGGCTGTAAGCCACTTTGTTGTTATGTGTTCGATTTAAACATAGCGTTTGCGGCTTGCCAATCCTAGCCGCCTGCCAGCTTTACCGTGAACCCGCGCTGCTCCAGCTCGCGTTTTACGAGCTCCCGGGCGTCGCCCTGGATTTCTATATTCGACTCCCGGGTGCTGCCGCCGACGCCGCAGCGCTTCTTGAGGACCTTGGCGAGAGCCTTGAGTTCATCGGGGGGCAGTGGGATGCCCTCGATGACAGTGACCGCCTTGCCACCACGCCCCTTGGTTTCCCTGCGAATGCGAACCACGCCGTCGCCCACGCCGGTAGGCCGGTCCTTGCCGCAAACGCAGCCCGCCACCGCCCGCTGGCACTGCGGACAGAGTCGCCCCTTGTCCGTGGAATAGACGGGACGGCTATTGGCAGCTTTCGAGCGTGGCATGGAAGGTAACCGGGGTAGGGGTGCGTGGCTATAATACCGCCTGCGACCTGCGGCAAACCAGCAGTGCGCGCGGTAAACAAGGACATTTACAGGGAGAGCGGCGTCGATGAGTAACGAGGAGAAGTTGCAGGCCTTGCAACAACAGGTGGTAGAACTGCAGACGCAGCTGGCTTTCCAGGAGCAGGCCATCAATGAACTGGGCGGCGTGCTCGCCGAACAGCAGCGTGACCTGGCGGCACTGCAGCGTGAATGGGTGTCGGTGAAAGATCGCTATGCCAGCCTGCGGGAGCAGTTACCCGACACGAACCCCCTGGACGAAAAGCCTCCGCACTACTGAGCTTCAGCGCAGGGCTTCGACCTCTTCCGCCTGCGGGCCCTTGTCACTGTCGACGACCACGAAAGAAACGCGCTGGCCGTCACGTAATGCCCTGCGTTCGCGTCCGCTGCCGCGCCGGCCGTTACCCTTGCTGCCACCGTTGCTCCTGTCCGGCTCGCGGATCGAACGGAAATGCACAAAGATCTCTTCGCCGTTCTGGCGTCGGATGAAGCCGAAGCCCTTGCTGACGTTGAACCACTTCACCTCGCCTTCTTCTCGCGCGCCGGCCGTATCGCTTGCCTTCGCGGTTGGCGCTGTCGTCGACTGCCGCGACAGCAGGGGTGCCAGGCAGCAGGCTACGAGCACTGTCGCGACGAGTAGCGGCGCTTGCTGGGCAAGGTCAAGGGCGATGATCAGGAAGGAGGCGGCCAGGCCGGCGGCGATAGCAATCGCCAGTTGCAGGGTGAGGCTCATTCAGGTGTCCGCTTGAAGTAGGCGCCGGTCACTATACCGAAAATGTCCTGGCGCTGCGTGCCAGATACGACCTGCGTCGTGAACGGGCAACAATCTTCGGAAAGGGATCTCCATACTGCCGTTGAACACCGCAGCGGTTGGGATGAGCGCGACGCCGATGGCACCGCGCTGTTACTGGAGGCCAGGGCAGAGCATAGTGCCTGCCCTGCGCGGCTTCAGACCTTTGCTACGTCTTCCGCCTGCAGCCCCTTGGGGCCCTCGACAATCGTGAACTCGACTTCCTGTCCTTCGTTCAGGGTGCGGTAGCCATCGCCCTGGATGGAACGAAAATGCACGAATACATCTTCCGTGCTGTTCTCTTCCCGGGTGATGAACCCGAACCCCTTGGCATTGTTAAACCACTTTACGGTGCCAGTTACCCGCTCACTCATACCACTCTTCCTCGACTAGTAGCCATTTCTTCGTTTTTATATCCGGCCGCGGTATGGCTGTTTTTTTGTTACCGCTTATCCGCTACCGGAACTTGTAATCCTGTCATCGAGGTGCCCCTTCCAAAGCAGGGGCCGCGCTATATGCGCTTAATCTGTTCTACCTGGACTTGCAGCTTAGCCAACGCCTGTTGCTGGCTGTCCAGCTTCTGCCGTTCCTTCTCGACCACCTCTGCGGGGGCCTTGTCAACAAACGCTGGGTTGGAGAGCTTCTGCTGTAGCCGCTGTACATCCTTGTCGAGCTTGTCGATTTCCTTTGCCAACCGGTTGAGTTCTGCTTCCCGGTCGATAAGGCCCGCCATCGGGACAAGGATTTCCAGCTTGTCTACCAGCGCCGCTGAAGCTGCGGGAGCCTCTTCGCCATCGACGAGGAAGCGGATGTCTGACAGCTTTGCGAGCTTTTTCAGATGCTTTTCTAGGTTGCTACCTTTTTCGTCCAGCCTGTTTTTATCGTTATTGTCTCCGTTGCGCAGCAGTACGGATATTTCCTTACCCGGCGGAATCGACATCTCACCGCGGATATTCCGTATGCCGACAATCACGGCTTTGAGCCATTCTATATCTGCCGTCGCGGAAGTGTCTACTTTTTGGCCGTCCGCCTCCGGGTAGGGCTGCAGCATGATCGTGGGCCCTTCACAGCCCGCCAGCGGCGCAACTTTTTGCCAGATTTCCTCAGTGATAAAGGGCATCAGCGGGTGCGCCAGGCGCAGGGCTGCCTCCAGCACCCGAATCAGCGTGCGGCGGGTGCCGGTCTTCAATTCCGCGCTGGCACTGTCATCCCACAGCGTGGGCTTGGACAGTTCCAGGTACCAGTCGCAGTACTCGTTCCAGATGAACTCGTAGATCGCCTGCGAAGCCAGGTCGAAGCGATAGTTGCCGATGGCGCGCTCCACCTCGGCTTCGGTTTCCTGCAGGCGGGAGATGATCCAGCGGTCGGCGAGGCCCAGTTCAAAGGGCTCGTCATTGGCGCCGCAGGGTGCATCCTCGCAGTTCATCAGCACATAGCGGGCAGCATTCCAGATCTTGTTGCAGAAGTTTCTGAAGCCCTCGATGCGGCCGACGTCGAACTTGATGTCGCGGCCGGTGGAGGCCAGCGAGTAATAGGTGAAGCGCAAGGCGTCGGTACCGTAGGCGGCTATGCCATCGGGGAATTCCTTGCGGGTCATCTTTTCGATCTTCGCTGCCAGCTGCGGCTGCATCATCCCGGCGGTGCGCTTTTCGACCAGCGGTTCCAGCTCGATGCCGTCGATCAGGTCGATGGGGTCGAGCACGTTGCCCTTGGACTTGGACATCTTCTGGCCGTGACTGTCGCGCACCAGGCCGTGCACATACACCGTGTGGAAAGGTACTTCCTTGCGGAAATGCAGGGTCATCATGATCATCCGGGCGACCCAGAAGAAGATGATGTCGAAGCCGGTGACCAGCACGCTGGAGGGGTGGAAGGTCCGCAGCTCCTCGGTGTCTTCGGGCCAGCCCAGGGTGGAGAAGGTCCACAGGGCAGAGGAGAACCAGGTGTCCAGTACATCCTCGTCCTGACGCAGGTCGACATTGTCGCCGAGGTCGTGGGCGGCGCGTACTGCGGCTTCGCTTTCCCCAACGTACACCTGGCCGTTGTTGTCATACCAGGCGGGGATGCGGTGGCCCCACCAGAGCTGGCGCGAAATGCACCAGTCCTGGATGTCGCGCATCCAGGCAAAGTAGGTGTTCTCCCATTGCTTGGGCACGAATTCGACATCGCCGTTCTCGACAGCGTTGATGGCGGGCTTTGCCAGGGTTTTGGCGTCCACGTACCACTGCCAGGTCAGGTAGGGCTCGATGACAACGTGTGAACGATCGCCACGCGGTACCTTGAGCGTGTGGTCTTCGATCTTTTCCAGGAGGCCCTGGGCCTCGAGGTCCGCAACGATCTGCTTGCGCGCGTCGAAGCGATCCATGCCGCGGTAGGCTTCCGGGGCGTTGTCGTTTATAGCGGCATCGACGGTGAGAATGTTGATCTTCTCCAGGTCGTGGCGCTGGCCCATCTCCCAGTCGTTGAAGTCATGGGCGGGCGTGATCTTCACGCAGCCGGTACCAAACTCGCTGTCGACATAGTCGTCGGCGATGATGGGAATCTGGCGGCCGGTGAGCGGCAGGTCGACCGTGCTGCCGACCAGGTGGCTGTAGCGTTCGTCATCCGGGTGCACCGCGACGGCGGTGTCACCGAGCATGGTTTCCGGGCGGGTAGTGGCGACGACCAGGTGGCCGGAACCGTCGCTGAGCGGGTATCGCAGGTGCCAGAGGGAGCCCTTCTCCTCCTCGGAGACAACCTCGAGGTCGGAAATTGCTGTGTGCAGGGCCGGGTCCCAGTTCACCAGGCGCTGGCCGCGGTAGATCAGGCC
>JASJBK010000090.1 GCA_030066555.1 Halieaceae bacterium
TGTGGCATGGCCTTCCGCGTCAAGGATGCCGGCGCCGCGTACCAGCGCGCGCTGGAACTGGGCGCGCAGCCCATCGATATACCCTGTGGTCCCATGGAGCTGAAGCTGCCGGCGATCCGCGGCATCGGCGGCGCCATCCTCTACCTGATCGACCGCTATGAAGACGGCGTCTCCATCTATGACATCGATTTCGAGTGGCTGGAAGGGGTCGAGCGTCGTCCCGAGGGCTGTGGCTTCAAGATCATCGATCACCTGACTCACAACGTCTACCGCGGCCGCATGGACTACTGGGCCAAGTACTACGAGAAGTTGTTCAACTTCCGCGAGATTCGCTACTTCGACATCAAGGGCGAATACACCGGCCTGCAGTCAAGGGCCATGACGGCGCCGGATGGCAAGATCCGCATCCCGCTCAACGAGGAGTCCGGTGGCGGCGAAGGCCAGATCGAGGAGTACCTGATGGCCTACAACGGCGAAGGCATTCAACACATTGCCTTTGCCTGCGATGACCTGCCCGGCTGCCTGGACCTGCTGATCGAGCGCGGTGTGCCGCTGATGACCGCGCCGCCGGAAACCTACTACGAGATGCTGGACGAGCGCCTGCCCGGTCACGGCGAGCCGGTCGATGAACTCAAGCAGCGCGGCATCCTGCTGGACGGTACCACGGAAGACGGCAATCAGCGCCTGCTGCTGCAGATTTTCTCGGAAACCCGTATCGGCCCGATCTTCTTCGAATTCATCCAGCGCAAGGGTGACGAGGGCTTCGGGGAGGGCAACTTCCAGGCCTTGTTCGAGTCGATGGAGCGCGACCAGATTCGCCGCGGCAAGCTCAGCACCGACGACGCGGCTGCCTGAAGCTGAGAAAAGAAGAGAAAAGAAAAAGGCGCGCCAATCGGCGCGCCTTTTTTTTACGCGTTTACTACGCTCCGGAATAGACCGGAAGCCGCGCTCAGGACTGCGGCAGGATCACTGCGTCGATCACGTGGATCACGCCGTTAGAGGCAGCAATATCGGTGCTCACAACGTGGGCGTTGTCGATCATTACCATGCCGTCATGGGTTGAGATCTTGACGTCGCCACCCTGCACGGTGGTCGCAGAGTCCAGGGTTACCACATCTTTCGCATACACCTCACCGGCCACCACGTGGTAGGTGAGTACGTCTACGAGCTTCTGTTTGTTTTCCGGCTTCAGCAGCATTTCCACCGTACCTTCGGGCAGTGCCGCAAAGGCTTCGTTGGTCGGCGCAAATACCGTGTAGGGACCGTCGCCCTGCAGGACTTCGGCAAGGTCAGCCGCCTGTACGGCAGCAACCAGCGTGCTGAAGTCGTCATTGCCAGCGGCAATCTCGACAATGGTCGGCTTGGTCATGCTGTATTCGGCGGCTTTTTCGTGATCGCCGTGGTGGCCGGCAACGGCAGTGATGGCAGCGGGCAGCATGGTGGTAACGGCTACCGCCGCAACGAGCTTCTTCAGGTTCATACAATATCTCCGGTGAGCGAGGGGCTCTAAACTATGGATTCAAGGGAGCGACGATGTGTCGCCTCGAAGATATACGGCTCGACTGTAGAACCATGCTGCACATAGCCGTGATGAGGTAGGACAAAACGGGGACGTTGCATGCAGGCACAAAAAAGGCCGCCCATGGGCGGCCTTTCTCAATTTGCCGAGTGCTTACTTGGCGATCCAGGCGTTACACCAGCCACCGCCAGCGACCAGGCGCCCCTGGAAGATGGAGCAGGCGCCCCAACCGTCACCCTGGTCTACGTACAGCGCGCAGTTGTTGCAGAACTGCTTGGCACCGGCGTCGCCGGCACGCTTGGCCCACTTGGCAGTGTCTACCTTGGTAGCGTCGTGTAGGTAGCCGAGTGCAACCGCAGTGGGGTCGTCTTCGGTGACCTTGTCAGCCGCAAAGCTGGGGCGGGCGACCAGGGAGGTGGCGATCAGGGCGCCACTGGCAGCCAGTACGTCACGGCGGGTAAATTTCTTTGAGTTACTCATGATAATGGCCTCGTTACTGTTGAGTCAGAGCATCCCGTAGGTGCTAGTAATTCTCATTTGCATTTGTACAGAAGCTATACAAACAAGGATTGTGCACTAGATACGCCATTTGGCAAATCTGGCTCATACCGGTTCAGTTTGTGTTCAGCAAGACCGTGTCAATCCGCACTGGTGGGCACGGCGTACCATGCCGCAAGATACGCCTTCCCTGGAACTGGGTAATCACCATGATCGTTGCATCACAATTGTTGGCCGCCGGCCTGTTTGGCTCCATGCTTTTTTTCTCCTTTGTCATGGCGCCGCTGATTTTCACGCAGCTCGATGAAGCCACGGCGGGCCGGTTCATCCGCGCCGTTTTCCCGTGGTACTACCTGGTGCTGCTGGCTCTGAGTGGTCTCGGCGCGCTCACCCTGTTCTCCATCGCGCCACTGGAAGCCGGCCTGATGTTGGCAATAGCCTCAACGGCGGCATTCGCCCGCCAGGTGCTGATGCCCATGATCAATCGCCTGCGCGACCAGTCGCTGGCGGGTGATGCCGGTGCCGGCAAGCGCTTCGATCAGATGCACCGCTTCAGCGTGCTCATCAACATGATGCAACTGGTGGGTGTGACTGTCGTACTCATCCTGCTGACTCCGGCGTGACACCGGGCCACAACGATCTCTGGCTGCTGCCCCTGGGTGGCTGCGGTGAGATCGGCATCAATATGAACCTGTATGGCCACGCCGGTCGCTGGCTGATGGTGGACTGTGGGATCGGTTTCGATCGCGAAAGCAGAACCACCAGGGTATTCACGGCCTCATCCGACTTCATCACCGGTCGCCGCGACGCCCTTGAAGGGCTGCTGGTGACCCATGCCCACGAGGACCATGTTGGTGCCGTCGCCTGGCACTGGCCGCAGCTGCGCTGCCCGGTGTACTGCACGCGTTTCACGGCGGAGATTCTGCAGGGGAAACTCGTAGAGGCAGGTCTCGCCGGACGGGTGCCGGTGCATATCGTCGACACGGGCAGCACGGTGGATCTCGGCCCGTTCTCCGTGCAGTGGGTGGAGTTGACGCATTCCACGCCTGAAGCCCAGGCACTGCTGATTGAGACGGCCGCCGGACGGGTGTTCCATACCGGAGACTGGAAACTCGATGCCGCGCCCATCGTCGGAGACGGTTTTGACGAGCGCGCCCTGCGTAGGGTCGGCGACGAGGGCGTGCTGGCCATGGTCTGCGATTCCACCAACGCCACGGTAGAGGGTCGCAGCACCAGCGAGGGTGAGCTGGGGCAAGGCCTGCTGGAACAGGTGCTGGCGGCGCCGCGTCGGGTCGTGGTGGCCTGCTTCGGCAGCAATATCGCCCGGCTGGTGACCCTGGCGAAGGTCGCAGCGCAGGCGGGTCGCTACCCCGGCCTGCTGGGTCGTTCGCTGGAGAATTACTACCGGGCCGCCCGCGCCAGTGGGCTGTGGCCGCTAGACACCGACATGGCGCAGTCGGCGCACCTGGGATTCCTGCCCCCTGAAGAGGTGTTTGCCGTTGCCACCGGCAGCCAGGGTGAGGCGGGGGCGGCCCTGTACCGACTGGCCCAGGGCACGCACCGGGCCATGGAACTGGAGCCTGATGACACGGTAATTTTCAGTTCACGGGTGATACCTGGCAACGAGGCATCCCTGGAACGGCTTTACCATCAACTGTCTTCCAAGGGGGTCCGCGTGGTAACAGACGAGAGCACTGCGGCTCCGATTCACGCCTCCGGCCATCCTGCCCGCGACGAGCTGCGCGACATGTATAAGTGGATACGACCAAAGATCGCGGTGCCCGTACACGGCGAGCCCCAGCACCTGGATGCCCACGCCGCGCTAGCGCGGGAAATTGGCGTGCCCATGCAGCTCAACGGGCGCAACGGGGATTTGTTCAAGCTGGCACCGCAGCCGGGTATCCGCCGCGCAGCCGCCGAGGTGGGCCGGATCGAAGTACGGCGTTAGGTCAGCCGGGGCAGGGGCGACTGCTCAAGCCAGGTTTTGCCGCTGTGGCCGGTCAGTCCCGCCAGCGCCAGCGAGGTATTCAGCGATTTGGCGAGACCCGCAGCCAGCAGGCGCCGGTAGTAGGGCAACTGGGCGACGTAGTAGGGCAGGGATTCTTCCAGCGCCGTGTCGCTGTCGAGCAGTTCGATAAAGCCCGCCTGGAAGGCTGCCAGTGCCTCGACCAGGGCTGGGTCCTCCTCGATCCCGGCTTCAGGCGCCAGGCTCCAGGTCATGTCGGTCTGCAGTTCACAGCGTCCCAGGCAGGGGCCGGGCGCCCGGCCACGCCACTCTCCCGGAGAAATCAGCGACAGCAGCCAGCCGCCGTTGCGCAGGTACAGGTAATAGTCGATGCCCGGGGCCGGCTTGAAGCTGAATTCCGCCGATATCACCAGCAGGGTGGTGAAATAGTCGGCCAGCACCTGGCGCGGCGTCTTGGCGGAGACCCGCGCCGGTTGTACGCCGCGCCACTCCTCGAGAACGGGTGTCAGGCCTTTGCCCTGTGGATTCGGATTATCTGGCATGCCCAGCTTACGGGCGCCGCCGGGTTTCAGATTGGCGGCGGTGAAGCTGCCACGGGCGTCACAGCTTCCGCAATATTGGCGCCCAGGGTCATGCGCCCCGGGTCTTGAACCAGTACACTAGCGCCTCGATGACAACCCTGTCCCGCCAATCCTGCCATTTGCTGGTCTTGCTGCTGGTGTTTTCCTCCAGCCGGCTGGCCCTGGCAGATCCATCCTGTGCTGCGCGCCTCGGCGCTGCGCCGGCGGATGCCACGCTCGGAAATGAGCTGTCACTGCTGAGCTGGAATATCCAGAAGGCCAGCAATCCCGGCTGGGAATCGGACCTGAAGTCCCTGGCGGGCGACACCGAGCTGGTGTTTATCCAGGAGGCCGCCCTGGAGGCAGGCATTCCGGCCCTGCTGCCGGAGCCCATGGATCACGCCTTCGCCCCCGGCTACAGCACCGCCAGCATGACCACTGGCGTGATGACCCTCGGTGCCGCAGCCCCCAGCCTGCACTGCCAGTTTGCAGCGATCGAGCCCTGGCTGCGCACGCCCAAGGCGGCGGTAGTGACCGAGTATGCCCTCGAAGGACGCGACGAGCGTCTGTTGGCGGTCAACCTGCACGCGGTCAACTTTACAGTTGGCGTGTCGCCGCTGGAGGCGCAGCTGGCTGAACTCACCGCGGTGCTGTCCGGCCACCGGGGCCCGGTCATCGTCGCCGGCGACCTCAATACCTGGAGCCAGGCGCGCCAGCAACTCGTCGATACCTTCATGCGCCAGCATGGATTAGTGCCGGTCAGCTTCGAGCCCGACCTGCGCAGCCGCCCCTTCGGGCGCGCTCTGGACCACGTCTACCTGCGCGGCCTGCGAGCCAAGGCGGCCGAAGTGGTGCCGGTGGAGAGCTCTGACCACAACCCGCTGCGGGTGCAACTGGCGCTCGACTGATGCGCTACCTCGCTATTGCCTGCCTGCTGTTGGGTGTGTCGAGCGCAGTCGCGGCCGATGCCGAACAGGAGATCGACTACCTGCTGGAGTTTGTCGCCGACAGCGGCTGTATCTTCCACCGCAACGGCAGTGACCATCCCTCGGCGGAGGCGGCGGATCATCTGCGCCTCAAGTACCGGCGCGGCAAGCGCTATGCATCCAGTGCGGAGAACTTCATTGACCGGCTGGCTTCATCCAGTTCCTGGAGCGGTGAGCCCTATACGGTCACCTGTGGCGAACTCACCGAACCCAGCGCTGCCTGGCTGCACCGGGCACTGGCGGACTATCGCGCCGCCACCGACTGAGCCGGGGTAACCGCCGCCAGCAGGGCATCGGCTTCTTCCGCCCAGGCGAGGCGGGTCTCACAGTGACGAATCCCGGCCAGCAGGGCCAGGTAGATTCCCTGGCGTCGTACCGGCAGGGCGGTGGGTTCTGCATAGTTGCGCTGGCGTATGCGCTGGTAGAGGGCAAGGCGGGCAGCGTCCTGCCGGCGCCGCTCGGCCAGTTCCTCGCGCAGGTGGGCAGCGTTGTCGGGCGACAGGTTGTAGAACTTCACAAACATGTCGTCTTTTGACTCGGTCACCCGGCTCTCGCCCAGCACCCACTCCTCCAGGGCTTCGCGACCGGCGTCGGTGAGCCCATAGATCACCTTGTCGGGCTTGCCCGCCTGTGGGACGTCCTCGCTTTCCAGCAGCCCCTGTTTCTCAAGATCCCTGAGGGCCTTGTAAATCTGCTGATGGCTGGCCTTCCAGAAAAAGCCCAGCGAGGTATCGAAGGATTTTGTCAGTTCATAGCCGCTAAGCCGATCGTCGAGCAGGGCGGTCATGATGGCGTGGTTCAGAGCCATGGGCCTGTTCCGGGTTGAGTGCGTATACAGGGTAATGCGCGGCCGACCATATGCAAAGAGTTGCATAATCAAAAATCCTCGCTATTATATGCAACAGTTTGCATATCCACCCATGAACTCGAGACCAGAGGTAATCCCATGGCACTGCCCCCCGTTTTCGATACCCTGCGCCTGCCCGTGGTCGGCGCACCGCTGTTCATCATCTCCACGCCCGACCTGGTTATCGCCCAGTGCAAGGCCGGTATTGTTGGCTCCTTCCCGGCCCTGAATGCGCGCCCCGCGCACGTATTGGACGAGTGGCTCGAGCGCATTACTACGGAGCTGGCGGAGTACGATGCAGCCCACCCGGAAGCTCCGTCTGCCCCCTTCGCCGTCAACCAGATCGTGCACGGTTCCAACGACCGGCTCGAGCATGACCTTGAGATGTGCGTTAAGTACAAGGTACCCATCGTCATTACCTCGCTGGGCGCCAAGGAGCACGTCAACGAGGCCATCCATTCCTATGGCGGCATTGTGCTGCACGACATCATCAACAACCGTTTCGCGAAGAAGGCCATCGAGAAGGGCGCCGACGGCCTGATCGCCGTGGCGGCCGGCGCAGGCGGTCACGCCGGTGTGCAATCGCCCTTTGCCCTGGTGCAGGAAATCCGCGAGTGGTTTGACGGCCCGCTGTTGCTGTCCGGCTCCATCGCCAACGGCAGCGCCGTGTTGGGCGCCCAGGCCATGGGTGCCGATCTCGGCTACATCGGCTCCGCCTTTATCGCCACTGAAGAAGCCAACGCCGAGCAGGCTTACAAGCAGTCCATCGTCGACAATGCCGCCAGCGACATCGTCTACACCAACCTGTTCACCGGCGTGCACGGCAACTACCTGCGGCCGTCCATCGAGACCGCAGGTCTCGACCCCGACAACCTGCCTGAGAGCGACCCGTCTGCCATGAACTTCGGCTCCGGCGGCAACCAGGACAAGAAGGCCTGGAAAGATATCTGGGGCTGCGGCCAGGGCATTGGCGCCGTGAAGTCGGTGGACAAGGTGGCCGACGTGGTCAGCCGCATGCAGGACGAGTACGCCGCCGCCCAGGCCCGCCTCGCTGGCATCACTCCGCAGGCCGCCCCGGCCCGCCAGGTCGCCTGATCTCGCCCGGGAGTTCAGGTACCAAGACCGCCCCGGCTTTCTGCCGGGGCGCGTTTGACACACCGCCTGCACCTGTCGAAGCTTGGGATGCCAGTCCCAGGAGCACGACATGGATGCACAACAGGTCGCCGCACTCGGCGATGAGCTGTTCGATGCGCTGCGCGAGCAGCGCATGCTCGCCCCCCTGACCGATCGCATCACAGCGATCACCATCGAGGACGCCTACCACATCTCCCAGCGCATGCTGGAACGCCGTCTGGCGGACGGCGAGACCGTGGTCGGCAAGAAAATCGGCGTCACCAGCAAACCCGTGCAGGACATGCTCGGCGTGTTCCAGCCCGACTTCGGTTTTCTCACCGACGCCATGGTGTTCGAAGACGGCGCCGACATCTCCATCGCCGAGCACCTGATCCAGCCCCGTGCCGAAGGCGAGATCGCCTTCCGCCTCAAGGCCGACCTCAAGGGCCCCGGCGTCACCGAAGCCGACGTGCTGGCCGCCACCGAAACCATCATGCCGTGTTTCGAGATTGTCGATTCCCGCATCAAAGACTGGAAGATCAAGATCGAAGACACCGTGGCCGACAACGCCTCCTGCGGTGTCTATGTGCTAGGCACCAACGAAGTCGACCCCCGCGACTTCGACCTGCCCAACCTGCACATGCGCATCTACAAGAACGACGAGCTCCACAGCGAGGGCCTGGGTTCCGCAGTCCAGGGTAACCCGTTGACGGCAGTCGCCTGGCTAGCGAATACGCTGGGTGAGTTCGGCATTCCGTTCAAAGCCGGCGAGGTCATCCTTTCCGGGTCTCTGGCACCGCTGATCCCGGTAGTCGCTGGTGACCGGATGCGTCTGTCCCTGGAAGGCGTCGGTGAGTGTTCGTGCCAGTTTATTTGAGCTCACGTAGCGCGGGGTGGCCGCAATGCGCAGCCGTTTCCGCGACACGCCGTGAACCCGTCCCTGGGGGCTCGACGCGGGCATCCATGCCCGCGACGGTCGCGGAAACGGCTGCGCATCCCGTCCACCCCTCGGCTGGTGCAAGCGATCACCCATTCAATCATGCAAGCGGTAGGCTGCTACCTGGGCGAAACCGTCGGGGCGATGACGATTGCCTGTGCCCATTTTCCAGACCGTATGCGCCATGGATGGCGCATCCGAGCCCCCAGGGATGGGTTCACGGCGTGTCTGGAAAATGGGCACAGGTAAGCGGCATCGCAAGCGCCTGAACCCAACTAGAGGAGTACCCATGCCAGAAAAGGTAAAGGCAGCAATCATCGGCCCTGGGAATATCGGGACGGACTTGCTGATGAAAGCCATGCGCAGCGAGCTGATCGAGCCCGTGTGGATGGTCGGCGTGATCCCGGATTCGCCGGGCCTGACTCGGGCCGCCGAGCTGGGGTTGAAGACCACCGCCGACGGCGTCGACGGCATGCTGGGCGAGATGCAGGCCGATGGGGTGCAGATCTGCTTTGATGCGACCTCGGCCGCGGTGCACGCCGAGAACAGCCGCAAGGTGAACGAGAAGGGCGCGTTGAT
>JASJBK010000091.1 GCA_030066555.1 Halieaceae bacterium
CGAAATGACGGTGCCAGGCGGCTCGCAATGAGAAGGATTGGCTTCGGAATCCTTGCGTTTTTCGTCGGTGTGGCCGCCTTGTTTACCACCCAGATTGGCGTGACCCGTCTCTGGGCGACTCTCGGGGTGCTATACGGGCCAGGCAACTTGCCCATTTCCTCCATGCAGCAGGTCGCTGCCTTATCGACCGTATTTACTGCAGTATTTGTAGGATCACTGGTGGCAGCTCGCGTTTCCAGGCGGGACGCCTGGTGGGTACTACTGGCAATGGGCCTGGTCGGCGTTTCAATAGACGGCTACGTGATGCTGTTCAAGCTGAAGGATGATCTGCCAGCGTGGTTTAGGGTGTGCTTCGTGAGCCTGATTCCTGTAGCGACCATTCTCGCAGGCTACTTGAGCGCAAGGTTCTGGCCGTCCTCACCAGCCAATGACGACCCTGCCTGAACAAGCGAGAAAGCGCGGCATGTCGGTATATGTAAAACCTGCAATCTGGCTTACGGCAGCCTTGTGCCTTACCGCGTGCACAACAGGCCGCCTGGAGTATGTTACTCCCGAGGGTGAGCGAAAGTTTGCCTGTGAAACCACCTATACCTGGCAACCCAGTGTTGATAAATATGCCGTCGAGTACGTTCTGGGGTACTGTGCGAGGAAGGCCGAGGAGCAAGGACATAAGGTGGTCGACCAGGCGTTGCTCAGCCTTGATCTGGCCATACCGCCACCACCGGGTGACCAGGCGTGGACCCGAGAGCTGGCAAAGCGCCAATATCGACGGGGGCTCCTTACGGACAAGGAGTACGGCTATATTATCGCCTACCTGGATATTGGGCGTGATTGATTGCTGAAGCGTCAACTGGATACCTTGAAACTCCACACACTGGAAACAAACAGGCTGTTACTGAGGGCACCCCGGGATGCTGACCTGGATGACCTGTTGTCTATCTATTCCAACCCCACTGTCGTTCGTCACACCGGCGATACGCCCTGGCGTGACGAGGATGATGCCAGTGAGTTTCTTGAGGGCGCGCGTGAAGGGCTGCGTGAGGGCTCACTGTACGGTTGGTGTGTGGAACTCAAGGATACCGGTCGTGTGATCGGCACCTGCGCGCTGTTCGACTGCGACCTAGAGAAGCGCGTCGCCGAGATCTCTTATGAATCTCACCCTGACTACTGGAACCAGGGCTTCACCAGTGAGTTCTTGCCACAGGTTATCGAGTTCGGCTTCAGGCAGCTCCAGTTGAATCGCATCAGCGCCTTCGTCGACACCAGGAATAGTGCGTCAGTAAAACTCCTGCTCAACAACGGGTTTGAGCACGAGGGCATCATGCGCGAATCCTGGGTAGAGAAATCGGGAGACCCGGTGGATGAATACGTCATGGGCTTGCTGTATCGGGATTGGGCGTCCCGCACCGATGCCCGGTGAAGTAGCACACATGACCGTGCGGGATCCCGCTCGGCACGAGATACCAGCCTTGTGGGAGATATTCTGGGGCGCCATACACAACGTTAACGTGCGGGACTATTCCACCGAGCAGGTCGAAGCCTGGGCGCCAACAGACCTGGACCCGGCCGTTTGGCAGAGGAAGCTAGAGGAAATCCGGCCGTTTGTGGTGGAAGTGGCTGGCCAGATCGTCGGCTATTCCGACCTGCAGTCTAATGGCTTGATTGATCACCTGTTTGTACATCACCAGTGGCAAGGGAGAGGTGTTGCTCGTCGGCTGATGCAGGAGATTGAGCAGCGAGCGTCTCGCAGTGGCCTCAAAGAGCTCGAATCCCATGTCAGCATCACCGCCAGGCCGTTCTTCGAAGAATGCGGTTTTCGCGTCGTGCGTGAGCAAAACAACGAACTCCGCGGCGTCATACTCAGGAACTACCTGATGCGCCGGCAACTCTGATGCGCCGTGCACTGGTCACATTGGTCGCGCTGATCTGGTCGAGCCTTGTGCCGGCGTCTCAACCCGATTTACAGGCGCGTGTCGAGCGGATACTCGCTGAAGAGCAGCTCACGGGCATCGGTTGGACGCTGGTAAGCGGCCCTGGCCATGAGAGCACCGGCACGGCAGGGTTCAGGGACAACGGTGCCGGCATCGCTTTCACCACGGACACGCGGTTTCACGTCGGTTCACTGACCAAGGCGGTGTTGGCTACCGGTGTTCTCAGGCTGGCCACAGAGGGGCGCATCGATCTCGATGCCCCGGTGCTTGCCCAGGCACCCCGCCTGTTGGTCGGCCAGTGGCCAGATGGTTTGTCCGAGGTGACTCCTCGACACCTCCTCGATCATACGGCCGGTATCAACGACGCTCACTTCTGGCAGCTGTTCAGTGAGCGCCCCACGCCCGGGACGCCGTTGCTGGAGGCCTTCCCCGACCCCACCGGGCAACTGCAGGTTCGGACAACGCCTGGCGAAACCTTCTCCTACTCCAATATGGGATACACCTTGCTGGCCATGCTGATCGAAGCGACGGTCGGCGAGCGCTATGAGGCCTACCTGGACAGGGAGCTGCTGCTACCGCTGGGCATGTTCGACAGCACCTTTGAGTTTACCGCCCAGGAAGGTGTGGGCGCAGATCCAGCCCTGGCATGGGGCCACATTGACGATGGCTCGCGCTACGCCGCACGCGCTTCCTTCCTGAGGCCTGCCGGGCAGTTCACCACTACCACAGCAGACCTGGCGCGATTTGCACACTTCCTGATGGGCGACGGGATCATCGACAACCGGGTTTTCATCAGCAAAGAACTGATGCGCTCACGCGGCAAACCCATGAATACCGAGTCAGCGCGTGCAGGCCTGGTCGCCGGCTACGCTCTGGGCCTGGGTCGCCGGGATCGGCACGGCGTGGTGGGATACTGCCACGGCGGTAATATCGTCGGCTTTGTGGCCATGCTCTGCCTATTTCCCGAACAGCAGAAAGCCTTCGCCTACAGCGTCAATACCGACAGTGAGACTGCCAACTACGGGCAGCTGGACAAGCTGTTTATCGAGGTGCTCGGGATCAACCCGGCTCCATCACCGCCGACAGCGCAACCAGCGCCCGCTATCTCCGACTGGTACGGCCTGTATGTGCTGAGCCCCAATCGATTCCAGATGTTCGCCTATGTTGACAAGCTGTTTGGCGCAGTCCGGATATCATCCGAGGGTGACGAGCTGGCCATGGCGTCGGTACAGGGGGCAACACGCCGACTCAGGCCCGCAGGAGGCCACCTATTCTCCGCCAGTGATCGCACTACAGAATCCCACGTCTTCCTGCGGGGAGCGCACGGCGAGCACCGGCTAAGCGATGGCTTCGTGAGTTACCAGAAGGTGCCCGCGGCTTACCTGGCTGCGCACTGGAGCAGCATGCTGCTGGGGCTTGCGGGACTGGTTTGGCTACTGGTGGCGGGCAGCGCTTCACTGCTTCGCAATCGCCTGGCGGTGCTCCGGCAACCGGTGGCCCCTGCTTACCTCGCCACTGTGTTCCTGTTTTTGCCGGTTCCCTTGTTTATGAGCCAGTCGTTTATGGCTCTGGGCGATGTAACAGCCGCGAGCTTGTCTCTGGCATTGGCAACGCTCCTCTTGCCAGTGGGAATGCTGCTTACCCTCTGGCGCACCGCTCGAAGGCAGCAAGCTACAACGTGGGAATGGCTGCATGCCGTGGCCGCGACAGGCGTGCTGCAATGGTCGGTCGTGCTAGCCATAAACAGCATGATTCCGTTCAGGCTTTGGAGCTGAGGGATTGCCCGCTGCTCAAAAGGACGTGATGATGCCCGACTATGACCACCTGGATCACCTGTATGCGCTGAAGCGCATAGAAACCCCGTAGACTGGCAAAGGAGCTTTGAGCATGAACCGTTTTGCTTCCACCGTTATCTACGTGCCAGACAATGCGAAAGCTGTACTGGACTTCTATGAGAGAGCCTTTGGACTCGACATCAAGTTCTACGACCCAGAGCTTGATTTTGGGGAACTGGACGCAGGGGAGACGACCATCGCCATAGCGCCACATTCCACCGGCAAGGTCATGGTAGGAGACAGCTACGCTGCCGAATCCGATGGGTTTCCGAAGAACGTGGAGCTGGCATTTTTCTCGGACGACGTCGAGAAGGCATACGCTACGGCGATCGAGCACGGCTGTGTCAGCCTGTGTGAGCCCAAGGTCACACCCTGGGGCCATACGGTTGCCTACGTAAAAAGTGTTGAAGGCACGCTGGTTTGCCTCGCGCGCAATCCAACCGAACATCAAGACGCCTAACCGCAACAACCAGAGTCCTGCACACAGATGCGGCAGCCTTCCTAACCAAATGGGCATGAAAATGACAGAGAGTAAAGTGCAATCCGTGCTGGACGTGCTCTCGCATATCTTCGTCAGCCGACCGTTGATTGCTGAGCCGATCGGGTAGACTTCTGCGCAACTCAGAAATAGCGTCCATGAAATGCAGAACCGCGAAGATACATCGAGGATTATTGAAATGGCCTGGGAGGATCGAACTCCCTTTGAGGCTATTCGGTCATGCTATGGTCTTTCTGAAGCCCAGGTGATCAAGCTCATGCGCCGTTCGCTCAAGCCTTCCAGTTTCCGGCTGTGGCGAGCGCGTGTGAGCGGGCGCAAGACCAAGCATGGCAAGTTGCGGAGTCCTGAAGTCAGCCGGGGCTATTGCCCCACCCAGTACAAGCAGCGTTAGCTGCCCTACCCGGAGCTACGATGATGTTGAGCGGCAGCTGCCTCTGCGGGGGCGTGAAGATCACCGTTGAAGGCGAGCTTGAGCACGCACCGGAAGCCTGTCACTGCCGACAGTGCCGCAAGCAATCAGGGAGTTTCCTAACCGCGGTCAATGTTCGCAAGTCGGCGCTGACAGTGGAGGGTGAATCGCTGATTGGCTGGTACGCTTCTTCTGACAAGGTCGATCGCGGTTTCTGCACGGTGTGTGGCTCTACCCTGTTCTGGGCGCCCAACATGGAAGACTATGACTGGATTGCCGTGGCCATGGGGCTGTTTGACGGCCCCACCGGTACCAGGCTCGCCAAGCACACCTTCGTGAACGATAAGGGTGACTACTACGAGCTGAAGGACGGCGTACCCCAGAGCGACAGCTTCTAGCGGTCTGTGTTCTACTAACCGCCGTTATCACCAGTCATGATTCGGGACACTCATGAAGTACCAGGGAAGTTGTCACTGCCAGGCAATCCGCTTCGAGATCGAGGCGCCCGAAATCATCGAGGCTGATCTCTGCAACTGCTCGATCTGCTCCAAGTCGGGCTTCCTGCACCTGATCCTGCCGCTCAGCAAGTTCAAGCTACTCAGCGGTGAAGAGGCTATCGCCACCTACACCTTCAACACCGGGGTGGCCAAGCACACCTTCTGCCGCCACTGCGGGGTAAAACCGTTTTACACACCGCGCTCCAACCCGGACGGCATCGACATCAACGTCAACTGCCTCGACACGCCACCCATCGCGATCAACGTCACCGAGTTTGATGGCAAGAACTGGGAGCAGCACGCCGACACGCTCGCCCACAAGAGCCAGGAACCATGACGTATCTCTACCTTGCCGCCGCCATCATCGCTGAAGTCATCGCCACCAGCGCACTGAATGCTTCCAACGGTTTCAGTGAGAGCATGCCCTCGACCATTGCCGTGATCGGCTACGGCATCGCCTTTTATTGCCTGGCGCTGGTGTTGAAGACCATGCCTGTGGGTGTTGCCTATGCCATCTGGTGCGGCCTGGGTATCGTGCTGATTGCACTGGTCGGCTATTTCGCCTTCGGCCAGGTACTGGACCTTGCCGCCCTGGCGGGCATCGGCCTGATTGTCGCCGGCGTGGTGCTGATCAGCCTGTTCTCCGATACGCTATCCAAAACCCACTAAGGAAAAACACTATGAGCATCGGTACGGTTGCCGAAGTCTGGCGCTACGCGGTCAAGAGCATGGGCGGCGAGTGCCTGCCCTCCACGGAAGTCGGCCTCGGCGGTGTGCCGGGAGATCGCGCCTGGGCGGTGCGCGACGAGGTGCGCGGTGGTATTCGCGGCGGCAAGAAAATTCCCGGGCTGATGCAACTCAAGGCGGCCTATTCCAACCCGCCGGCGGCCGCCGGCTCAAGCCCTGCGGAGATCACCCTGCCCGACGGCAGTACGGTCGGCACCGGCGACGTCGATGTCAATGAACGCTTGAGCGCAGCGCTGGACCACAACGTATCGCTGTGGCCGCTGCTGCCGGCCGACGCCCTGGATCACTACCGCCGCGGCGCACCGGACCAGGAAGACTTCGAGCAGGAGCTGCGCGACATGTTCGGCCGCGAGCCCCACGAGCCCCTGCCGGACCTGGCGCTGTTCCCACCGGAGCTGATCGAATTCGAATCACCCCCCGGCACCTACTTCGATGCCTTTCCCATCCTGTTGCTGAGTACGTCCTCGCTGGAGACGCTGCGGGCGGCCTCGGATTCTGTCATCGACGTACGCCGCTTCCGGCCCAACTTCCTGCTCGACCTGCCGGAAGCCGGCTTGCCGGAGCAGGCGTGGCACGGGCGCCGCGTCAAGCTCGGCGAGGCAGTGCTGAGTGTCACCGTGGAATGCCCGCGCTGCGTGATGACCACGCACGGCTTCGACGACCTGCCGAGGGATCCCGGCATCATGCGCACCCTGGTGCAGGAGGCCGGCGGCAGCCTTGGCGTCTACGCGACGGTCGAGTCGCCGGGAACGGTGGCAGTAGGCGACAGCATTGAGCTGCTGGACTAGGCTGCGCCTCGCGGCCGTGCTGGTGGCGATGGCCAGCCTGCTGGCAAGCTGCGCCACCAGCGTCGACCCGGCCGCCAATACCATCTACGGCACGCCAGGCCGCATCGTCAAAATCGACGATGCCAAGACTGATATTCGCAGTGGCATCGTCGACGTGGGGTCCAGGGGCATCCCTGTCCCTGTCGCCGCCCCACAGACAGTACGCACTCGTATCTACACGCTGCGCACACGCGCCGGTGAGGAATTGCGGAATCGGAGTGCACGCAGCTTCGAGCTGGGCGACTGCGTGGTTCTATGGCACGGGCTCAGAACGTTCGCCCAGCCTGGCACCACGTTCAATTACATGAGCGGCAGTCTGGAGCCCTACGGCGACTGTAAGGACTAGGGGAACAGCGGCCAGAGCGCCGGCACAAATACCAGCAGGCCGATCAACAGAGCGACGAGGGATGCGATCAGCACCCCGGTAGCCGCCACATCCTTGGCCTTGCCAATCAGCGGGTGTTGCTCCGGCACGGCGGCGTCGGCCAGATACTCCAGCGCCGTGTTGAGCGCCTCGGTGATCCACACCAGGGCGATGGCCACCAACAGGGCAATCCAGTCAGCGCGCTCGAGTTTCAGCCACCAGGCCAGGGCGACCACCAGGACGGTGGCCAACAGGTGGATGCGCGCATTGTGTTCCGACCGCAGCAGGTCGACGAATCCCCAGAAAGCGTACCTGAAGCTTGCCATGCGTGCCGCGAGGCTGAACTTGCTCACGCGCGGGACATGTACCGCACTTCCTGGGTGTTTACCTTGATGCGCTCGCCTACCTCCAGGTACTCCGGTACCTGCACCACCAGGCCGGTGGAACAGGTGGCGGGCTTGGTGCGTGCCGAGGCGGAGGCGCCTTTCATTCCAGGAGCCGTCTCAACGATTTCCAGCACCACCGACTGGGGCAGCTCGATGCCGATCAGGGCGCCTTCCACCAGCATGCCCATAATGCCTTCCAGGCCGTCGGTGATGAACTGGGCCTGCTCACCCAGGCTGTCGGGAGACAGGTTGTACTGGCTGTAGTCTTCCTCGTCCATGAACACGAAGTCATCGCCGTCCTTGTAGGAATACTGCAGCTGGCGCCGCTCCAGGTCGATATCACCCAGCACGTCTTCTCCCTTGTAGGTCTCATCGAGCTTCTGCTTGGTGCGGGCGTTGTTGAAGCGCACCTTGTAAAGTGTGTTGGCCCCGCGGGACGAGGGCGCCTTAACGTCGATGTTGATGACGATATAGGGCTCGCCGTTGATCTCGACCACGCTACCGCGCTTCAGGTCACTGGCCTTGGGCATGGAAATGTCCTTACTGGTTTGTGGTGCTCTCTGTTTAAGGTGCGAGACACACCAGGCAGTGGGCATAGACACCGCGCGGGTCGTCCAGGCTTTCCAACACCGACATGCCGGCCCGCAGCGGTTGGCCCCAGCTCTTCAATGCTGCCTGCCAGTCCTGCGTCGGTAAACTACCCAGCGCCTGGTGGGCGTTGCCCGCCAGCTGGCGCAGGAACATCTCGCGCGGGCCCGGCGCCTCCTCAAACAGCACTGAGTCGTAGTCGCCCTCTTCCAGGCCGGCAAGCCGCGCCGCTGCCTCCACCGCGTCGCGGCCATCACCCAGCGCATCCACCAGGCCCAGCTCCTGCGCATAGCCGCCCAGGAAAACGCCACCATTGGCCAGGCCGCGCACATCCTCCTCCGGCAACTCACGACCCTTGCTTACCACGTCGACAAACAGGCGATGGAAATGGTCGACCGAGGCCTGGATGGTGCGACTGACCTGGGGCTGGATGGGACGATCGGGGCGGAAGGCACCAGCCACTTCGGTGGTGCCGACGCCGTCAGTGGTAATGCCGGCGCGATCCAGCACTTTTTCGAAGGTCGGGAAGGCGGCGAACACGCCGATTGAACCGGTCAGCGTGGTCGGGGTGGCAAGAATCTCATCGGCAGCCGAGGCGATCCAGTAGGCTCCCGACGTTGCAATGCTGCCCATGGACACCACCACCGGCTTGCCGGTGCGGCGCGCCTCCAGCACTTTCTGGCGAATCACTTCCGAGGCGAAGGTGCCGCCACCGCCGCTGTCCAGTCGCAGCACAATCGCGGCGATTTGCGGGTCGTTGGCGGCGTCCTCAATCAGCGGGCCGAGAGTCGCAGAGCCGATGGTACCGGCAGGCTGCTCACCGCCCATGATGGTGCCGCGGCCAACGATGGTAGCCACCTGAGGCTTGCCGCCCAGGCCCATAATCGGCGGACGCTTGCGCTGCAGGTAACGTTCAAACTC
>JASJBK010000092.1 GCA_030066555.1 Halieaceae bacterium
GTGGCGCCGGCCGACGGCTCCATATTGATCTCCATTGTGTGCGCTGTGGTGAAGCGGCGCACGTGCGCAACGAAGCCGGCGGCGGGATAAACGTTGCCGGACGTTCCGATCGATAGGAACAGGTGACAGGCCTCCAGAGCGCTGTAGATCGCGTCCATCTCCAGCGGCATCTCGCCGAACCACACCACGTGCGGCCGTAGCTGGCCCTGTTGCCCGCAGCATTCGCAGGTATCTTCCGCATCGAAGTACGCCGGGGCGTCGTAGATGGCGCCGCTGCGCTGGCAGCG
Source organism: Halieaceae bacterium (assembly GCA_030066555.1). Classification (GTDB taxonomy): domain Bacteria; phylum Pseudomonadota; class Gammaproteobacteria; order Pseudomonadales; family Halieaceae; genus JANQIO01. The sequence continues at coordinate 288 of JASJBK010000092.1, forward strand.
CATCTTCATCAACTCGCCATGCATGTGATACAGGCGCCTGGAGCCACCGCGCTCATGCAGGTCGTCGACGTTCTGGGTGACGATGGTGAGGTTGCCGGCAAAAGCCTGTTCCAGCTCGGCCAGGGCAGCGTGGGCAGTGTTGGGCTGCACCTCGCCGCTGCACAGATGTTCGCGGCGGGCGTTGTAAAAGCGATAGACCAGCTCCGGGTCACGGGCAAAGGCTTCCGGCGTTGCCACGTCTTCCACCCGCTGCTGTTCCCACAGGCCGCCGGCACCGCGGAAGGTACCCAGGCCGGACTCCGCGGATATGCCCGCTCCGGTGAGGATCACTATGTTGTGCCAGAGGCGATTATCGAGTTGATCGGCAGCCATGCAATTGTGCCCGTGTCATGCGCTGGTTAACGTGGCGAAAAGTGTATCAGGGGATCTCAATGAAGTTTGTACTCTCCACATCCTTCTCAAGTGTTGCGCATCTCACCGCACTGGCGCCGGTAGCTGATGAGACCGGGTGGGAGGCCATGTCGTTTTCCGACCATGTAGTGCATCCCGAGGAGATCTCCACGCCCTACCCCTACACTGAGGATGGCAGCCGGCGCTGGCCGGCATTCACCGACTGGCCCGATCCCTGGGTGGTGATCGGCGCGCTGGCTGCGATCACCACCCGCCTGCGCTTCACCAACAACATCTATGTGTTGCCCATGCGCAATCCCTTCCTGGTGGCCAAGGCCATCAGCACCGCTGCGGTCATCTCCAATAACCGCGTGACACCGGCATTTGGCGTCGGCTGGTCGGAAGATGAGTTTGCACTCATGCAGCAGGACTTTCGCAGTCGCGGCAAGCGCATGGATGAGATGCTGGAGATCCTGCCGCTGCTGTGGAGCGGCGACTGGGTGGAGTACCGGGGTGAGCACTACCAGTTCGCGCCACTGGAGATGAATCCGCCACCGCCGGGGCCGATCCCGATCTGGATCGGCGGCATTTCCGACGCTGCCATGAAACGGGCGGCGCGGTCTGCGGACGGCTGGGTGACCGATCTGCAGACCTCGGCTGAGATCATCACCTGTATTGAGAAGATTCGCGCCTGGCGCGCCGACTACGGACGCGACACCCCTTTCGAGGTGATGGCCACGCCGTCAGATGCCTGGGATATCGACGGGTACCGGCGCCTCGAAGACGCCGGAGTCACCCACATACTCACCATGCCCTGGGCCTTCTACCATGGCGAGACGGACCAGCTTGCGGAGAAAATCGACGGCCTGCGGCGCTTCGCCGACGACGTTATCGCCCCCATGTCCTGAGGGGGCTACATCCACTCCGACAGCAGTTCACCCTGCTCTGCTGCCATTCGGGCCAGGTCCTGTGCCCTTTCTCCGTACTTCGCTTCAATCTGCTCGCGGCGAATTTTCATGGTGGGTGTGAGCATGCTGTTCTCGATGGTCCATGGATCGGTGGAAATAATCACCGCGCCCATGCGGGCGTGTTTATCCACGTCCTGGTTGACCTGAGAGGCCGTCTCACGGAGTTGGGCTTCCACGGCTTCGCGATCTGCCTGCTGCGCTATGCCGCTGAGCACGCAGACCATGACTGTCTTGGAATAGCCCCTGCCCAGCAGGCAAATCTGCTCGGTGTGAGGGTTCTTGGCAAATTCGTTCTCTATCGGGGTAGGAGCGACGAACTTGCCCTGGATGGTCTTGAAGTAGTCCTTCACCCGGCCGGTGATGTAGACAAAGCCATCCTCGTCGATGCGTGCTTTGTCGCCGGTATGCACCCAGCCGTCCTTGAAGGTCTCCGCGGTTTTCTCGGGTTGCTTGTAGTATCCCGGCGACAGGCCCTCGGCCTTACAGCACAGCTCGTCTTCCTCGGTGAGCTTGATCTCCACTTCCCCCACCGGCTTGCCGATAGCGCCGATGCGGCGGTCATCGTGTGAGTTCGCCAGCAGGCCCATGGCCTCGGTCTGGCCGAAGCCTTCCATCAGCGTCAGGCCGACCTTTTCGTACCAGTGAATCAGCGCCGGCGGCGTTGGCGCCGCGGCGGTGAGCAGGTAGATGGATTCGTCCAGGCCCAGCATTTCTCTTACCTGCTTGCCGAGCCCCTCGGCATCCTCGGCCAGCGCCTTGTCGATCTCTTCCTGGCCACCCAGGTGGCCGAGCAGCACTTGCTGCAGCTGTTCCCAGACCCGTGGCGGGCCAAACATCAGGTGCGGCTTACAGGCCGGCAGGTCCCGCAGGATGGTCAGCAGGTTTTCATTGAAATAGACACTGCCGCCGTACATCAGCGACGCAAACTCGACGATCTGGCGCTCGGCGATATGCGATAGCGGCAGGTAGGAGAAAAAGCGCGCCCGGTCCGGCAGTGCAAAGGCAAACCGGAAACGATTGATGGGCAATATATTGGAATCGTGGGTCTGCATCACGCCCTTGGGCATGCCGGTGGTGCCGGAGGTAAACACGATGGACACCAGCTCTTCGCGGGTGGCCTTGTGCTGGGGCCGCTTGCCCAGGTTGGGGGTCACAATGTCTTCCCAGCGCAGGTGCTCCTGCTCGATGGTGGCCCCCGGCAGGGTCACCAGCTTGATGCCCTCGGGCAATACTGCGGATATCTGGTCCCAGTTTTCTGTCTGCCCCACAAACAGCAGCTCCATCTCGGTGAAGTTCATCACGTACTCGGCAGTTTCCTGCGGAAGCGTGGTGAACATCGGCACGGTGACTTTGCCCGCGGCGATGGATCCCAGGTCGGCCATGAACCAGTGCGCGCAGTTGCGCGACAGGATACCGATGCGGGCGCCTGGCCCGGACAGGTTCTCTTCCTCCCAGGCGGCCAGCGCGTAAATCTGTTCCTGGGCCTGCTTCCAGGTCCAGTCGGTGATGTCGTCGCCGTGCACATCGCGCAGCCAGATGTCGTCCGGGTACTCTTCTACCCAGTGATCAAGGTATTCAATCAGTGTGTCGTACATGGTGTCTCCAGGGCGTTGCAGTTCTTATTGTTATGGTCGTGCGGTTAATCCAGCGCGTGCCAATAGGGCAGCGCCGTAAAATACAGTGCGCAGCGAACCGGTCGCTGATCCATCGCCTGTAACAGCTCGCGGTAGGCCTCAAGTTGCTCTCGATAGCGCTCGGCCTCCTGCGCGATGAACGCTTCCACAGGCATCCCTGAGTCTGGCACAGAGCTCTTGTAATCAACAACCCAGCGCACCTTATCTTCGATATAGGTGCGGTCTATCACATAGTCAGCCACGCTGCCGTCGGGCAGCAGCCGGCTGACCGCCAGTTCGCTGGCGGCCTCCTCGCGTTCCGTCGATAGCAGCCAGCGTCCGCGTTCATCGGCCAGCACACCGGCCACCGAGGTTTCGACGCTGTCCAGCGCTGTTGCCTGGTCGTACACACCGAGCATGGCCAGTTCCCGCGCCCACCAGGGCTCCCAGTCGGCACGGACAAACTGTTCCGGCAGCGGGCCCTTGGAGAGCCGCTCCAGGGTCAGGTGCACCACGCTGCCCACGGCGCTGGCCAGCGTGTCAGCGCGACGCTCCGGGATATTCGGGTCGGATGCCTGCCCTGATATTTCCACCTTTGGCGCCGACGGCGACACCAGGCGCAGCAACCTATTGCTGTCAGTGCCGATCAAGGGCAGCGCTGCCGGGTCCGGTTCCGGATATTGAAACTGGCTCGCCACCGCCGGCCAGATCGCACCCAGCAGTGAGGCCTCGGCAGGGGGCTTTGGCTCGCCCTCTTCGCTGAATTTCAGGCGCGCGCTCAGATACAGGTGCTGGACGGCGCGGGTAGCGCCGACGTACAGCAGGCGCGTGGTCTCGGCGCGGCGCTTGAGCTTGCGCTGCCGGTGGAGGAAGTTGTAGAGCGTTGCCTCCTTGCTGCCGGCCTGGTCATCCATAGCCAGCATGAAACAGTCTTCGCCACTGGCGGCATGGTATTCATCCCACAGCAACAGCTCCCTGTTCTCGCGGCCGGGAGTATGGGCGAGGTTGGGAATAAAGACCCGGTCAAACTCCAGGCCCTTGGCCTTGTGCAGGGTCATCAACTGCAAGCCCGGGTCTGCGCTGGCATTCTGCGCATAGAGTTTTGCCACATGCTGGTCCAGCAGGGCCGGCGAGTAATCTTCACCGGCCCGCTCCAGCTGCTGCAGCATGGCAAAAAAGGCATCCGCGTCTTCCAGCTGGCTCGCCTCTTCCACACACTCCGGTCCACGCAGCGCAAGCCAGGCCAGCTCTACCCAGTCTCGAAGGCCGAGGCGTTCCTGCATGGCAAAGGCACTCAGCAGCCCGCTGCGCAGGAAGCCGAGCCGCTGTGCACCGTCCCGGCTCAGGTGTTCCGCAGCGCCTGCATCCATTAACAGCGGTTTGAGGCTACCCCGGGGTTGCTGCCTGGCCAGTGCCAGCAGGTCTGCATGCTCGAGTCCACACCAGGGGGCGCGCAACAGCGCCAGCCAGGCGACCCGGTCCAGCGGGTTGTGCAGTGCCCGACACAGGGCGCTCAGGTCGCGCACCACGCTAGAGTCGGCGAGTGCGTCGATTTCCTGTGCCTGCCAGCTCAGCCCCCGCTGCTTGAGTTCCGGTACCAGCGCCAGCAGGTCGGCCTTGCGCCTTACCAGTACAGCGGTGGTTTCGCAGTTCGGGTCGTTAACGCTGGCCTCAATTTCCCTCCCCATCCAGCGGGCCTCGGCGTCGGCATCCGCAAAGGCGGCCAGGGTGGCCGGCGAACCGGCCAGGCTGTCGCGAAACGGCTGGGCCGGCGAGAAGGCAATCTCGCCGCGCTGGATATCGTCCGCCGCCGGGAATGCGCCGGCAAAACAGTTGTTCACCCACTCCACCAGCGCTGCCTGGCTGCGGAAATTGGTGGACAGGGTGAGGGGCTCAAGGTGCAGTGCGTCGAAGCCCGCTTGCTTGGCGCGAATAAACAGGCCGACATCGGCTTCCCGAAAGCCGTAAATGGACTGCATGCCATCCCCGACGATAAACAGGGTGCGCGCCGCTTGGGGATTGCTGGCATTGTGCTCGGCCCAGCCACGGGTCAGGCGCCGCACCAGTTCGAACTGGTTGACCGCCGTGTCCTGGAATTCATCGACCAGGATATGCTGTAGCCGGTAGTCGAGTTTGAGGGCCAACTCTGTGGGGCTCTCATCGTCACCCAGCGCATCCAGTGCCGCCAGGGATACCTGGGTGTGGTCCACAAACCCGTGTTGCTGGAACACGACGCTGAGCTGAGCGGCCAGCAGCGGCAGAAGGCGCGTGCAGGCCAGCACCCGCTCCCAGTGCGCGTCACCCGGCGTGGCAGATGGCAGGTGCCGCACTTCCACCAGCAGGTTGAGCAGCGTGTCGTCTTCGGCGATGGCGTCCAGCAAAGCTGCCATTTCCGTTTTACGATCGGTTGCTTCACCCTTGCCCGGAGGGAAGCCGGTGTTTTTGTCGACCTTCCTGCGCCACTCGTCTTTGTTGGTGAGCAGCAGGCTGCACAGATTTTGCCAGTCGCCTACATCGGCTTCGGTCTGCCCGGGCCAGATCACGTCCCTGGAGGTGCCCAGGCAATCCCGGCTGTACTGCCAGAGTGGAATCAGGGTGCTGCGCCAGGGCTCCATCGCCTCTGCAAGCTGTGCCAGCGTGGTCTCGCAGAGCACAGTAATACTGCGTTCGGCGGCAGCCTGGGCGCTGGCTCGGTCAAGCCCGGTACCCAGGTACACCAGCCACTGATCCCGGCAGGCCAGCATTGCCACCAGCAGATTCTCCAGCCGATTCCAGTTGTTATCGAAATGCAGCAATACACTGCCGAGATCGTCGGCTATGGGCCCCTCTTCTGAGAGCTGTTCAAGTAGCGCGTGGGTGGCCTCGCGGTAATAGGGGTAAGCGTCGTCGACAGCAGTGATCGGGCCTCCGAAACGAGACAGGACCGGCATCTGCCGGGTCAGCGCGCCGCAGAAACCATCGATGGTGCGGATGTTCAGCTGTGCAGGATTGCGCTGTAGTTGCCAGCCCCTGTCTTCGTCGACTGCCAACACATCGCGGGCCAGTTTCCAGGTATGGGCGGCGTGATGGTCCGCAGGTTGCGGGCTGGTGGCTGCAGCCAGCAATGCCTCTCCCAGGCGTGTGCGCATCTCGGCCGCGGCCTTGCGGGTAAAGGTGATCGCCAGCACCTCCTGGGGCTGCTCGACCCTGGTCAGCAGCGTCAGGAAGCGCTGGATCAACAATTCGGTCTTGCCGGACCCCGCCGGCGCGGTGACACAGAACGAGCGCAGCGGATCGAGCGCCTCGGCGCGCTGGGCGGCGTCGGCTACTGGATTCGACACAGTTCCTCCAGTCCGCAGAATGTGCAGGTGTTGCGAGGGTCCAGCGGTTCAACCCTGGCCTCGCCGTCGAGAAATTCCTGGGCCAGAGACTTAAGGGCTGCGGCCCAGTGCGCCTGCAAGGCATCCCAGTCCGGCAACTCGGCGTCGCTCTTTGCGGTGGCGTCCGCTACATCCTCGCTGATACCGCTGCCCTGGGTAGTTCTTGCAAGGCCACGGTATTCAGTCGCGCTATGGCGCAGCACCGCGAAACTGACACCCTCCACTTCCGCGGCCGGCAATAATTGCGCATACAGCGGCAGCTGAGGATCTTCTGGCCGCTGCCCCAGCCACAGTCGAGTTTTGGCATCGCCAGTCTTGTAGTCGATCAACAGTTGCCGCCCATTGCTGAGTTGATCCACGCGATCGACCCGCAAGGTAATACTGAGATCGCCAAAGTCGATCTCGTGGCGCTGCTCGCGGGCGCTCACCGTGAAATCCGCACGTTCCGCTTCCACCGCCAGCCAGTTGACCAATATGTCCGTCAGGCGGTCCCGCTCAAGACGCAACAGGCCGGGATTTTCCCTGCGTCCCCGGCCCTGTCGGAAACTCTCGATGGCGGTAGCGGCGCTGCGTTCGCTCAGCAGCCGTCGCCCGGCCTCATCGAGGCGCCGCAGGCTCAGCGAATCTTCCAGTTCACCCCACAAGTGATAGAGCGCCTCGTGCAGTATGGCGCCGCGCTCGGTGGGACTGATTCCCACAACCGGTTCCGGTAATGGATGGGCACCGAGTCGGTGGCGCGCAAACGCCCGGAACGGGCACTGGGCCTGGTTGCCCAGAATAGCGCTGCCACCGCTGATAGCGCTCGCCTCTTCCGCAGAGAGGGCCGGTGCAGCGCTGGTGGTAACGGTTTCCAGACTTGTGTGCTCGGAATCGGCCTGCCAATGACTGGGCCAGTGTGTTGCCGGTGCTTCAGGCAAAGCCGCGAAATCTGCGAGCAATGGGCTGGGAGCGACTTCCACGTCCTGCTCCTGGCTGGCGTAGCTGGCGATCAGCAGGCGCGTCGAGCGACGCAGGTGATCAAGCAGCTGTTCCGCGTAGGCCAGCTCGCGCTGGGCATCGGCATGGGGCATGGCTGCGCTGCGCTGCAACTGCACGGGGATGAAGGGGTTTGGACGCGCCGCCGCCGGCCACTCGCCGGCGCCCATGCCGCAGACCCATACGGCATCGAACTGCAGGCCTGCGGCTTCCAGGGTGCCCAGCACCTGGATCGGTGCGTCCGGAGACTTTGCCTGGAACACGCTGTTGGCGCAGAGCTGCTCCAGTGCCGCGAGTGCGGCTCGATAGTCCATCTGCGGAGTGACCGGTGTCAGCTCTGCCAGACCGGCGAGTACGGACTGAAACTGCTCAACCTGCTGGAATTCCAGCGAATCGAGAGGCCCTGCGCCAGGCCATCCGAACGCCTCCAGTAGATCTGTAAAAAGCTGCGGCCAGTCCGTAGCCGGATGCGTAGCGCGCAGCGTGCGTGCCTGCCCGGCGTTAAGCAGCACCTGCTGCAGTGTCTCTGAATTGCTTTCTACGCCGGCGGATGCCGCTCTCCCCAGCGCAGCGCGCAAGGTTGCCGGGCTTACCGGTTCGCGGGCGTCATCGATGAGTCTTGCCAGGGCCAGCTCTTCAGATTCAATACCGTCGAGGACGCGATAGCGGCTGTAGACGAGGCGGCCCAGTTCGGCCAGCGACTGGTCACGCACCGGCAGTCCCAACAGTGCCAGAGCGGCGCTGGCTGGCCCACATTTGCTCATGGGGATACCGGCAGAAAAATTGACCGGCAGCGAGTCCGGGCGCCTGGGGTCGCTGCCAAATTGCTGCACCAGGACACGCTCGAAATCGGCGCGCTCCTGCTGCAGCTGCGGCAGCAGAATGCCAAGTCGCCGCTGCGGCGCCTCACTGTGCTGCTGGAAAGCCCAGCGCGCGGCCGTTTCCAGTTCGTCGCGATGAGAGGCACAGGCCTGTAGCTGGCAGGAGGCCTGCTCTGAACCCGCGCTGTGTTGACTGAGTGTGCCGGCCTGGGCTTCCAGCGCGGACCGGTAGCGCGGCGGCAGATCGTCGAATTCCGCCAGCACGATTTCCGGTTCCGGGCAGGCGTCGGCGAGACGCTCCACCAGCACAGGCAGGAAGGCCAGACCCAGCCGCGACAGCGACTGCTCGAAGTGTTTGGCCCACTTGATGAAGATCGCCGTGTCTTCGTCAAACCCGAATTGCTGGGCTACGCCGGCGCTGCGCCAGTCGATATCCCACAGGGCCAGGTTGCGATAGGCGTCAGCGGCCAGTTCCGCGGCCACGGCGGGCCGCAGCAAGGCCGGGCCTTCGGTTTCGTTGACGCATTTCAGCCACAGCGTGCGCTCCTGCGCCGGGCTCAAGAGCACCGGCAGCTCGTCGCCGGCCAGGCAGCGCTGCCGATAGCAGTGCTGCCACCAGTGGTCCAGTGACATGATCCGCGGCGTGTGCCA